>JAJXZP010000224.1 GCA_021779995.1 bacterium | reverse complement strand
GCCGCAGCGTCGGCGGCGCCCTCTGCGGCGGCGGCCGCGGCGCCCCCGCCGGCGATTCGCCGATCGTAGGCGAGCAGGTCGCGCCGGAGGTCGAGGAACTCGATGGAGCCGCGCGAGAGCGACTCCTCGGCCTTGCGGAGCCGCCCGAGGGCGCGATACCAGGACAGGAGCGAGGAAGGATCGCCTTCCTGCGCGGCGACGTTCCGGGAGCGCCAGTCCGGGTTGATCGGGAGCCAGGGCTCGCCCGAGCTGAAGCCCGCTCCCGGCGAGGCGTCCCACTGCATCGGCGTGCGCTCCTGGTCCCGGCCGTTCCGCCAGAAAGGCCAGGTGCGGATTCCGAGCGGGTCCCGCAGACGGCGCCGCGGAATGCGGACGCAGGTCATGCCGATCTCCTCGCCGTAGTAGAGAAACGGCGTCCCCTTAAGCGTCAGCAGCATCGCCGCCGCCACCTTCGCGCGCGCCACGGTCTCCCCTTCCGTCCGGCCCCGGTAGCGCCAGGCGTGGCGGTTCTGGTCGTGGTTCGAGAGGGTGAAGTTGGGCCAGGCCCCCTCGGGCAGGGCGGCGTACCAGCGTTCGGCCGAATGGCGGAAGGCCTCCGCGCTCCAGGGCTGCTTGAGGAAATCGAAGTTGAAGGCCATGTGGAGCTCGTCGTCGGCCTCGCCGTGGCACGACGCGGCCAAAGCGTGGTCCTGGCCGTGGGTCTCCCCGATGAGGACGCGCTCGCCCGCCCCGTCGGCCACCTTTCGCATGTCCCGGAAGATCTCGTGAACCTCCGGCCGGTTGCGATCGTACAGATGCCGCTGGAGGAGATCGGGGACCAGGCGCGGCGAAAAAGGATTGGAGCGCAGCCGCTCGTCCTTGAGGTAGGCGGTGGCCACGTCGAGGCGGAAACCGTCCACGCCCAGGTCGTACCAGTAGCGCATGATGTCGTAGAACGCGCGCCGAACCTCGGGATTCCGCCAGTCGAACTCGGGCTGGTGCCGCGTGAAGGTGCCGAGGTACCGTTCCCCCGTGGCCTCGTTCCGGTGCCAGGCGGTGCCCAGCTCGAAGATGGCCTTCCAGTTGTTGGGCGGCCGGCCCGTGTCCTCGACCCAGAGATACCAGGGGTGTCGCGGGTTCGACCTGGACGAGCGCGCTTCGACGAACCAGGGATGCTCGTCCGAGCTATGGTTGGCGACGAGGTCCAAGACCAGGCGGAGGCCCCGCTGCTTCGCGGCGGCGAGCAGGCGCCTGAAGTCTTCCAGGGTGCCGAACAGGGGATCGACGCCGCGGTAGTCGGACACGTCGTAGCCGAAGTCCTTCATGGGACTGGGGAAGATGGGCGAGATCCAGATCGCGTCCGCCCCGAGCGAGACTATATGGTCGAGCCGCGACTCGATGCCGCGAAGATCGCCGATCCCGTCGCCGTCGGCATCCATGAAGCTTCGCGGATAGATCTGGTAGAAGACCGCATCTTCCCACCAAGGCCGCATACGCCCTCCTTCAGAGCGACAGTTCAATCTCGATGTCGCGGAACGCGTGCGCCTGGCAGGCGAGCCGGAAAGCGCCGGCGGCGGCCTCTTCCCCGACGGCCGCCAGGCGCTCTCCCTCGCGCGGGAGGATCGGCGAGAGGGCCGAGGCGCCCTTCAGCACGCGGAACCGGCAGGTGCCGCAGAGGGCCTTGCCGCCGCAGTCGTGGCGCACGACGACGCCGGCCCTCTGCAGGGCGCCGAGGATCGAAATGGCCGGACTCGCCCGGGCTGTCGCGGGCCCGCCCTCGGCCGCCGTGCGGTTGGCGACGAACACCGTGGACACGGTCAATCCGCCACCGACACGCGGTCGCGCCCGGTCTGCTTGGAGCGATAGAGCGCCCGGTCGGCCCGGTCGATCAGCGACTTGCCCGACACGTCCCGGGCCGGATCGTACTGGGCCACTCCCAGCGAAATCGTCACGGTCAGCTTCTTGCCTTCGTACTCGGTGGGGGTGGAGGCCACGCCTTCGCGGATCCGTTCGGCGATGAGGCGCCCGCGCTCCCGGTCGGCTTCGGGAAGGAGAATGCAGAACTCCTCGCCTCCGTAGCGCGCGGCCAGATCCTGACCCCGCACATTCGCCTGCAGTATCCGCGCCACTTGCTTGAGCACCGCGTCTCCGCAGGTATGGCCGTAGGTATCATTGAATTTCTTGAAAAAGTCTATGTCGATCATGACGACGGAGAGCGGCCGTCCGCCGATAGCCGCGCTCTCCATGCGCTCGAGGAGCACCGTGTAGAAGTAGTGCTTCATCTTGAGGCGCGTCATCATGTCCGTCGTGGTCATCTCGAAAAGAAAGGCGTTGTTGATCGCGATGGCCGCGAGGGAGGCGAGATTCAGGATGTACTCGCGCTCGCCGATCTCGAACTCGGCGTCGTCGATGCGGTCGGCCAAGACGAGGATGCCGTTGATGACCCCCTTGGCCTTGAGCGGGACCACAAGACTCGGTTCGAGCGCCGCGAGACCCTCTATGCCGCGCAGCGAGCCCAGGCGCTGACGGATGTCCTCGATGGTGTAGCATCCGTACTGCCGGTTGAAGAGCTTGATCATCGGATGGTCTTCCGCTATCGAATAATCGATCGAGTGATCGATCTCGAATCCCTTGTAATTCCGGTGAAAGCTGAAGTACGTGGAGTCCAACCCCTTTCGGGCGAAGAGACCGGCCTTGAGCACCTTCATCTGACCCATGATCGTGAAGAGGATCGAATCGATGAGGATATGGTAATCCAATGTCGAATTGAGGCTCTTGGAGACTTCGAGCAGCTGGCGCAGATCGAAGACTTGCTTTTCGTATTCCTCGCGCACGGCTTCCAGATTCACGGTGTCGGACATCGAAGCGGCCCCCCGCGATACACTTTTAGGAATTAACGTTCCATTATATTAATCCCCGCAAAATGCAGACGCATTTTGCGGGAGCTGCGCAAAACCGCCCAAATACCGAAGCATTCAAGCGAGACGTCGATACCTTCAGGCTTTTTCAAAACTCGTCCGCTTTTTGAAAAAGCTACCTTTTAATCTATTATACCAAAGTATGCGAGCGACGTAAGTCCCAGTCCGCTCGGGCTCGAGGCATCAGAGGCGATCCCGGGCGGCGCGGACTCCGTTCTCGAACAGGTCGATGCCGACCTTCCCTACCTTCGCGCGCCGGCGCAGGGGATGGTTTTCCCGGACCAGAAAGGCCTCGGGGTGGGGCATGAGCCCGAATACGCGTCCGCTCGGATCGCAGATCCCGGCTATGTCGCGCGCTGAGCCGTTGGGATTGGAGCCGGAGGCGTAGCGCAGGGCGACGAGTCCCCCCGCTTCCAGGCTCTCCAGGACGGATTCGTCCTTGGCGACGAAACGGCCTTCGCCGTGGCGCACGGGCAGCATGCGGTCCTCGAGCCCCCTCGTCCACAGGCAGGCCGTTTTGTGCTCGAAATGGATGTCCACCCAATCGTCGACGAAGAGGCCCGACTCGTTCTGGATCAGCGTCACCTCCCGCGAGGGAGCCGATCCTCCTCCGCCCGGCAGAAGCCCCAGCTTCGTCAGCACCTGGAAGCCGTTGCAGATTCCGATGACGAGGCCGCCCGTGGCTATGAAACGTCGCAGGCTTTCGCCGAGATAGCGACGGCAGAGCAGGGCGGCGACCTGCCCCGAGCCCAGGTGATCGCCGAAGGAAAAGCCGCCGGGAAAGGCCAGGATTTCCGCACGTTCGAGGATTTCCGGATCGGCGAAAAGGTCGGAAAGCTGCAGCCGCTCCGCCTCGGCTCCGGCCAGGCCGAAGGCTTCACGGAGCTCCGCGTCCGCATTGAAGCCGTAGCCGGCCAGGATAAGCGCCTTGGGTTTCACTCGTTCCTCCTCACGCTATCGGCGTCTTGTAGGCGCGCTCGACGCTCGCCAGATCGGCGTCCAGCACCCGAAGGCCGCCGAGACTCGCGCGAATCCCCGGCTCCTCGGTCACCTCTCCGATGAGAGCCGCGGGCAGATTCGCCATGCTGCGCTCGAAGCGCTCCCGGTCTTCGGGACGGACCGAGACGAGGAAGCGTCCGGGATCCTCGGCGAAGAGACAGCAGGCCGCCCGAGGGAGGGCCTCGGGCCGGGCCGCTTCAGCCGTCGTCGCTTCAGCCGTCGTCGCGGCAGCGCCGGCCGAGGAAACGCCGGCCGCGGGGTTCGGCATGCCGGGCAGGGCGTCGAGGCGCAGCCGCGCCCCCAGGCGGCCGCCGAGGCAGGACTCGGCCAGAGCGACCGCGAGACCCCCGTCGGAGAGATCGTGGCAGGAGCGCAGGGCGCGGCCGGAGATGGCCTTCGCGAGGGCGCGATACAGGAGGATGTGCCGCTCGGGACGGGCCGCGGGGCAGGGCCCCAGCTCGGCGTGGCCGTCCCGCCCGCCCGGAATGGTCCGCTCCAGGATCGAGGCGCCGAGGAGGCCGCTCGTCTCGCCGAGAATGTAGATGAGGTCGCCCGGCTCGAGGAAATCCGTCGAGAGCGCCTTGCGGCAATCGTCGATCGTCCCGACCACGGTCACGAGAAGCGTCGGCTGCACCGAAATGCGCCTTCCTCCCGCGAAGGCGTCGTTCTTCATGGAATCCTTGCCGGAGACCAGGGGCAGGCCGTAGGCCAGGCAGGCTTCGCGCAGGCCCGTGCAGGCGCGCACGAGCTGGGCGAGCTTGAACGCGCCCTCGGGGTTGTCGGGCGCCGCGACGGGATCGGGCCAGCAGAAATTGTCGAGGGCCACCGCCGAGTCGGGGTTCGCGCCGAGGGCGATCTGGGCCCGATAGGCCTCGTCGACCGCCGCGAGGGCCATGGCGTAGGTGTCGTGGACCGAGAGCCGCGGATTGATGCCGTGGGTCACGCACAGGCCGCGCCACGAGGAATAGAGCGGCTTCAGGACGGCGCCGTCGCTCGGAGCGTCGCGCTCGAGGCCCGTAAAGGGCTTCTCGACGGAGATGCCTTTGACCTCGTGATCGTACTGCCGCACGAGGCTTTCCTTGGAAGCGACGTTCGGCTCGGCAAGCACGGCGAGCAGGGTGCCGGTCCAGTCGCCGCGATCGACGAGGGTCGCGGACGCGGGGGCGGGGCGGGGCTTCCACTCGGCCTCGAGCCGCATTCTCGGCAGCCCCCGGTGGAGGAACTCAAGGTCGAGGAGTCCCACCGTCTTGCCGCCCGAGCGCAGCTCCACGAATCCCGAGTCGGTGAATTCCCCGATGGCGGTCGCCTCGACGCCGCGGCGCCGCGCCAGATCGAGGAGCTCGCCCAGGAACTCGGGCAGCACGGACAGGCTCATCCGCTCCTGGCTCTCCGAGACGAGAATCTCCCAGGGGGAGAGCCCCGGATACTTGAGAGGGCAGGCGTCGAGGTCGATGCGTATGCCCCCCGAGCTCTCGGCCATCTCGCCGAGGCTGGAGGAGAGCCCGCCCGCCCCGTTGTCCGTGATGCCCTGGTAGAGCCCGAGGTCGCGCGCCTCGAGCAGGAAATCGGTCATGCGCTTCTGGATGATGGGGTCGCCGATCTGCACGGCCGAAGAGGGGCTCGTCTCGTCGAGGGCGAGGCTGGAGAAGGTGGCCCCGTGGATTCCGTCCTTGCCGATGCGCCCGCCCACCATGACGACGGCCATGCCGGCCTCGATCCGCTTTTCCCAGGACGGCGAGCCGCGCAGCCTGAGCGGCATGATGCCGCCCGTGCCGCAGAAGACCAGCGGCTTGCCCATGTAGCTCTCGTCGAAGAGGAAGGCCCCGGCGGCCACGGGAATGCCCGATTGGTTGCCCCCGTCGACGATGCCGCGGTGCACGCCGGCGAGCAGCTCGCGCGGGCGGAGCAGCCCCTCCGGCACCTGGTCATCGGGGGTCGAGGGCGGCGCGAAGCAGAGGACGTCGGTGTTGAAGAGCGGCATCGCGCCCATGCCCGTGCCGAGGATGTCGCGGTTGACCCCGACGATGCCGGTGATCGCCCCGCCGTAGGGATCGAGGGCCGAGGGCGAGTTGTGCGTCTCGGCCTTGACGCAGACGGCGTAGCTCTCGTCGAAGGCGAAGACCCCGGAGTTGTCGGTAAACACCGACAGGAGGTCGGGCCGCGAAGGTTGGAGCTTGTCCGTCGTGGCCTTGATATAGGTCGTGAACAGCGAATCGATCGTCTGGGCGCCCGACTCGTCCCGGTACTCTATCCGGGCGTTGAAGATCTTGTGCTTGCAGTGCTCGCTCCAGGTCTGGGCGATCATCTCGATTTCGACATCGGTGGCGGCTGGCGGAAGGCCGGCCGCGGTCCGCGTCTCGGCGGTTGCGGCGACGACGTAGTAATCGCAGACGGCCTGCATCTCGCTCAGACTCAGGGCGAGCAGACGCTCGGCAGAGAGCCGCAGGAGGGCCGCATCGTCCATCGCGGCCAGGTCGATGAGCCGGGGCTCCCGGCTCTCGTGCAGCGACACCACGGGGTAGAGATCGGGAAGCCGCCCCCCTTCCGCCCACTCCGCGGCCGAGATGAAGCTCGCCGTCTGGATGAGGGGGTTCCAGAAAGGCGCGAAGGCTCGGGAGACCGCCTCGCGGGAGAGGCCGGGGAACCTGAGTAGGTGGAGTCGGGCGGTCTGCACGACGCTGTCGCCCGACACCGAGAGTCCCGCGATCGACAGGGCTTCGCGGGCGGTCAGGGCGAGCGTGTCGGTGACGCCGGGGCGATAGGCTATCTCGACGAGCCAATCCCATCCGGCGAAGGCGCCCAGGCTCGGAGCCGCGGCCGAGGCGATGTACTGGACTACGGGATCGGCGAACAGTTCCTCGACCAGGGAGGAAGGCAGCGACAGGTCGGTGAGGATGACATCGACCACATCGAGGAGGGGGGCGGAGCCCAGGAAAGGCGCCAGCCGTTTCGCGGCGCCAAGCGCCCTGCCGTCGAGCTCGCGCCGAAGGAAACAGGTCTCTATTCGCATGGGGCACTGTACAGAATGCCCCAGGCCTGGTCAATCGGAGGGCGGACTAGAACGTCAGCCGGATGTTCTCGACTTCTTTCTTATGCTTCATCTTCATGTACAGCGCTTCGGTCGGCCGGTGATAGAGGAAGCCCGAGGCGTCGTAGGTTTCGAAGGCCGGATCGGGACTGTAGTCGATGTCGTACAGTTTGATGTTCGTGAAGGGCTTGATGCCGTACAGGACGAGGTAGTGCGAGGCCCCCACGGGGAAGCGGACATGGAAAACTTCCTGATTGCCGTTCACTGTCACGGTTATTTCGGGCGAGCAGGTCCAGGCCCATACGCCGGGCGCTATATCTTTGCTGAACGAGACTTCGTGCGGATAATAGGGATTCCCGGCGACGATCGGATACAGATTCTCAGGAGCGATAGAGCCGCTCGTCTGGCCGGCCACCCCGTCCTTCACGACCAGGTGCGCGGGGGTGAAGCCTTGGGCATCCGAAAGTCCGAGCGCTCCTTCCACGAGACTCTGGCCGACGCCGACGAGCGTGTCCAGGCTCATGAGTGTGCCGTAGCGGACCAGATAGGTACCCGCAAGGAGGGAGAGCCGCAGGTCCGTCGATCCATCGTCATCCGTGGCGAGAAAGAAGCCCCCAGAAGACTTGCGCACCGCGCTCAGGATGCGATCGGTCACGGAGCCGAGCTTCAGGAAGGGATTCCCCGAATCGTCGAGCAGGGACTTCGATTCCACGATGCAGCCGAGGATTCCGATATCCTGTCGAATGCTGAGCTGGGAGGGATCGACCGTGGAGGCGAAATGGAAGGCGTCCTGGGCCATGGCGTAGGGGGCGCGATCGAGCAGGAAGCGGACAAGGTGCTCCTTCGTGAAAAGGTCGGGAGACTTGGCCTGGATGAGCTGTCCGACTCGTTTCACCTCGGCGAGGTCCGCAGTCTCCAAACCGGGCATCTTGGCCGCCAAGCCCCCGAGGAAGGGAGCGCTCAGGTAGCTGAGCGAGCCGGGCCATCGTTCCTTGACGCCCTTGATGCTCGCCAGGGCATCCGCGTAGTTGCCTCGGGCCAGAGACTCCGCCAAGTAGACGTCGAGCGCCTGTTCGGAGAAGGCCTCGCTGCCGTCTGCGGATTTCCAGGCGATGTTCGCCGTATCGAAGCGGGATCCGGCCAGAGCCGACCAGACCTTATCCCTCCACGCCGCGATTTCGCCGGCGAAGACGGCCGGGTCCTTCGGCGCCTGGGCGGTAAACTGGCCCGATCCGCCGGTAGCCGCTATGGACGCGGGCGGGGCCATGAGCTCCAGGGCGATCGTGCTCGGTCCGGCGGGCTGGGAAGCGATGCTGACGACTCCCTGGTCCCGCTTCACGGAAACGCCGTCGAGCGCCAGCGAATAGGGGCCGCCGGGCGCGTCGAGCCGCAGGTTGTCGCCGATGCTCACCAACGTGGCGCCGCCGGCCAGGCGATAGCTCATGAGGAGAGTCGTACCGGGGCTCAACCCCTGGACCCCGAGGGAGAACCCTTCAGCGCCGGGCGCGGAGCACGCAAGGCTGATCCCTCCATCCAATTGGACGAGGACGCCGTTCGTGGACCTTTGCAGGGAGACGATGCCGAGCGGCTTGCTCGACCCGTCGGCAGCCAGGAACTGCAGGGGCGACGACGTGGAAGCGGCGAGGGTGAAACCCGCATACGAAATGCGGAAGGAGGTCGGCCGGGCGGGCGGGGAACCGGACTGCGTCTTGGGTATCGTCGCGCTCACTTCGAGACGACCTAGGTGTTCGGAAAAACCCGGGCCGCGCGAGAACTGCACTACGACCAGCAATACGAAAACGCCGATATAGAGGAGGATGAGCCCGAGGGCCTTCCGAAGCGTGCCGCTTTTCATGGCGGCTATGGAATATAGCCGGTTATGCTACCTTGTGCAACCTTGCATAATGATGAGCTATCGGAGTAGCATCTTCCGCGCCGAGTACCGGCGCCGAGTACCGGCGCTGAGGGCCGGCGCCGAGGGCCGCGCAATGCGCCGCATCGACGCTCGGCGTCCGTAACGGAGAGATCGACCATGATAAAGCAGAGAGTCGCCGTCTCGACGGCCCGGTTTATTGGATCGACGGCGCTGCTCGCGCTCGCGGTCTTCGCGACATCCTGTGCCGGCGCGCCGAAGCCGCCGGCGAGCCCGGCTTCGACCCGACCTGCGGCAAGCATGACCCCGGCGCAGCGGCGCCTCCAGGGCCTCGAACAGGCGTCGGCGCTTCTCAAGAAGGGCCAGAACGACGCGGCCGCCGAGCTGATCGCCAAGCTCATCGCCGCCGAGCCCGGCTCGAGCGAGCTGAAGCTCATGCACGCGGCGGTGCTCGTCTCCGCCGGCAGGCTCCCTGCCGCCAGGGCCGAAATCGACGCGCTGCTCGCCACGGATCCGAACAACACGAAGGCCTTCGCCATGGCGATCCAGATGGCCCGGCTGGCCGGCGACGATGCGGCGAGGCGCAGCCTGCTCAACCGCGCGATCGCCGTATCGCCCCAGGATGCCCGGGTGCTCACCGCCTGGGGGCAGTACCATCTCGACAACAAGAACTGGACCGCGGCCGAGGATTTCTTCAGACGCGCTCTCGCCGCCGACCCCAAGAGCCCGGACGCGACGCTCGGCCTGGGACAGGCCTTGTTCCGCGAGTCCAGATACGCGGAGTCCGAGGTCGAGTTGAGCGCCGCCATCGCCCTCGACCCGACCTCGCCCCTGGCCTACGACGATCGGAGCCGCGTGCGCATCCAGCTCGGGAATATGGCCGGGGCCCGCTCCGATCTCGACCGGGCCGTCGCCGCGGCCCCGGACTCGGCGTGGATACGCATAAACCGCGGCCGCTTCCTGCTCGACCAGGGGAAACGCGATCTCGCCGTCCAGGATTTCTCCAAGGCCATCGACCTCGAGCCCGGCTACTTCCTTCCCTACGTCTATCGGGCCGGGATCGACGAGGAAACGGGCCGCGACGACCTGGCCATCCTCGACTACCGCAAGATCATCGCCCTCTATCCCGACTATTGGTACGCCTTCGAGTCCGCGGGAGCCGTGGCCTTTCGCCTAGGCCTCTGGTCCGAGTCGGCGGAGGACTTCCGCGTCGCCTTCACCAAGGCCCCAAACCGCTACGAGTACGCCATCGCCTCGACCCTGGCGCTCTGGCGCAGCGGAAAGGCCAAGGACGCATCCGCTTACGCCGCCGCCATCGCCCCGACCATCGACCGGGAGAAGAACGGCATCTATTGGGCCATGCTCCGCCTCCTGCAGGACCAGAACGACGAGTCCTCCGACCTCGAGCTCAAGATCGAGGCGGAGACAAGGCTCGACCTCAAGGCAGCCATGCTGTTCTACCTCGGCGAGTACTGGCTCTGTCGCCAGAAGCCCGAAATCGCCCGCGCCTGCTTCGACAAGTCGGGAGAGCTCCAGCGCAAACAGACGCTCGAGTATCGCCTGCTTCAGGCCGAACTTCACCGAATGGGAACCGCTCCGTCCAATGGCTGACGCACCCGGGGCGGCCGCCCGACCCGGCCGCTTCGCCTCCCTCCTCGGGCTCCTCGACCCGAGGCGGCAGACACTCGTCCAAACGCACGACTATCCGGACATCGACGCGGTAGCTTCGGCCTGGGCCCTGTCCGAGCTGCTCGCTCTGCACGGCATCGAGTCAGTCTGCGTCCATCGCGGCGAGATTCGCAGCCGCAGCCTCGTGCGGCTCCTGTCCGAGCTCGACCTTCGCATCGCCGCGGCTCCCCCGCCCGGAGCGAGCCCGAACATCATCGTCGTCGACGGCAGCCCGACCAACGGCAATGTGGAACTTTTCCGAGGCGATCTGCTCGCCGTCATCGATCATCACCGGAAAGTGGCCGAGCCCTCGGCCCCGTTCGTCGACATTCGAACGGAGGTCGCGGCCTGCGCCACGATCGTGCGATCGTACTGGGAAGAATCAGGCAAGGTCCCGCCTCGGGATACCGCGACCGCGCTGCTGGCCGGCATCCAATCGGACACTGATTTCCTGAGCAGCCGCGCGTCCACCGCGGATTTCGAGGCCTACATCGAGCTGTTCCGCGCCGGCGACTGGGAGCTGGCGAGCAGAACCGTCAAGAGCGTCCTGAGCATCGGCGAGCTCGGTTCCATCCAGCGGGCGATCAGGGACGCCGATATACGGGACCGCATCTTCTATGCTATCGTGCCGGATTCCTGCGCGCAGGAAGTTCTCGCCGTGCTCGCCGATTTCGCGTTGCGCGTCGAGGACATCGACGTCGCCGTCACCGTCGCCGCCGAAGCGGACGGTGGGGCGCATGTTTCCATTCGCTCCAAGAATCCCGATATTTCCGCCTTCAGACTCGTCCGCCAAGCCCTCGCGGGTATCGGTTCCGGCGGCGGGCATTCGCACTCCGCGGGAGGTATCGTAGCCGCCGTGTCCAATCCTGGACCGCAGGCCCTGAAGAAGCGCTTTTTCTCGGTCGCCGCAGCGGCGGCGCAGACTTTGGGATAAAGGAATCCAGATGTCGCAGACGATTCGCCGAATCGAGCTCACCGGCCGGACCATCGTGCTCGCAGGTACCGCGCATATCTCGCAGGAGAGTATCGAGGAAGTCAGGAACATTATCGGAGAGGAAAAACCCGGCCGGGTCTGCGTCGAGATAGACGAGGGGCGCTGGCGCTCGATGAGCGAGGGCCGGAGCTGGGAAACCCTCGACATCGGGAAGGTGCTCCGCGGCGGCCGAGGCTTCCTCCTCATGGCCAACCTCGCTCTTTCCGGATTTCAGCGCCGCATGGGATCGGAAGTCGGCGTAAAACCCGGCGAGGAGATGATCGCCGCGGTGCGCACGGCGGAAGAGGCCGGCATCCCCTACACGTTCTGCGACCGCGACGTCCAGGTGACGCTCAAGCGCGCCTGGGCCAAATCGGGCCTCTGGAACAAGGCCAAGCTCCTCGCCGCGCTTCTGGAGTCCTCGTTCTTCGCCGAGAAGCTCAGCTCCGAGCAGATCGAGAAGCTCAAGGAGAAGAACGAACTCGAGCAGATGATGGCCGAACTCGCCGAGTTCCTGCCCTCCGTCAAGGCGGTCCTCATCGACGAACGCGATCGCTTCATCGCCTCGCGCATCTTCGAAGTCGCGGAAGACCGGGTCGTCGCCGTGGTCGGCGCCGGACACCTGGACGGCATCGAATCCTGGCTGCGCAGGCTCGACTCGGGCGAGGTCGCCACCGACACCTCGGACATCGAGACGAGCCCTCCCCGCGGCGCCTGGAGCAAGGTGGCCATCTGGATAATCCCGGTTCTGATCGTGGGCCTCATCGCCTTGGGCTTCTTCCACTCGGGAAGCCGGGCGAGCCTCCATCTCCTCGTGCGCTGGGTCATCCTCAACGGCTCGCTGGCGGCGCTCGGCTCGGCGCTCTGCCTGGCCCATCCGCTCACCATCCTCGTCTCCTTCGTGATGGCTCCCTTCGCGACCCTCAATCCGGCCGTGGGCGTGGGGCTCTTCGCCGGGCTGACCGAGGCCTTTTTCCGGAGGCCCCGCGTGTCCGACCTCGAACGCCTCGCCGAAGACGTGACCTCCTTCAAGGGTTTCTACCGCAACCGCGTGACCCACATACTTCTCGTCTTCTTCCTTTCGAGCCTCGGCGGCGCGATCGGCAACTTCATCACCCTGCCCGTCCTGGCCACGGGCGCATTCCACCGCTAGGAGCGCCGCATGGGACTCAACCTAGGTCGGATGCTTCTTACGCTTCCCGGTATCCTCATCGGCCTCGTCGTCCACGAGTACGCGCACGCCCGGACCGCCTGGGCCCTCGGAGATCCGACCCCCCGCGCGGAAGGCCGCCTCAGCCTCAATCCCCTGCGCCACATCGACCCGCTCGGATTCATTCTTATACTCGTGGCCGGCTTCGGCTGGGCCAAGCCGGTCAGTTTCTCGCGGCGGAACCTCTCGCATCCGCGCCGCGACGAAATGCTCATAGCTTTGGCCGGCCCCTTCGCCAACTTCGCGCTCGGCGTCGCCTTCGCCCTCGCCCTGAAGCTCGTCGACGCCTCGGGCCTCGGATCCGCCGGAGCGGCCGGAGGGACCCTCGTCAACCTCCTGCTTTACGCGCTGTTCGTCAACTTCGGCCTCTTCGTCTTCAACCTCATCCCCATACCGCCCCTCGACGGCTCCCACGTACTCTTCCAATCGCTGCGCATCGACGCGGCCCTCGAGGCGCGGCTCTACCGGATCGGAAGCGGCGCGCTTCTCGCGATCATCCTGGCGCAGCAGGCCCTGCGGGTCGACATCCTGCACATCGGCACCGCGGTCAACTACCTCGCGATGACCAGTCTGCGCCTCCTCGGCCTGATTCCCTGAGCGCTCTCTACCTGCCCGGCGCCGAGCGGCGCCGCAAATACATCGGAGGTCCAACGTGGATACCTGCCCCTGCGGCTCCGGCCGCTCCTACGAAACGTGCTGCCAGCCCATGATCTCGGGGAAAGCCCCGGCTCCGACCGCCGAGGCTTTCATGAGAAGCCGATACAGCGCCTACGTGAAAGGCGCGGTCGACTATATCATTTCCAGCTGCGTCCAGACCGAAGACGAGGCCCAGGGCATCGATATCGAGGCGACGCGACGCTGGAGCGAGCAATCCACTTGGCTCGGCCTGCGGATCGTCTCGACCGACAAGGGCGGGAGCGAGGACAGCGAGGGCACCGTCGAGTTCGTCGCCACCTACGTGCTCGACGGCCTTCGGGATTCGCACCACGAAATCTCGCGCTTCGTGAAGAAGGACGGGGTATGGCTTTACGAGTCGGGAGAGATGATTCCGGAGACCATCGTCCGGGAAGGTCCCAAGGTGGGCCGCAACGATCCCTGCCCCTGCGGGAGCGGCAAGAAATACAAGAAGTGCCATGGAGCGTCGAAGGCCGTCTAGGCGGCGATCATCGGCACCTTGTTCATTCCTCGTAGAGAGAGATCGTATGCGGCTCGAAATGGAGAGCCCGGCCGGCCCTGAAGGCGTGGCTCACGATCGGCCTGAGCCGATCCAGGTCGGGTCCCGGCCGGGCCCGGGCGGAAAGGTTCGCGATTCCGGACACGGTCCCGTCCTCGCTGAACAGCCGGTACAGGTCGCGTCCGATGCGCTCGGCGCCGTATCGCCGCCCCGCCAGGCGATCGAACAGCGCGACGATCCTCGCGGTGAACGCCGCCGCGCCGGGATCGTCCGCGTCCTCCGCCCCGTCGGAGACCATGATCTGCGAGGCGAGCATGAAGTCCACGAGAGCTATGAGCTCCTTCTCGTTCTCCGAAAGCCTCATTCCGACGCGGCGGCAAAACATGACATCGGGATCGCTCACGAAAATCGTCCCGTCGAACAGGCTCCGACCCAGCGTGTGCGAAAGGTTCACGCGGGCGGCAGGCCGCCCCGGATAGCCGGCGAGCCTGAGCGTCGGCCGTTCCCAGCTCTCCCTCGTGTCCGCCCCTATCCGCATGAGAGGGAAATGGCGGAACGAGGGTTCGAAAGGAGCGCCGCAGCCGAGATAGGCTACGCTCCTGCCCCGGGAATCCATCGTCAGTGCGGTCAGGCGCCGCATGATGCGGTCGTACTGCTCGAAGGCCGCCCCGCCGCCGCGCCGCGCGCCGCGCAGGAAGCCCGCATACAGGAAATCCAGCTTGATGTAGCGGTATCCCCAGTCCTCGACGACATGGTGGAACAGCTCGGCGAGATGCTCCTCCACCGCCGCCAATGACAGATCCAAGCAAAAGAACCTGCCGTCCCAGCCGGGATTCCAGCCGGCGACGAGGGGCCGGCCTGCCTCGTCGCGGAGAAGCCAGTCGGGATGCTCGGCCGCGAGAGACGAGGTCCGCGTGGCCAGGAGGGGCGCGAGCCACAGGCCGGGAATCAGGCCACGATCCTCGACGGCCTCGGCCAGGGCCTTCATGCCGTGGGGAAATTTGACCGGGTCGGGTTCCCAGTCGCCTATGTCGCGCTCCCATCCGTCATCGATCTGGAAGACCGTGGGTTTGCCGCGCTTGCGGTAATACGCGCCGACGAGGCCGCTGCCTGCGGCGACGGCCTCGAGGTCGCGCTCGATTCCGGCCTCGGAGATATGCGTGTAGTGGTTGTACCACGACTCGTATCCGCCGGGGACGAGCGCCGGGCCCTGGCCGAGAAAGGCCAGACGCTCGAAGCGCTCGCCGGGAGCGAAGAGTTCGCGCAGCCGATTCTTGGCCGCGAAGTAGCCTTCGACGAAAAAGACTTCGATTTCCGCGATCGCCTTCCCGGCCGAAAGCCGCGCGCCTTCCGCGAGCGCCTCGACATGGATTTCGCCGAGACGCCGGTCGAAACGAAACGAAACGGGGGGCGTCGCGAACTCGGATGAGCCGAGCGAAACGAAAACGAGATAACTTTCACCCTCGCGAAGATAGGCGATGAAGTTGGAGAGCACCTCGCCTCGCCGGGGAAGCGGGCCGGGCCGATCGGTGTAGAGATTGAGGATGGGCAGGATGCGCGCCCGTGCCGCACGCTCGCGTCCGGAAAGTTCGCCGCCGAAGGACCAGGACTGCCAGCCGTTGACGAACAGGGCCCCGTCGCGAAGCCCGTCCCCGAATCGAGCCGGAGCCCCTGCGAGTTCGCAAAACTCCCCGAAGCTTAGCGTCGCGAGTACACTCGCCGGTTCCCTGATGTCGGTTTCCGCGACGCAGGCGAACCGCATGCGCACCCGAGCCTCTCCCTGTTCGATGTCGAGCCGGAAGCGGGGATCGAGCTTCATGCGCGCCTCCTCGGACGGAACGATATGCAGGATCGCCCGCCTAGTGTACTATCCGGCATCTGAACCGTCAAACCGACCCGGGAGAGACCGCCGTGATCCGCCTGTATGCCTTCCTCGGAAACCATGGACGCGAGTATCGCGGGAACCGACACAATGTCGCCTGGCAATTCCTCGAAAGCCTGAGCTTCTACGGCGAACTGCGCTGGGAGCGCAAGTTCAAGGGCCGCTTCGCCTCGCGCGACACCGAAGCTGGTCGCTGTTGGTTTCTCATGCCCGAGACCTACATGAACCTCTCCGGCGACTCGGCGGCCGAGCTCATGCGCTTCTTCCAGATCGAAGCCGCCGAGCTGCTCGCCGTCCACGACGAGCTCGAGATGCCGCTGGGCAGCTTCGGCTTCAAGACGGGTGGGGGGCTCGGCGGGCACAACGGCCTCCGCTCGCTCGAGGCGCGGCTCGGCACGCGCGATTTCGCTCGATTCCGCTTCGGCATCGGCAGGCCCGAGCATCCCGACATCGCCGCCTACGTGCTTTCGGATTTTACCCGCGACGAGCGGGACTTCCTCGACGCGTCCGTCTTCCCGCAAGCCGCCGAAGCGCTTCGCGTCTGCATGATCGAGGGCTTCCCGGAAGCTCTGGCGCGATTCCCGAAGGTGAAGATTTCGCCCTGAGGGGCTCTACGCGAAGCCTTTCCCGGCACCGCCCCGATTCGTCAGAAAATCAGGTCGCGCAGCCGCTTCTCGTCCTTTTTCCAATTCGAATCCACGCGAACGGAGAGCCTGAGGCGCACGGCGTAGTCGAAAATGGCGGCCAGATCGGCCTCGGATTCCTCGCGCAGGCGCTTGATCATGGCGCCGCCCGCGCCGATGAGTATGCCCTTCTGGGAGTCCCGCTCGACGACCAGATCGTACGAGGCGACCAGGCTCCCGTCATCCGCGCGGGTACTATCCTTATACTCGACATAGACGGCATGGGGCAGCTCGTCGCGGGTGTGAAGAAGGACTTTCTCGCGAATGATCTCCGCGATCCGAAAGACCGGTTCCTGATCCGTGTAGTATTCCTCGGGGTACCAGGCGGGACCTTCCGGCGCCCGCCTGAAAAGCTCCTCCACGAGGGCCTCGAGCCCGATACCCTGAAGGGCCGAAAGCTCGAACACGGGCGCCGAGGGGAAGCGCTCCGAGACCAGGAGCCGCGCCGCGGCGGCGTCGGCCGCGGGTAGATCGATCTTGTTGATCGCGACCACCAGGCGCGACGAGGCAGAGGCCAGAGCCTTCGCCAGCTCCTCCTCCTCCGCCCCGCTGGCCCTCGTCGCGTCGATCAGGTAGAGCACGATGTCGGCGTCGGCGTAGGCCTCCGTGCTCACGTTGCGCAGCCGCTGGTTGAAGCGCTTGGCCGAGAGATGGAAGCCCGGCGTATCCAAGAGGACGAGCTGCCCCTCGGCGCGGTTCACGATGCCGCGGACGGCGTTCCTCGTCGTCTGCGGCACCGGCGAGACGATCGACACCTTGGCCCCGCACAGGGCGTTGACCAGCGTCGACTTTCCGGCGGAAGGCCGGCCGGCGAGAGCCACGAAAGCTGATTTGGACATCGCTCTCCCTCACTCGAAATAGAGCCGCGGCGGCTCTTGACCGGTCCAGATGCGGAACTGGACCGCCGCCTGATAGCGGAGCATGCTCCAGCCGTTGCAGACGCGGCAGCCGGCCGCGGCGGCGCGCTCGAGGAGAGCCGTGCGCTCGGGACGGTAGATGAGATCGAACACCGCCTCCCTGCCCCGGAAGTCGTACCAGTCGAGGGGATCCCCCGCGATCGCCCCTTCCATGCCGACCGAGCTCGCCTGGATGATGAGGTCCGCGTGGTCGGCGATGAGATCGCTCGACCGTTCGTCGCAGCCGCCCCAGGCGAAGCCGTAGCGCTTGGCGAGGTTTTTGGCCGTAATGGGCGTTCTATTGAGGATGAGCGCGGTGGCTCCGAGCCGCGCGACGACATGCACCACCGACTTCGCCGCGCCTCCCGCCCCGACTATCGTGACCCGGAGGCCCTTGAGGTCGCTTCTCCCCATAAACTCAAGCAGGCTTCTCTCGAAGGCCTGAGCGTCCGTATTGTAGCCGGCCCAATCTCCCTGCGGCCGGCGCACTATCGTGTTGCAGGCGCCGATATCCTCGACCTCCGGGGATTGCCAGGCGAGCTTCGAGAGGATGGTTTCCTTGAGGGGTACGGTGACGGCGGCCCCTCGGAGATTCAGCGTCTCCGCGCAAACCATGAAATCGTCGATGTTCTCGGCCGGGAGGGGTAGATAGACGGCATCGATGCCGGCGGCGCGGAAGGCCCCGTTGTGCAGCTGCGGCGAGCGGGAATGCACGACCATCTTTCCGCCGGCGAGTCCATAGATCTGTGTCGCGGTTCCGATTTCCCGGAAACGATAAGATGCCTGCATCGTCTCGGGATCGAGATGCCCCGGCGCGCCGCCCTCCTGGCCTGCGGCGAGCGCGCTCGTGTAGGTGATGCCGCTGCCGAAACGGGCGGCGAGAATGCGGCTCGGCACGCCGAAGTCGCCCATGCCGACGATGACCCGTTCTCCGCCGCCGAGTCCGGCCGACCACGAGTACAGCCGTGACAGATCGCGGGCATTTCTGATCGCTACGGCCAGCTTGGGAATTTCTTCGTGGCTGTCCGTGAGCTCACGCCAAACCGCATCCAGATCGTCGGGCATCTGCGATGGGAAATGCCGCGAACGGATGATGCGCGTGCCGAAGGTCCGGCACGCTTCCTCGACCGCCGGGACGTGAAAATCCTGCTCGAGGTCCACATAGGCGTAATTCGCCAGCCGATCCGGACTGGCGTAGGCCAAGGCCTTGGCTATCAGCACGAGCCTGACGCCTTCGCCGTCTTCGAAGGCTCCCCCGTCCACTCGGCGCCGCAGGGTAAGCACGCAGGGCAAGCCGGCGAGCCCGGGGAAATCCCTGATGCGGAAAATCTCGCCCGGGTCGAGCAGGTCCACGCGAAGCTCGGCGATATCGATCATCCCGCGATATCGCTGGAGGACGGCGAGATCCTCCGCTATCGTGCGTCCCGTCAGGGTCAGGCAGACGAGAGGCATAGATCCTCCAATGGCAGCCTCGGCCGCCCGGAAATCGACGAAGCACGGCTGCGAAGGAAGCGGTCGGGCCGTCGGTTCGCCGTCATGCTAGAAGTCCGCCCTATACAGATAGACATCGACCAGGCTGTCCTTGTCGAACACGAGCTTGAGTTCCACCGGATAGCCCTTGTAGGGCATCCGATAGACGAGGGCGTCACCCTGGCGTTCGTAGGGCTGCCCGAGCGATGAGAGAACCTTGCCCGACGCGTCACCGAGAAAAATGCCGTAGATGGAGCCGCCATAAGGAGGGGTGAGGCGAACTTGCCAAAGTCTATCGCCGTACAGGAAAAACGTGAAGCCGGAGGCATAGGCGAAGGCGACATCGTCCTGCCAGCTTTCGGGTCCTCTGACGGCGTAGACCGAGTCGGGCGCCCCGAAGCGGGTTATGGCGTCGGCTACCGTGCAGCCTAGCAGCGGGGCGGGATCGTCGGCCAGAATCGTCGGCTCCACGGCCGACTTCGCCCCACCCCCTTGAACGGCGGGCCCCGGCACGATCGGACCTGTCGCGGCCGTTCCCGCAGCGGCCGAATCGGCTGTCGTCCCGCTCCCGCCTTGCGCGAACAGCGTCCCCGGGGCTACCAGCAGCGCTATCGCCGCAAGTTTCATCCAACGCATACGCTGGCGAATGTACATGATGAGGGGCCGCATGTCCATCCGAACGCGCCTGATCCAGTATTGCGATATTCGTCCTTTTCGTTCAGAATGATTCGTAAATCGACTCTCCAAGGAGCCTTTCGTGGCCAATGATTCGAACGCGCCCAAACTCCCGAGCGAAGCGCTCGATCTTTTCCTCGACGGAATACTCGCCGAAGTCCGCGAACCGTCGGATATGGCGGCGCTCAAGGAAGCCCGGGCGGCCTTTCGCCGGCGGATTCCCTTCCCCCTTCGTTCCTATGCGGCGGCCATTCTCATTCTCCGTGCGGCCGGCGTTTCCCGAAGCGGGGCCAAGGCGCCGGTCAAGGACAGCGCGGTTTCCGACCGTCCGGCTCGCGAGGGCCTCAGGAAGAAAGACAAAGAGCCGCGATCGCCGCGCGCGGAAAAGAGCCCCGCCCCGCTTCCGACGGCCGAAGAAGGCCTCCGCGAGCCCCGGGGTCCCCGGGCCGACTCGCCCCAGCGTCCCAGATTCAAGGGAGAGGGAACGACGATTTTCTTTTCGATGGGCAAGCGCCAGCGTTTCCATCCGCGCGCGCTCATCGATCTCATCGTCGATGTCGCCGGCGTAAATTCCGAATACATCGGGGAAGTCCGCACCTTCGACAACTACTCGTTCGCGGATGTCGACCCCGAAAAGGCGCAGGCCGTCGTCTCGACACTCAACGGCGTCGAGCTTCGCGGACGACGACTTTCCGTCAACCTCGCCAGGAAACGCGACGAAAGCCCAGAGTGACGTGCGCGTGCCGCTCAGTCAGAAAACGCTCCTCCAGAGGAGAAAGGCAAGGATATAGTTCACCGCGACCGCGAGAATGCACAGGGCAAGCGCCGCAAGACCGACGATCGCCGCTTTCCTCTGGGCGGATCCGGCATGGACGGCCGAGTCGACCGATGCCGATAGATACCTGAACAGATCCCGCTCGGTTCTAAACCTCAGGGCCCGCCGCCATAGCCTGCGATAGAGAAGAAACAATCCCAGGCCGGGCGGGAGCAAGGGCAGGACGGGAATCATGGCGGTCAGGAAGGACAACGCCCGAATCGTGGAAAAAGCGGTACGGCTTCCGAGCAGGAGGAGCAATCCGCTCGAAAGCGTCATGCCGATAGCCACGGAGACCGGTCCCAGCGCAGTCCAATACTCGTTCGGATTCCTGCCGCCGACTATGAGGCCCCGGATGACGTTCGCGTCGCCCCCGTCATAGGTCGCCACGATGAGCCGCTCCTCAGGATCGTCGACGAAGCATGGAGTTCCACGCTCCATCCGCACCTTCCCGCCGACGAAAACGCCGGTTCCCGCGGCCAAGGTGGAGATGGACTTCCACGCATAGCGCCTGACGGATCCCGGCAACGGCTTACCGGGAAGCAAGACATACAGCGGTGATTCGGACATGTCCACGAGGGCGGAGACCTGCTCGCCGCGCACCCAGATGCGCCGCTCTTCTTCCATCGCTTCTATCTTGCCGTAGAGCCTGAACGATCCGAGCCCGGGCCGTTCCGCCTGGCGATCGGACGATATCGCCCGGTCACCGGGCGAATCCGCTCGGCGAAGGTCGCCGTAGCCGAGCGGGGGCTGGCGGCCCAATTCGGCGACGCGGCGTCGGAAAACCCGCCACGAGCGGGCGACGCTTACGGCTCCGAAAATCGGCACGATAAGGTAGAACAGCAGAGCGGCCGAGAGGGTCGCATACAGCGGAATCAGCACGGCTTGTCCCGCCTCCGATCGCGAGTGTACAGTCACCGTATCATGGTAGATCGCATCGGGGTAGGTCCCATCGGCGAGAACGCCTACGTCGTATCATGGGAAGACGGCTGCGTCCTCGTGGACCCCGGCGACGAATCCGCTCGTCTGCTTTCCTTTCTCGATTCCCGTCACTGCACGCCCCTGTACGTGATCGCAACCCACGGCCATCTGGATCATACCGCGGCTCTCCCCGAACTCCGCGCCGCCTGGACCTCCCGCGGCCTCGAGGTTCCGATCGCGGTTCACGCCGCCGATGCCGACTACTTCGGCCCTAAGGGCGAGCTCACCAACCACCAACTCTTCGCTGCCATCAGGGCCCTGGGCTATTTCACGAACTACTGGCGCCCCATTCCGAGCGCGGACCTTCTGCTCGGCGACGGCGACATCCTCACCGGCACGGCTCTCCGCGTCATTCATACTCCCGGCCACACGAAGGGCTCCATCTGCCTCTACGACGAATCGGCAGGATTTCTTCTGTCGGGCGACACGCTCTTCCGCGATGGAGTCGGACGCAGCGACGGCCCCGATTCGTCTCCGGACGAGCTCGCCGCCAGCCTCGAGCGTCTGTTCGCGCTTCCGCCCACGACGCGAGTGTTCCCCGGCCACGGCGAGCCGACGACAATCGCGCGCGAATGCGGCCGCTTCCCCGCCTGAAGCGCGGCTCCGTTGTCGGCCTTGCCGCATTTCGATTGGCTTGAATCCATGCGTCCGCCCGGGACTGAAGCGCCCCGGCAGGGCGCTCGACCTCGGCTCGGGTACGAAGGGCTCCGCCACGGACCAGCTCGCGCGGATGTTCCGGGCGGCCGGGGCCGGTGCGATCGCGATCGCGATCGACGACAGGAATCGAGTGTGTTTGAGTCCCGGGGTACCCGGGTACTTTCAGATCACCGATCCCGCTTTCACCTATGCCGGATGAGGGCCGGGAACGACCAGATCCGGACGAGGCCCCCGCGGATCGCGCCCCACGGACTTCCCCCCGCGAACTTCGTCTCGGTCCGATTCAGTTCCCGGGGACCGCGTCGACGACGCTCTCGTCCTTGGCCAATCCGAGCCGGATGAAGAGCCAGGGAGCCCCGAGAGCCACCCAGAATCCGACGATCGCGAGGCGGACGAAAACGACCAGGGCGGCGTCGGAGGGCTCGATCGTCGACACTAGGAGTTTCGGTCCGAAATAGAGAGCCACGGTCCCGGCCGACCCGACGAGAAGGCGCAGGACCTTCCGGCCGAAGGTTCCGGCGACCGAAAAGGGCGCGGCGCGAGGCGCAAGAACCAGACCGGCGCCGAAACCGAAAAACAAGCCCGAGACCGTCGTGTCCCGCATGTCGAGAGCGTTCATCGCGAGCGCGACGGCGGCCACGACGGCCAGGCGGATCTGCTCGCGCTGGGCGCCCAGGAGCCGTTCCAGGCGATCGCCGAATCGCCGCTCGGCGAAGACGGCCGCCGCGCCGAGCGCCCAGCCCGCGGCGACGTCGGTCGGGAAGTGCACCCCGAGATAGATGCGCGACAGACCTATGAGCAGCGGCAGGCCGAGGGCGAGTACCGTCCCCCACGGTGCGCCGAACAACGGCGAGGCGCTCCCCCAGAAGGTGGCCGAAGCCTGGGCATGGCCGGAGGGGAACGCGTAGCTCGACTCCTTCGCCATGGCCAGGGAGGGATCGAAGGTGTAGGGTCGAGGCTCCATGGTCGCGTACTTGAGCCAGCCGTTCACGAAAACCGAAATGAAGAACAGCAGCCCGAGCCGCATGCCCCGACGCTTATCGACGCACCAATATACGAAGGGCAAGGCGAGCAGGTAGAAGTACGCGGTACCGAGGGCGGTGAAGCTCCTCATGATCAGGGTCAGGGGCGGATCGGAAAACCTCTGCACGAAGCGAATGGCCTCCAGCCCCCAGGCGAGAATATCGTTCATGCTCGGGCACCCCCGGGCTCACTGTACAATCGCCGGCAGTCCTCTCGCAAGCACGCGCTCGAATTCGCGCGGAGATACGGGCGGCGAGAAGAGATAGCCTTGGTAATGATCGCAGCGGGCGCGATCGAGCCAGGAGAACTGATCGTAGGTCTCCACTCCCTCGGCGACGACCGAGAAATGGAGATTGTGCGCGAGATCGATGACCGCCTCGGCCACCATCGACGCGCGGATATCCCCCGGCAGGGGCTCGACGAAGGACTTCGGCAGCTTGACCGTATCGACCGGAAAATCCTTGAGCATCGCGAACGAGGAGTAGCCCGTCCCGAAGTCGTCGATGGACACGTGAATGCCGATCGCCTTGAGCTCGGCCAATTTCTCGATGGTGTCGTGCTCGTCGCCCATGAGGCCGCTCTCGGTCAGCTCGAGATCCAGCCGCGAAGGCTCGAGTCCGGTTTCGAGAATGACCTCGCGAATCTCCCGCACGAGATCGTCGCTCCGGAATTGAATGGGCGAGAGATTCACCGAAACGGGAATCGGGGGCAAACCGGCCTTCCCCCAGCCGACGGCGCGGAGACAGGCCTTATGCAGGACCATCTTGCCCAGTTCCATGATTCTTCCCGTCCGCTCCGCGATATCGATGAAGTCCGCGGGAAGGCGCAGCCCCCCGCCGGAAAGGTTCCAGCGCGCCAGCGCCTCGACCCCGACTATCCGGCCGAGACAATCGACCTTGGGCTGGTACCAGGGCTCGAAGGCTCCCTGTCGGACCCCTTCGCCGATTTCATGCTCGATGCTCAGGCGATCGAGCAGCCGGGAATACAGATCCGCATCGAAAAATCGACAGGACCCTGCTCCGTCATCCTTGGCGATATGCAGAGCCGACTCCGCCGCCCGTATGAGATCCTCGGCTTTACGACCGTCATTGGGATACAGCGCCATTCCGAAGGACGCCGACACGGCGAGATCGACGCCGGACGCCGGGAAGGACCGATCGAAGGCCCGGCGTCCTTTCTGGATTATGGTCGAGATGTCATCCTGGTCTTGGATATCGGGGAAGAAAATGAGGAAGGTATCGTCACCGACCCGTCCCACCACATCGTCCAGCCGGAAAGAGCGCGAAAGCCGCGCTGCGGCCTCGGTCGCTATCACGTCCCCGGCCGCGGAACCGCGTACCTCGGTGATGCGCCTGAAGCGATCCAGGCCAAGCGCCATGACAGCCAATATCTTTCCCCGCCGTTCGGATGCGGCGAGAGCGCGTTCAAGCTCTTTGAGAAAGCTGTGGCGGTTGGGCAGCCTGGTAAGCCGGTCGTGACTTTCCAGGTATTCCGCCCTTTTTTCGGCCAGTGTCCGTTCCTGATCTGCCTGTTCGAGTTCCAGCTGCCGATAGCGAAGCTGACGCGACAGACTCCCCTGCCTTTGCATGGATATCCGGAACCATTCGAATAGCCGGGCGATGGCGAAGCAACTCAGGGCGGAGAGACCGACCACGTTCAAGGCGTGCAACGCGTACGCGGCAGTATCGGGATGCCAGGCGAGGAGCCCCAGGCTCCCCGCGAGCAGTCGGCCTCCATAGACAAGAGCCATGATAAGGCAGGCTGTTATTCCCCCGGTGCCTCCAAAGAACAAGGTGGCGAGAATCGCCGCCGTTAGCATCCATGCGTCGCCCACTCCGCCGACCTTATAGTGAAAAACAAGGAACGTGCCGAGAATGCCTCCCAATCCAACGAGGGAAACGGTGAGCAGGCGCGGCGATAGATTTCGCAGAGCGGCGATGGCCACAAAGGCGAGATAGATGGAACTGTCGAAGAAGACGATCGGAAGGTCGCCGGCTCGAAAGGCGATGAGCAGGGTCGGAACGATGAGGGCCGTCCCGATCACCAGCCCGCCGATGAGGATGCGTTTGACGAGCGTCGCCCGGTAGGCCGCCTCGTCGCTATCGCCTGCACCATTCATTCCACCGTCATGACCGGAACTTGGCCGGAGCGTGGTACCATCAAAATCCAAACGCTTCTCCTCGAAATAATGTCCACAATGTCTATATATACTAATCCATTAAATCCCACGTAGGGAAGCAGGCGAACACGGCGCTCGTAAAGCCCTGCCAGCTTGACTCGACCGGCCGACCATAGTAGAAACATTCACTACCGCCGGCATGGTGAAATGGCATACACGGCAGACTCAAAATCTGCTGCTCGCGAGGGCTTGTGGGTTCAAGTCCCACTGCCGGCACGATCTGCGGCCATCCGGGTTTCTCGGATGGCTTTTTTTGTCTCCTGAACCAATTTCAAAATCCGCCATTCTCGGAATCGGCTTCGTATTCGACGTCCGTTTTTCGGTGGTCGAAGGCGTTGGGCTGGCATAGTATCATAGGGAGGAGCGAAATATGCCAACTCTCCCTTCGGTCGATGAAATGGACGTTGCCTTCCGAAATCGCGACGCCTCCTATGACGGCATTTTCTATGCGGCGGTGGCGACGACCGGCATTTTCTGCAGGCCCTCGTGCCCGGCCCGCAAACCCAAGCCCGAGAACGTCGCGTTCTATGCCTCGGCGAGCGAGGCCCTCTTCGCGGGCTATAGACCCTGCGCGCGTTGCCGCCCGCTCACCTCGAGCGCCGACCCCGCATGGGTGGCCGAGCTCGTGGAACGAGTGGAAGACGATCCGCGCCGGCGGATCCGGGACGCGGATCTTCGCTCCGAGGGCTTGGAGCCCGCCACGGTGCGCCGCCGTTTCCAGGCGCGTTTCGGCCTGAGCTTCCAGGCCTACCAGCGCGCTCGCCGATTGGCCGCGGCCTTCGAGGCCATAAAGTCCGGCGCTCGGATCGACGATGCCGTCTTCGACCACGGATACGAGTCCCACTCGGGATTCCGAGACGCCTTCGCGAGGCTTTTCGGCTCCGCTCCGGGCGCCGCGGCCAAGGCCACCGAGAGCGGCGGAGACTTTGTCAGGATATCCTGGCTGGAAAGCCCGATCGGACCCCTCATTGCCGCCGCGACGGACAGAGGAGTCTGTCTTCTCGAATTCTCGGATCGCCGCATGCTCGAGGCGCAGGCCCGAACCCTTCGATCCCGACTCGGTCTTCCCGTGGCTCCGGGATCCAGTCCGCACCTAGTCCGCCTGAGCGAGGAGCTCGCCGAATACTTCGCCGGGAAACGCCGCTCCTTCGACCTCCCCCTTTTCGAGCCGGGCACGCCCTTCCAGGAACGCGTCTGGGAAGAATTGCGGCGGATACCATTCGGGGAGACGCGCTCCTACAAGGAACTCGCGACGGCGATCGGGGAACCGCACGCCATGCGCGCCGTCGCGCGCGCCAACGGCTTCAACCGGATCGCGATCCTCGTGCCCTGTCACCGCGTGATCGGCGCCGACGGCGGGCTCGGCGGCTACGGAGGAGGAATCTGGCGCAAGCAAAGGCTGTTGGAGCTCGAAGGAGCGCGGCCTCGCACTCATGCAAGCAGCCTGAGCTGAGTCCGGCCGCTACGGCGGCGCGGTCGCCACAGCGACAGGTGCGAGCGCAACAGTGGCAAAGGCGGTCTCCACGGCTGCAGACGCGGTCGCCACAGCGGCAGACGCGGTCGCCACGGCGGCAGACGCGGTCGCCACGGCTGCGGCGGCCCTGTTTCCCGGCGTGAGCTTCTGCTACAGTCTTCCGTATGGGAGGATTCGTCTGCAGGGCGGGCTGCGCCGCCTGCTGCATCGCTCCATCGATATCGTCGCCCATTCCCGGCATGCCGCAGGGCAAGGCCGCCGGCCTCCCCTGCGTCCAGCTCGACGAAAACGGCCGGTGCCGCCTCTTCGGCCGCCCCGAGCGGCCCGCGGTCTGCGCTCACCTGCGTCCCGAGCCCGAGATGTGCGGCTCCTCGCGGGAAGAGGCCGTGGCCTATCTCGCCCGGCTCGAGCTCGCCACGCGGCCGGCCTGCGGCCCTCCCGGCGCCGCCGAATCTTCATCCGCATCGCAAGAGCCCCCATGAACATCGACGAACGCCACACAGAGCTCGCCGTCCGGCGGACGCTCGAGCTTTGCCGCAGCCCCAGCCCGACGGGATTCACCCGTGAAGCTGCCGAGCTGATCGAGAAAGCCCCGCGCGCCCTCTGCGACTACACGGTCGGCATCTATCCCAGCTACGGCTCGGACGCTGACGTCGCTCCCTTCGCCGGGCACGAGGTCCGCCACGGTCTCATCGGGCCCGGCGTCTACACGAGCCACGGCTACGAGCGCACGCGACGCGACGGCGAACACGCTCGCGCTCATTTTCGCGTTGCTCTCCCCTTGAAGCCCGCGCGCTTTTCTCGCGGGCCGCGCACGTTCGAAGGATTGTCACATTCCGCGGCCCTGGCTAAAATCGCCTCGGCCGTACTCACGCGCGACCGAAGGGAAAACGATGAGCGATTCGAGCGACGGAAAGCGCATTCTGGTCCTCAATAGCGGCAGCTCCTCCTTGAAGTACGAGGTCTTCCTCATGCCGCATCGCAAGAGCCTCGGCAAAGGGTCCGTGGAGCGGATCGGCGAGGAAAAGGGCATTCTCACGCAGAGTTCCGAGCGCGGCGCGCTCAAGGTCGAGGAGAAGTTCTCCGATCACGGCCAAGCCATGGCCCGGGTCGGCCGCGCCCTCACGGACCCCGCGGCCGGCATTCTCGCCGACATGACCGAAATCGTCGCCGTCGGGCACCGCGTGGTGCACGGAGGCGAGAAGTTCAGCAACTCCGTGAAGATAAACGACGAGGTCCTCGCGGCGATCGAGCAGAATATCGAGCTGGCCCCGCTTCACAACCCCGCCAATCTCCTCGGCATCCGCGAGACCCAGCGGCTCCTGCCGGGCGTGCCCCAGGTCGCGGTCTTCGACACCGCCTTCCATCAGACTATGCCTCCGGCCGCCTATCTCTACGGCCTGCCGCGCGAGCTCTATGACAAGTACCGGATACGTCGCTACGGCTTCCACGGAACGAGCCACCGCTATGTGGCCGGCCGGGCCTTGGAACTCCTCAAGCGGCATCACGAGAACACGAACCTCATCACCTGCCACCTCGGCAACGGCGCCTCGATCACCGCCATCGAGGCCGGCCGCTCGATAGACACCTCGATGGGCTTCACTCCCCTCGAAGGACTCATGATGGGCACCCGCTCCGGCGACTTCGATCCCGCCATCCTCTCCTTCCTGGAGGAGCGCGGCTATTCGTCCAAGGACCTGAACGCGATGCTCAACAAGAAGAGCGGCCTCTTGGGCCTCTCCGGCATATCCAACGACCTGCGCGATCTCGAGGCCGCCGTGGACAAGGGTATCCGCAACGCCATCGAAGCCCTCGAAGTCTATGCGCACCGGGTCCGCAAGTACATCGGCGCCTACGCCGCCGAGCTCGTCAAGGTCGACGCCCTGGTCTTCACCGGAGGGGTCGGCCAGCACGGCATCAGGATGCGCGAGCGCATCTGCCATCGGCTGGAGCACATCGGCATCGTCATGGACTACACGGCCAACATGGCCAACGGCAGCAAGGAGGGGGCGGTTTCGCAGCCCTATTCCCCGACCGCGATCCTGGTAATACCTACGAACGAAGAACTCCAGATCGCTTTCGACGCCTACGAGCTGCTCTTTTCCGAAAGCCTCAAGGACAGAAGGCGCACCTCCGACATCACGCTCTAGGCGCCGCGCCGATCACCGCGCTTCCGACGTCACGCTCTAGCAGGCGCGTCGCCGCTCATCGCGACTCCGGCAGGGATGCGGAGGCGCAGGCGGGGCAGAGCCCCTCGGCGTAGAACTGCGAGGACTCGACCCGATAGCCCGCAGGGGCGGGAGGCGGCAGGGGCGCGGATACCCCCGGCAGGTCCGAGACAGCCCCGCAGGCTCGGCAGCGGAAGTGCACGTGCCGGGAGGTGTCAGCGTCGAAGCGCAGCTCCGAGCCGGTCAGGGCCAGGCGCTGGGCGATACCCTTCTCCACGAAGAGCTCGAGGGTGCCGTAGACGGTGGTCCGGGACAGGGTCGGGATCTCGGGCTGGAGCCGGCGATGAAGCGTGTCGGCCGAGGGATGGGCCTTGGTCGCCGCGAGCGACTCGTAGATCCTGATCCTCTGCTGGGAAGGTTGAATATCCTTCTCGCGGAGAAAATCGGCAGTATCCATCTGTGTACCTTCCTTATCGGAAGAGCCGTCCCGGTCGAGCCTCGGCCCGCTCGGGACGGCGGGGCGCCGAGGCGGAGCGCCCCGGCGGCGCCTCGTCTCGGCGGCTCGGTCATTTGAAGTATCGGCTCACGAGACCGCGGAAGCCGGCCCCGTGGCGGGCCTCGTCCTTGCACATCTCGTGGACGGTGTCGTGGATCGCGTCATAACCGAGCTCCTTGGCCCGCTTGGCGAGCTTGAGCTTGCCCTCGCAGGCGCCGAACTCGGCCTCGGCCCTGAGCATGAGGTTGGTCTTGGTGTCGGCATGGAGGACCTCGCCGAGGAGCTCGGCGAAGCGGGAGGCGTGGTCTGCCTCCTCGAAGGCGTAGCGCCGGTAGGCCTCGGCGACCTCGGGGTAGCCCTCGCGCTCGGCCTGGCGGCTCATGGCGAGGTACATGCCGACCTCGGTGCATTCTCCCTGGAAGTTCATCCGCAGGCCCTCGACCACCTCAGCGTCGAGACCCTTGGCCACGCCCACGCGGTGCTCATCGGCGAAGGCGGCAGCGGAGGCGGCCGTTTTTTCGACGAACTTTTCCTTGGGCGCCTTGCACTGGGGACACTGGGCGGGGAGCTCTTCACCGACATAGACATAGCCGCATACCGAGCACACGAAGGTCTTCATGACTTCTCCTTGTAATTAATACGGACTTGAACTTTGTACATATTTATCACGACCCTTTCTTTTTGCCAAGGGGCCGCCTTCGATTTTTCGTTGGAGCATGATGCATACGTCAGCCTTCCGGGCGTCCGAAAAATACGGGCATCGCGCCTTCCTTGCCGCTCGCCCGGCCCCCGTCTACAATCCCCTCATGCGCCTCGTCGCCGACCTCCACATCCACTCCCACTATTCCCTGGCCACGAGTCCCAAGCTCACGCCCGCCCACCTGGACCGCTGGGCACGCCTCAAGGGCATCGGCCTCGTCGGCACGGGCGACTGCACGCACCCGGCCTGGCTCGCGGAGCTCGGGGAGCGGCTCGAGCCGGCCGGCGAGGGGTTCTACCGCCTGAAATCCCAGGTTCGCCAGGCCTTCGACTCGGGCGAGGCCCTCGCCGAGAACCTGCCCGAGCCGCGGCGCGGCGACGGCTCGGCCGCGGAGGGGGAGCCGCGCGAGGAACCGCTCTTCGTCCTTTCGGGCGAGATCAGCACGATCTACAGCGCGGGGGGAAGGACTCGCAAGGTCCACCACCTCGTCCTCCTGCCCGACTTCGCGGCCGCGGCCTCCTTCCAGGCCAAGCTCGAGCGGGTGGGTAGCATCGTTTCGGACGGGCGGCCCATCCTGGGCATAGACTCGCGCGACCTCTTCGAGCTCCTCCTCGAGGCCGACGAACGTTCCATCCTCGTGCCGGCCCACATCTGGACGCCCTGGTTCTCCGCCCTCGGCGCCCGCTCAGGCTTCGACTCGATCGACGAGTGCTACCGCGACCTGGCACCGCGCATCCAGGCCATCGAGACCGGGCTATCCTCGAACCCGCCCATGAATTGGGCGGTCAGCGCCCTCGACCGCTTCTCCATCATCTCCAACTCGGACGCCCATTCGCCGGAGAAACTCGGCCGCGAGGCGACGATCCTCGACATCTATCCCGGCTTTCCCGGCCTCGCCGAGGCGCTCTCCGGCGGCGGCCCTGCCGGCCGGCTCCTCGGCACCGTCGAGTTCTTCCCGCAGGAGGGCAAGTACCACTATGACGGGCACCGCGTCTGCGGCGCGGCCCTCTCGCCCGAGGAGAGCGCGGCCGCGGGCGGCCTCTGCCCCGTCTGCGGCAAGCCGCTGACGCCCGGCGTCATGGGCCGCGTCGCCGAGCTCGCCGATCGGCCGGTAGACGAGTCGGCAAGCTGCCCCGAAGACTGGGCGGGAACGAACCGCCGCCCCTACCGCTCCCTCATCCCGCTCAAGGAACTGGTGGCCGAACTTCTCGGCTCGGGCGAGGGAAGCAAGAAAGTGGCGGCGGCCTACAATTCCCTCGTGGAGCGCTCGGGGAGCGAGTTCGACATTCTCCTGGATCGCGGCGGAAAGGAGCTCCAGGCCCTGGGCGGAGGCGCGGTTTCCGGCGAACTTCTCGCCGCCGCCGTCGGTCGGATGCGAGAAGGCAGGGTTTCCATCGTTCCGGGCTACGACGGCGAGTACGGCCGCGTGCGCGCCTTCGCGCCGGGAGAAAAACTCGAGCTAGGCCGCGCCGGGGAGGAGCTCTTCGCGGACACGACCGGAAACGTCGCGCCCGGGAACCTCGCGCCCGAGAGCGATCCAAAACCGCGGCCGACTGCCGGCGAGAGACCGGCAGGCAAGAGGCCCGCAGGCGGCGGTCGGAGAAAAGGCGGGATTCACAGCGAAGATACGCGCGAGGAGGCGGCGCGCGACGCCGACCCGCGCAGGAAATCCGCCTTCGCCCTCGATCCCGCCCAGGCGCGGGTCGTGGAGCACGGCGGCGGACCGGCGCTCATCATGGCGGGTCCCGGAACCGGAAAAACCGCCGTCCTCGCCCTCCGCATCGCGCGCCTGGTGAGGCAGGGGTCCGCGCCCCTTTCCATCGCCGCTATCACCTTCACGACGAGGGCCGCACGGGAACTCGGCGAGCGGATCGGCCGATACCTCGAGCGCGAGCAGGCGGCGGACGTATGGACGGGGACCTTCCACGCCCTTTGTCTCTCGATACTGCGGGAGCACCAGGCCGAAGCCTCGCTCGCCTCAGGCTTCGGCATCCTCGACGAGGAGGAGCGCGAGCGCCTTCTCAAGGAGCTGGCCCCGGCAACGGAGAGCCCCGCGAAACTCGGCGGCTACATCGAAGCGCGCAAGCGCTTCCTGCTGCTTCCCGGCGAGACGAGGCCTCGGCTAGGGCCCGCTGCTCCCGCCGGTCTCGCCGAGCTCGCGGCCGAGTTCGGCTGCCCCTCCCTCGACGCCGATCTGGACGCGGCCTACGGCGAGTACCGCAAACGGCTCAAGCTTGCCTCCCTCCTCGACTTCGACGATCTCATCGCCGGGGCCGTCAGGCTCCTCGCCTCCGATCCGCTCCTCCTCGCGGGCTACCGTCGGCGCTGCCTCAACCTGTTCGTAGACGAATACCAGGACCTCAACTTCGCCCAATACGCCCTCGTCCGACTCCTCGCGCCCGATGCCTCCTCCGCGCTCTTCGTCATCGGCGATCCGAACCAGGCTATCTACGGCTTTCGCGGCTCCGACCGGCGCTTCATCGACCGCTTCCTCGCGGATTATCCCGGCGCGGCCGAGTACCGGCTCGACCGCAGCTTCCGCTGCGCGCCGGGCATCATCGGCGCCGCGGGTCGCCTCGTGGACGCCCCGCTCGCCGGCACCGGCGCGGCCCTGGCCCTCTCGCGAGCCGAGTATCCGACCGACAAGTCCGAGGCCGAGGGCGTCGCGGCCGCGATCGATCGCCTCATCGGCGGCACGAGATTTTTCGCCTTCGACAGCGGCATGGTGGGCTCGGTCGCCGAGACGCCGCCCGCGACCCCGGCACCGTCGGCCCCGGAATCCTCGCGGGAGGGAAGCGACGGCAATCCTATCCTTCGCAGCCTCGGCGAGTGCGCCATCCTGCTCCGGGTTTCGGCCCTGGCCCCGCCCATCGAAAAGGCCCTCTTCGATCACGGCATCCCCTACCGTTTCGTCGGAGAGACGCCCTGGTGGAACCAGGAGCCCCTGCGCTCGGCCGTCGCCCTCCTGCGCGCCGCCGCTCGGCCCGCGGCCGAGAATGTGGCGGGGAGCCGCGCCGGGCCATCCTCGACACCGACTTCGCCGCTCGGCGCGGGTCCTGCGCCCGATGAGCGGGAAGAAGCCCTCAGGCTGCGGCTCCCCGGACTCTCTCCCGAGGCCGCGGTACGCGCCGCAATCGAGCTCTCCCCGGCGCCGGACCCCTCGGGAAGCGGCCGCCCTCGCGCGCACGCCGATCCGGGCGGCGGCCGCGAGCTCTTGACGAAACGCCTCGCCGAGCGCGCCTCATCCTATAAGGAACTCGGGAGCTTTCTCGACGATCTGGCGCTCGGCAGCCCCCAGGACGGCTATGAGATGCGTTCCGAACGCGTCGCCCTCATGACGATACACGCGGCCAAAGGCCTCGAATTCGATCAGGTCTTCGTAGTCGGGCTCGAAGACGGCATAGTGCCCTTCACCCTTTTCGAAGGCGAGCGCGGCGAAAACAGGGATGATGCCGCCGCGGGCGAGCGGATCGAAGAGGAGCGGCGCCTCCTCTATGTGGCGATGACGCGTGCACGCGTCGGCCTGTACCTTTCCTGGGCTCGCTCCCGACACCTCCGCGGCCGGAGCCTTTCCCTGCCGCCCAGCCGCTTCCTCGCCCGGATCGAAGAGCTGGTCCCGCCGCTCGAAGCGACGCCACTCCGCCCGCGGGATCCGCAGCTCCGCCTATTTTAAGCGCCAAAGGAGATACCCAATTGGAAAGGCCGCACGCCGAACTCCCTGCGCCCGAACCCGCTTCGGCCGATCGCCGGAAATCGCCTCTCTCCGGGAATATCGCGCGGATCGCCGCCATCCTCGAAGCCCGCTACGGGAACTACCCCGACGAAAGCTCACTCCCCGTCCTCGACCAGCTCATCTGGTTTCTCTTGAGCACCCGCACCACCGTCGAGAACTGCGACGCCGCCTACGCGGCTCTCCGCTCGCGCTACCCGAGCTGGGAGGCGGTCGCCGAGGCCCCGCCCGACTACCTCGGCGAATGCCTGAGGCCCGCGGGACTCTTTCGCACGCGGGCGGCGAATCTCAAGGCCTCCCTCGCCGCCATCGAAAAGCGCTTCGGCTCGGTCAGCCTCGAGGCCCTGCGGGCCTGGAGCGACGAGGATACCGAGTCTTTCCTCCGCTCCCTGCCGGGCGTCGGCCTCAAGGTGGCGCGTTGCGTCCTCTCCTTCGGCCTCGGACGCGCGGCCTTCGCCGTCGACGCCCACATCTGGCGCGTGACCCGCCGCCTGGGATGGCACGAGCTTCCCGGCGACGCGCCCTCCGAGCGCGGGGCCGACCTCATCCAGGGCCTCGCGAGAACTGTCGACGACGCCTTGTCTCTCCACGTCAATCTCATACGCCTCGGCAGGGAGTTCTGCCCCGCAGGCGCGCCGCGCTGCGAGGCCTGCCCGCTCGCCGAGCTCTGCCCCGGCGAATCTTCCCGATAGTCGGCACGCAGCCCTCTTTACCTGCACGCCGAGGGAGGGCGGAGCCTCCGATTTGGTTGACTGAGGCATATTTACCCGATACACTGTCCCTACGACAAGGAGTCGGCGTGCGGCAGAACGAGGATCACTCCGCGGCGGTGAAGTCGATCAGGCACTTCAACCGCTACTACACGAACAGGCTCGGCCTCCTCTCCCGCTACCGATTCGACACGAGGCTCACGCTCACCGAAGCCCGTACCCTCTTCGAGATCGGCCGTAGGGGCGTGCATACGCAGAGTGGATTGCGCGCCGAGCTCAAGGTCGATGGCGGCTATCTCAACCGCATCGTCAAGGCTCTCGCCGCGCAGGGACTCATCGCTGCGCGGAAAGACGAGGCGGACGGGCGCGTCCTCCTCCTCGAGCTCACGCCCCGGGGGCGCGAGGTGGCGGCATCCATCGACGAAGCCTCCGACCTCGAGGCCGAGTCGCTCGTGGCCGGCTTGCGCGAGTCCAAGCTCCGCTCCCTCGTGGATCATCTCCGGGCCGCGGAACGCATCCTCGAAGGCCGCGCATCGCAGTCGCCTCTGATCGTACGCGTGGGAAGGGGCACGAAGCTCGCGACGGTCCGCGTCCTCATGCGAGAGTACGCGGCCTTCCTCGGTGTCGACCTCGGCTTCCAGGGCTTCGAGGACGAGCTCGCGAAGCTCCCGGGCGCCTACGCTCCGCCGGCGGGGGCTCTCTTCCTCGCCTATCTCCGCGGGGCAGGTGCCGTCGCCGAGGGCGCTGCCTCGGAAGGCGACCGGGCGGAAGGCGACGCCGAGCCGGCGGGCTGCGTCGCCCTCAGGCCTCTGGACGCGGATTGCTGCGAGATGAAGCGCCTCTTCGTCCGGCCGGAATACCGCGGCTACGGACTCGGCCGGGCCCTCGCCGAGCGGGTCATCGAGGAGGCGAGGCAAGCGGGCTACCGGCGCATGCGCCTCGATACGCTCGAACGCCTTGGGGGAGCGGTCGCCCTCTACCGCAGCCTCGGCTTTCGCGCCATCGAGCCCTACTACGAGAACCCTCTGCCGGGGGCGATGTTCTGGGAGAAGACGCTGGAATAGCGCCGGTGTGGGCCGCGCCGTCCGATCGGGCGGGCCGCGCGGCTGATTATCCCCAAGGAGTCGCGGGCGCGGCAAGGCTACGTCCGCGCCTGCACGAAGCGGCAGCACTCGCCGCGGGCGGCGCTGGCGGGCGGCGCCGATGGGCGGCGGGGCCGAGCGCAGCGCTCCGCTCGACCTTGCCGCCGCTACCCTGGGCGGCTACACTCGCCCCATGAACTACATCGACCTGAGATCCGATACCGTCACCTGGCCCACCCCGGCCATGCGCGAGGCCATGGCCGCCGCTCCCGTCGGCGACGACGTCTACGGCGACGACCCGACCGTCAACGAGCTGGAGGCGGCCGCCGCCTCGCGCGTCGGCAAGGAGGCCGCCCTCTTCGTCCCCTCCGGCACCTTCGGCAACCAGCTCGCCCTCTTCACCTGGTGCCCCCGCGGCAGCGAGGTCATCCTCGGCGAACAGTGCCACATCATCCAGCACGAGGCGGGCGGCGCGGCCGTCATTGCCGGCATCCAGACCAGGCCCCTCGACGCGCCCTCGGGCGTCCTCGAGCCCGCCGCGGTCCGCGCCCGCATCCGGGAGGAGGACATCCACCATCCCCTCACCTCGCTCATCTGCCTGGAGAACGCCCACTCCTCGGGCCGGGTCGTGAGCCTCGCCGCGATGGACGCGGTGCGCGACGTCGCCCAATCGCGCGGCCTTCCCGTCCACCTCGACGGGGCGCGGCTCTTCAACGCCGCGACCGCCCTCGGCGTCGAGGCGGCGGACATAGCCGCGCGCGCCGACTCGGTGATGTTCTGCCTCTCCAAGGGCCTCTGCGCCCCGGTGGGCTCCATGCTGGCCGGGCCCCGGAGCTTCATCGACGCCGCCCGCAAGAAGCGCAAGATCATGGGCGGCGGCCTGCGCCAGGCCGGCGTCCTCGCCGCGGCGGGTCGCATCGCCCTGGACGAGATGACCCGCCGCCTCGGCGAGGACCACGAGAACGCGCGCCGCCTCGCCCGGCTCCTCGCCGCTGTCCCCGGCGTCGCGGTCGACGCCGGGAGCGTCGAGATCAACATGGTCTTCTTCAGGGTGAAGGCCGAGGGGAACGCGGCGGCCTTCGACGAGGCCCTCGTCGCGGCCATGCGCAAACGCGGCGTCGTCATCAGCCCGGCCTTCGATGGGGAGTACCGCTTCGTCACCCACTACTGGGTCGACCGCGGCCGGGTCGAGAAGGCCGCCGCCGTCTTCTCGGAAGCCTGCGCCGAGGCGCGCGCCGCCGCCCGCTGACCAGGGTCGGCCATTGGGGCAGGGACGTGGGCGGTCCCTGCCCTAGTCCCCCCCGCCGGCCGGCAGCGCCACGATGTAGGCCCTGGCCTCCAGCTGCTCGGAGAATGAGTTCTCCAGTTCGAGCGAGGCCCAGGAGGCCGGAAAGAAGCGGCGGTAGGCGGCCAGGTAGTCGAAGTCGGTCAGGGCCGCGAAGGCGTGGTGGTCCCACTCACCCGACCAGGCGTTCGGCACGCCGACCCTGAGGGCCGAGAGATGGCAGCAGCCGATCGGGAAGCGCCCGAGCTGCCGCATCGTCGTCTCGACGTAGGCGCCGCGGTCATGCAGCCGCGCGTTCTCCAGGTGCGAGAAGTCCGGGCAGAGACCGCCGAAGGCCGGGCCGCCCGCCGGCGACTCCGGCACCAGCTCCGCGTCCTCCACGGGCACCTCGACATTCTCGATGAAGACCCGGCCCGCCAGACCGTCGAGGTCTGCGGCGAAGGGGTGGCCGCTGCGCCGCGGATGGATGTTGAAGGCCTCGGTCCCGAAGGTCCGCTCCAGGTACCGCATCTCCTCGAGATCGCAGTCGGCACGCGCGTGGACGTGCGGAATCCCGAGTCCCGGGATCGACTCGAGCTCGCGGTAGAGCTCCCGGCGCTCGCCCTTGTCGAGGCAGGTCGGGAAGAGGGCTATGAGGCGCTCGTCCGAGCGCCGAAGATCGGCGATGAAGGCTCCGATGCGCTCCCTTTTGGTGCTGGTGAGGCCTGGCAGAATCTGCATGGCTCGATCATGGAAAGGAAGGCGGTAGGTCGTCAAGCTCGCCGCCCCTTGCGGCTGGTGCCTCGGCCGCTGCGCCCCCTCGAAAGGGCACGGGGCTCGTGGTATAGTCCGGCGACCACCCGGCCATCCGGGACGACAAAGGAGCCGACCATGAGCTTCGATATGGCGGACATCGAGCAGATCGAGACCTGGCTGAAGCGCTTCCGCTCCGACGGCAGGCGCTTCGATTACGTGCAGGGTTTCTCGGCCGGACTGGCCTGCGCGCTTCCGCTACTGGACGACATCGACGATGACCTGGCACTGCTGCCCCTCGTGGACGATCCCGAGAACTTCGAGCCGCCTGCCGGCATCGATCTCGAGGACCTCGAGGAAACGATACGTGCGCTCTGCGATTCCCTCGAGGATGATCTCGACAGCGGCGACTTCAGGCCGTACATGGGCGGAAGATACATGAACAGGATCAAGCCCGACACTCTCTGCGCCGAATGGTGCCGGGGTTTCATCATCGCCAGTCTCTTCTATGGCGAGGAGATCCGGAAGGACGAGGATTTCTCGCTGTTGCTCGTTCCGGCTTTCATCCTCGCCAGCCCGACGACGAGCAACGAACTTTTGGCGGACGCCACGCAGCAGGAAAAGGCCGAGGCCGAAGCGCGCGCCCGCAAGGAACTCCTCCCCAACGTCCTGCGCATCTACCGTCGTTTCCGGAACCCCGACGAGGGCGACGACTAGGAAACCCGCAGCATCGAGCGGCGCGTGCGCGGCCGGCTCCGCCTCCACATCGGCTCCTCGAAAGTCCTGACCGAGCGGCTCCCGACGGAAGGACGGGCCAGCCTCATCGCGCCGGCCGACCATAGGGTGGGGTTCCTCCACCGGCGAGAAGCTCCTCTACGACGCGCCGATACCCCCCCTACACGTGCTCCCCGTCCTCGAAGTAGTCGCCCGCGGCCATGTCGTGGAAGGCGGCCGTCCCCGCCACGCCGCCGAGCTCCTCTGAGAGAATGGCCGCGATCCGCTTCTTCAGCTCCGGCGGCCGTTCGAAGGCCAGGACCTCGATGTAGGGGTCGATGGCCGGCTCGGCTCCGTCGGCGACGAAGATCCCCTGCGCCAGCTCGAGGATAAACCAGGAGCGCTCCCGAGCCCACCGCCTCGGTCAAGCGATCGACGAGCCGGGCGCGAGTCGAAACCGGGAAAGCCGAAACGCTTTCCGCGAATCCCCGCCTCCGCCGCTCTCTACCCATTCCACGCCCAATTGGGTAAGCTCCCTGGTCTCAGGAGGAACGACGCATGCGCTTCAGTCCGGGCTCCCGTCTCCTGGTGAAGATCACCCCTCTCGAACGGGAGCGCGGTATCTTCATCTCCGGCCACCGCTTCGAGCCCTACCGCGGCCCGGAAATCGCTCCCTGGGATATAGCGCTCGCGCCGGAGGAAGGGAAAGCCTTCGCGTCGCGCTCCATTCCTTTTTCGCTCAAGAACGTAGCCATCTACTTCACCTTCTTCGGCAAGACAGTGATGCTCTCCATGCTCATCGAGCAAGAGCGCAGCAACGCGAAGGCACTGTCGTCCGCCGGCGCGAGCGACGCGCTCGTCCGCCTCAGGGTCTTTGACCTGAAGGCTTTCTATGCCGAGTCCGGTCTTGCGGCGGGCGACTACCTCGATATCGAACTCGCCGACCCGGAAGGCTCCCGCTTCCTCGTACGCCCGCGCAAGGCGGCGAGCATCGCGCCGGAGAGGCGGAAGGCTTGGTTCGCGGCCATGGACGAAGGGGTCGAGGCCGCGATGCGCGGCCTCGGACGCCCCGTCGAGCCTTCCTCATTCATGGAAGCGACCTTCGAGTCCGCCCCGGCCTGGGTCCGCGAGGAGCCGGCCGCCGCCTTCTCCGAATACTTCAACGATGGCAAGGCGCTCCAGGCCGAGGAATTCGGAGGCCGAGTCTTCATGTGGGGCAGCGGAGTCTCCATCCCCGAGCTCCTCATGTCCGCCGACGCTCCCGCTCGGTCGCGCGACGACGAGGACGGCCTTTCGCGGGATCTCGCCGCTCTCGGCTTCGCCCTCGATGCCGACGAGATCGCCGCCTTCGTCCGCGACGCCCTTTGGCGCGGCGAAGGCGTCGAGGAAGCCCTCGCCCGCTGCTTCATCGGAGCCTCCGAGCTCGGTCTGCCCAAGAAAAAACTCGACACTCTTCTCGACGAGGCGCGGGCCTTCGCCCACGGCGTCGCCGCAGCCTGGGACCGCTCGGCCGAGAATCCCGATGTCGCGCGGATCCGCTCGGCTCTGCTCGACATCTACGCGCTGTTCCTCGTCTGGATGCGGAGGATGGGGAACCTCGTGTCCTCCCCCTCCGATCTCGACACGGAGGAGTTCTCCCTCCTCTCGACCGCGATGAAGGGGGTCTGCGAGTTCATCGTGAACCTCGGCAAAGGACAGTCGCCCGAGCCCGGCAATCTCTCCGGGTTCGAGAAACAGCTGCCCTCCCTCGGCGAGATGATTGGCGAACTCATGGCCGCGATCGAGGGAACTCTCGCCGGAAAAAGCCGGCGGCGTCGCGCCTCGGCATCGCCCTCGGCCTCCAAGGCGCGAGGCGGCGCGAAGAGCCCGGCGAAGGCCCGCACGCCGAAAGGAAAGCGCGCCTCGCGCCCGAGCTCCCAAAAGCTGTACACCTTCGAGGCGCGCCTCGCCGACATCGAGCCGCCGATCAGGCGGCGCCTCGTCGTGCCCGGCAACCGCAGCCTCGCCGAACTCCATACGATTCTCCAGGACGCCTTCGGCTGGACCGACTCCCACCTCCACCTTTTCAGGTTCCGCGACAAGGCCTTCGGCCTGCCCTCGCCCGACGACTACGAGCCGCTCATCGACGAGCATGAGGTCCGCCTCGACGAACTCTCCCTGCGCGTCCGGAGCAAGATCGAGTACGTCTACGATTACGGCGACGATTGGGAGCACGAACTCGTCGTGGTCGCCACCCGGAAAGCGACCCCGGGCGAGGATGTGGCGCCCTCCTGCCTCGAGGCCGAGCGCGCCTCGCCCCCCGAGGACTGCGGCGGCTTCCCGGGCTACGAGGAGCTTCTCGAAGCCCTCGCCACACCCGAAGACGAGCGCGACGAGGACGAGTCCTCCCTCGTCGAGTGGGCAGGCGGCTGGGACGCGGAGAGCCTCGACCTTCTCGCGATCAACAAGGCGCTGGGGAAGGACTGAAGGTGCTAAAGACGAGGATCCCGAGCGGAGAATCCAACCCGGAATATATTCCGCTCCGAGATCGTCCGCGCCCGTACCACCCCGCCCGCCCTCTTACGGCCCAAACGCCTCCGGCCTGATCCTGCACTCGGTGCCGAGGTAGAGGTCGCGGGCGTAGGGGGCGAGCTTGGCCCGGTCGAGGACGCGGATGCGCCCCCGCGCCTTCTCCAGTATGCCCTCGCCGCGGAAGCGGCGCACGACGCGCCCCAGCTGGCGGTAGCTCGCTCCGATGAAGTCCGCGAGCTCGCCGAGGTCGTCCGTCCCGAGGATGCTTCCCTCGCCGTCCATGGATGCGAGGAGGTAGCTCGCGAGGCGGTTCTCCACCGGATAGCGCAGGTTGATCGACTCCGCCAGGTTCCTGTCGTCGAGTTTCTCGCCCAGGCGAGCGCAGAGGTACATGAAGAGCCTGCTGTTGCGTTCGGCCGCCTTCTTGACGGCCTCGACCGGCAGCGCGAGGCAGACGCTCTCCTCGAGGGCCACGACGCTCAGCGCGTAGCGCGGGGACGAGAAGAGCTCTACTTCCCCCAGCACGTCGAGCGGCCCGAAGAAGGCGGCCAGGATGCTCTGCCCGTTCTCCAGGACGCGGTAGGCCTTGGCGCGCCCCTCGACGAGGAAGAAGAGACTCCGCACCGGTTCGCCCGATCCGATGATGAACTCCCCCGGCATCCTGCGCAGGGGAGTGAGCGCCTCGAGCAGGTCGGGAGAGATGAGGCTGTCCAGCTCGTAGCGCCGAACGAAGTTCGCCACCAAGTCCACGTCGCGCCCCCTCGGCTTCGGATACGACATATGTCCTATAGCATCTTCGAGCTTTGTGGAATACTCGGCCCGTGCGAAAAGAAAGCCTGGCCGCCTATGGCATCGCGCCCCTGAGCGGCATCGTCATCACGCTCGCGAACCTCCTCAACAGCCGCCTCGCGGCGCATGTCGGCAACCTCACCGCCACGCTCGTCATCCATTGCGTCGGGCTCTCGGCCGTCTCGCTCATCCTCCTCGCCAGGCGGGAGAAGCCGCGATTGGGACGGGCGCCCTTCGTCTACTACCTCGGCGGCTTCGTCGGCGTCGGCACCGTCTTCGCGAGCAACTACGCCTTCGCGGCCCTGGGAGCCTCCCTCGCCGTCTCCCTCGCCCTCTTCGGCCAGACAGCCTTCTCGCTCGCCGCGGACGCGACCGGACTCCTCGGGCGGCCGAAATATCCCCTCGCCCTCCGCCGCATCCCCGGCATCGCCCTGGCCTTCGCCGGGATCGCCCTCATGGCGGGAAGCTGGCGCTCGGAGGCCCTCGCCAAACTCGCCGCCCTCGCCTCGGGAGTCTTCGTCGGCCTCTCCTCGGTCCTCAACGCCGAGCTCGGCCGCAGGAAGGGCCTCCTCCGGAGCACCCGCGTCAACTACATCGCGGGCCTCGCCACCACCCTCCTCATCGTCGCCGCCCTGAGGCCCGCGGCCGCCCCCGCCGTCAGCGCGGTCGAGGCCGCCGGCCCCATCCTCGCCTTCGGCGGCGGCCTCATGGGCGTCGCCGTGGTGACGGCCATGAGCTTCGTCTTCCCGCGCATGGCCGTCTTCTCCGCCACCATACTCATCTTCGGCGGCCAGGCCCTCGCCGGCATCCTCCTCGACCTCGCCGCCCGGGGCTCCCTCGACCTGTGGAAGCTCCTCGGCACGGCCGTCCTCCTCGCGGGCCTGGCGCTGGACTCCGCGCTTTCGCCCCGAGTCGCGCCTTCCCGGAGCGGCGGCGCGCCGAATTAGCGCACAGTGCGCCGTCTAAAAAGGGAAAGGGGGAGCGCGGCCCACCATCGCAGCCGCCCGCGCGGCCCCCTGGGCCAAGGATGCAGGCATCATGCGCGGGCTGCCGCAATTCAAGGACCATGGCTGTGCTTGCCGCGGCTCCCCCTCGCTCCGGCCTCCTCGCCGCTGCGCGGCTGCGGTGGCCTTCGCTACCCCCACTCCTGCAATCCAAGCTGCCGATCATTGTGGCATCAGGCTGTCTCAGCCGATACCGCGTGACGAATGTATGAGCGTTTCTTGCGTCGGACACGCCGCGCGGCGTTTGGGTCCATATCGATAAAAAGCCGCCCCGTCATGCCGGGGCGGCTTCATCGAGCGACTCGAAAGTCAGCTACTTGCGAACGGAGTTGAAAGCCTTCCGCGTCGCGGCTACTTCCTCACCGAGTAAAAGGCCTTCTTCCCGGGGTATTCCGCGATGCCCTCCATCTCGTCCTCGATCCGCATGAGCTGGTTGTACTTGCAGATGCGGTCGGTGCGCGACATGGAGCCGGTCTTGATCTGGCCGGTCTCGCGGGCGACGGTGAGGTCGGCGATGAAGGAATCCTCGGTCTCGCCCGAGCGGTGCGAGACGACGGCGGTGTAGCCGGCGCGCTTGGCCATCTCGATGGTCTCGATGGTCTCGGTGACGGTGCCGATCTGGTTCAGTTTGATGAGGATCGAGTTGCAGGCGCCCATGGCGATGCCCTTCTCGAGGCGCTTGGTGTTCGTGACGAAGAAGTCGTCGCCGACGATCTGGATCCTGTTGCCGAGGGCCTTGGTGAACTTCACGTAGCCCTCCCAGTCGTTCTGGTCCAGGCCGTCCTCGATGGACACGATCGGGTACTTGTTGACCCACTTCGTATAGAGCTCGATCATCTCGTCGGAGCTGAAGAGCTTGCCGGGGTTGGACTTCCAGAACTTGTAGCCCTTCTTCTCGCCCTCGTCGAAGAGCTCGCTGGCGGCGGGGTCGAGGGCGATGCCGATCTGCTCGCCGGGCTTGTAGCCGGCCTTCTCGATGGCCTTCATGATGTAGTCGAGGGCGTCGTCGTTGCCGATGTTCGGGGCGAAGCCGCCCTCGTCGCCGACCGAGGTGTTGTGCCCGTCGGCCTTGAGGATCGACTTGAGGCTGTGGAAGATCTCCGCGTTCATGCGGACGGCCTCGCGGAAGCTCTCGGCGCCCACGGGCATGATCATGAACTCCTGGAAGTCGACCTTGTTGTCGGCGTGCTTGCCGCCGTTGATGATGTTGGACATGGGCACGGGAAGGAGCGTCGTGTGCGGGCCGCCGAGGTACTTGTACAGGGGCACGCCGAGGAACTCGGCCGCGGCGCGCGAGACGGCCATGGACACGCCGAGGATGGCGTTGGCGCCGAGCTTGCCCTTGTTCTCGGTCCCGTCGAGATCGATCATGGTTCGGTCCACGTCGACCTGCTCGAGGGCGTCGAGCCCGCAGATCTCGGAGGCGATCGCGGTGTTGACGTTCTCGACGGCCTTGAGGACGCCCTTGCCGAGATAGCGCTTCTTGTCGTCGTCGCGAAGCTCGACCGCCTCGTATTCGCCGGTCGAGGCCCCGGAGGGAACCGCGGCTCTTCCCATCGTCCCGTCTTCCAGGACGACGTCCACCTCTACCGTGGGATTGCCGCGGGAATCGAGTATCTCGCGGGCCTCGACGTATTCGATAATGCTCATAGTACGCTCCTTATCGCGAAGGATGGCTGGTTGCCAGAACACTAGCCGGTACGGCAAAACACGTCAAGGCGGCTCGGTTCTTCGGAACAGAATCATCCCCGTCCCTGCGCCTTCAGCCGTTTCAGCGCCTCTTTGACCGTGTTCTCGATCTGCCCGGTGAGTTCGGGAGGCGTGAAGATTTTCAGGATGGCGCCGATTCCGAAGAAGGGCTTGCGGAGCCCCGGGCTCGTGAAGTTGCGCAGGTAGAGCATGGTCTTGCCGTCGACGTCGACTTCTTTCAGATACCAGGAGGAGAAGGAATCGAAGAGGTTGTGGTCGAGGCTCTCGAGTAATCGTGCGCGGATGCCCACTTCCCCGGGTCCGAGGTCGTCGACGAGTATCTCCGAGCGGACTCTCGAGCCGAACTTGAAGCCAAGGAAATAGATCCCTATGTCCTGATACACCACGGCCCGATGCGGATCCTGATATTCGACCTTGACGTCGAGAAGCCGCGGGGAGTAGGCCTTCTGCCCCGGGTAATCGGTCAGCACATCGAGCACGGCCTGCAAAGGCACGTCGTACACCGCTTCAGCCTCGCCGAAGCCGCTCAATCGCGATTCGCCCGTGGCCGGATCGTTGAAGGTCTTCACCTGCATGTCGATGAGAGTCGGCTTATTCACCAAGGCAGTCAAATCGGTCCCGGCCGGAATGCCGTAGCGAACGTCGAAGCCCGGGTAGGCTCCCTTCGTCTGCGGCGCTTCGTTCGTGGTCTGTGCATTGAGGGCGGCGACGGAAAGGAGCACCAGCAAAATCCCGCCGGTCCGCGTCGCGACACAGCGTGCAATGCGACGGGTACGGCGCCTGCACGTACGTTTCGCGGCAAAATCCGACATTGTCACCTCTTTTTAGAAAATCAGGCCCTCGTTTCGCTCCCCACTATGGATATGATCCGTTCGAGGTCATCCATCGAATAGTACTCGATTACGATGCTTCCCTTGTTCGAATTGCCCCGTATGCTCACCTTCGTACCAAGTATTCCGATGAGTCTCTCTTCGACCGCTCGGATGTCGGGGTCGGGCGATCGTGGAGTCTTTTCCTTCGGCTGCTTGCCGAAGCCTCCGCTATTCATTTCCTGGGCGGCGGTCTCAGCCTCGCGTACCGAAATGCCCTCGGTCTTGACCTTGGCGAAAAGCCGCTCCCTCCGGGCGGGATCGGCGACCATGAGGATAGCGCGCGCGTGTCCTGCGCTTAAGGAACCATCGCGCAGGGAATCGAGCATGGGCTCGGGGAGTCGCAGCAAGCGCAGGGAATTGGCTACCGCGCTCCGGCTCTTGCCCACCACATCGGCGATTTCTTCCTGCGAGCGGCCCCCCATGCTCATGAGAGCGCGGTAGGCTTCGGCTTCGTCGATCGGATTCAGGTCTTCGCGCTGGATATTCTCAATGAGGGCTATCTCGAGGCGTCGCTCGGGGCTGAAGGAGCGGAGAATGACCGGCACTTCGCGCAATCCCGCCGCTTCCGCCGCTCGGAAACGCCGCTCTCCGGCGACGATGACATAGGCGCCATCCCCGGCATCTTCGGCGATTATCGGCTGAATCAGCCCATGCCGCTTCAAGGATTCGGCCAGTTCGGCGATCGACTCGGCAGGAAAGCTCTTTCTCGGCTGATCGGGATTGGGCCTGAGCCTGCCGAGCGGCACCCGCAAAATCCCGTCCCGCGGCTCCTCCCCCGCTCCCAGCGAGAGCGGGACCGGCTCAGGTTCCGGAATGAGCGCGCCTAGTCCCTTGCCGAGCCCGAATTGTTTAGCCATGAGCCGCCCCGTTCGCGGGAAGCGCGTTCGCCTCGCCCCGCGCCACGACTTCCTTCGCGAGAGCCTCATAGCTCTTGGCGCCTATGCACGTCGGATCGTAGAGACAGACCGGCACTCCGTGCGAAGGGGCTTCCGAAAGCCGGACGTTGCGCGGGACGATGGTTTTGTAGACCCGATCCTTGAAATAGTCTGTCACCTGCGAGACCACGTCCTGCGCGAGTTTTGTCCGGGAATCGTACATGGTAAACAGTATGCCGCCCACGCGAAGCTGTGTATTCATGCCTTTCTGGACGAGGTTGACGGTCTGGAGAATCAAGGACAGGCCCTCGAGCGCGAAATACTCGCACTGCAGCGGGATGAGCACCTCGTCGGCGGCCACCAGCCCGTTGAGCGTCAGTATCCCGAGGCTGGGCGGACAATCGATGAGCACGTAATCGTATTCATCGATGACCTCGGCTATCGCGCGCTTCAGGTATTCGTTGCGATCTTCCTTATCGACCAGCTCCACCGTGGCGCCGGAGAGGTCGATCGAGGAGGGAACCAAGTCCAGCCATTCTATCTTGGTGGGAATGATGATCTCGGCCATGCTGGCCTGACCCGACACGACCTGATAGACGCCTTTCCGCCCCGGGGACCCTCCCACTCCGCTCGTCAAGTTGGCTTGAGGATCGAAATCCACGAGAAGAGTCCGCTTTCCCAAGAGTGCCAGATAGGCCCCGAGGTTGATGGCGCTGGTTGTCTTGCCCACGCCGCCTTTTTGATTGACGAAAACGATGGTACGCGCCATTAACCTCTCCGCGCTCAAGTTCGTTTATTGTAGCATATCGACCGCTTCCGTCCAAGGCCGGGGCTTGTCGACGCTCGCTTGACCCATCCCCGTCCGGATGACTACATTGTCAGCAAGGAGTTGGCCATGCTCACGGAAAAAGTCCAGCGCGCAATTCAAGACGTACGCCCTTCGCTTCAGGCGGACGGTGGAGATATTGAACTTGTATCGGTCGGCGAGGACGGGATAGTCACCGTAAAACTTACGGGTGCATGCGGCTCGTGCCCCATGTCCACCATGACCCTCAAGCTTGGTGTCGAAAACTACTTGAAGAAAACCATTCCAGAAGTGACGGAAGTAGTCCAGGCCTGATGCGCTTTCATCTCCATCCCTTCGCCGGGGCCGGTCGTTTCGTTTTCGACCGGCCACCCGACGAACGAAATGGTCACCTGCGCCGCAAGGCTCGAATGCCTTCTATTTGACTCCGTCATCACAGGCGTCGTCGGCGATATTCGTCCGTTTCGCCTCCATGGCGCTCGGGGTTGTACACGGATCGAGCTGCGACTGTTCCATTGTCTGACCGCAGCATTCCGGCGCGGGCGCAAGCGCATCGAGCACGATTTCCCGGCCGCAATCCTTGCAATTATAGGTTTTCGTGGCCATATGGTGCCTCCTCGGACGATCGACTTCCGCGTCGTCCCTAGGGCAAAGATACTGTCATCAGGCGGCAAGGGCAAAGATCGCGCACCTCATCTGGCATACTGTTTCGCCAATCGTGAAATTTCCACTGCCATTTCCGCAAGTCCCACCTGCTGCATGACATGCCCCATTTCGAAGGCCGCCTTAGGCATGCCGTAGACGACGCTCGAGGCCTCGTCCTGTCCAAGCGTCAGCCCTCCCTCGCGATAAATCGAGCCGAGCTCTCGCGCTCCGTCCCTTCCCATGCCGGTCATGATGACCCCCAGGGCCCTATTCGCGTAGTTTCTGGCGACGCTTTCGAACAGCACATCGGCGCTGGGACGGTGCCCGTTCATCGGCGGCGAATCGGCCAGACGGGCGACTGCGCCCAACGGCCGCTTCTCCACGAGCAAATGTTTGTCTCCCGGTGCGATCAGGATTCGGCCGGACCGTAGGAGATCGCCGTCGGCGGCCTCTTTGACATCGAGCGGACAGATGCGATCGAGGCTTTTGGCGAACTCTTCCGTGAATCCGGGCGGCATGTGCTGCACCACCAGGATCGGCTGGGGCAAGTCCGCGTCGATCTTGGAAAAGACTTCCCGCAGCGCATTCGGACCTCCGGTGGAAATGCCGATCGCGATGATTTCGATCGGCCCGGGCGCTCTGGCGGGTTTGGGCGCTTCAACTTGCGCCTTCCCCCGCTCCCGACTATCCAGAAGCGGTGCGGGCTCGAAGTATCGTTCGGGGGCGTCGAAGTCGTATTTGGGCGAGGACTTCCCCCGCTGCCGACGATGCTGAGCTCCGTGGGCCAGCAGCAGCCGGGCGAGTTCGCCCGCGACCATGTGAATATCCGACGACGTGGAACCGGATGGCTTGGTAATGAAATCCGCGGCGCCGAGGGCGAGCGCCTCCATGGTGATCTGCGCGCCCTTCTTGGCAAGCGAGCTTAGAATCACCACCGGGACGTCTATGCCGAGCCGCTTCCGCTCCTTGAGAAACTCGACGCCGTTCATCTCCGGCATTTCGAGATCGAGCACGATGACGTCGGGATCGCACCGTGGGATCTTTTGCAGGGCGAAGACGCCATTCATCGCCTTATCGGCCACGACGAGACCGGGAGTAGCTTCAACTATCTTCGAGATGAGGTTTCTCATCAACGCGGAATCATCCACGACGAGGACAGAGACTGCATCAGGCACGGCGCCACGCTCCCCTAGATGAATTTGCGATAGAAAGTCGCCCAGTCCGTCTTCACAAACTCGAACCGTGTATTCATGCCGAATAGCGACTCTGAATGACCGATAAATAGAAAAGACTTGGGCGCCATGGCGTCCCAAAACCTTTCGATCGTCGCCTTTTGAGCCGCTTCATCGAAATAGATGAGCACATTACGGCAAAGGATGACATCGAGATTGCGCAGCCCGGAATCGTTTTTGAGATTATGATAATCGAATCGGACCAGCTTCTTTATTTCGTCCTTGAGTTGATATCCGCCCGGCTTACGCTCGAAGTACTTGGCCAGATACGTCTCCGGCATTCCTTGGATGCGCTGATCCGAGTAGAAGGCTTCCTTACCGACCATCAGGCACTTGAGCGAGATGTCGCTGGCGACCACTTCGAAGGTCCAGCCGGGCGGCACTATTTCCTTGAGAAGAATGGCTATCGAATACGGCTCCTCGCCCGTCGAACAGCCGGCACTCCAGAAGCGAAGTCGCCGATCGCCCGAGCCTCCCCTAATCTTGACGAGTTCGGGGACCACGTATTTCTCCAAGGCATCGAAATGCGCCTGATTCCGGAAAAACCGCGTAAGATTCGTCGTGACCGAGTCCAGCAGGGTCTTGAGTTCCTCTTTGTCACGAGTAATGAGGAGGTAGTAATCCCGCAAGGCGTCGAATTTTTTTTCACGGAGCCGTTCCTTTAGTCTGCTTTCGAGGATGGAACGGTTGGTGGCGGAGAAGGTGATGCCGCTCTCGTCATAGATGAGTTTACGGTAGAGCTCGAAATCGGCGTCATTCAGGAAATCGGACATGCCTTAGCTCCACCTTCCTCCGCTGTATCCTTTTTTGCGGTAAAAAAAGCATAGGCGGCGCCAGCGGGGGTGTCAATAGACAAGCCTTGCTGAGGCTCCCGCGCTCCCCTACAATTAAACCATGAGCTTCCTAGAAAAAATTAAAGACTTGTTTTCCCGCATCCTGGCGAACGATCCTCAGGAGGGGAAACGCCGAGCCGAACTGCGTCGCATCAACGCGATACTCGCGGAGCTGCGGCCGCCGTATTTCCGACCAAAGACGAATCTCGTGCTTCCGGGTTTCGCGCAGGCCGTCTTCCATTTCTATTCCCTTCTGCGCCCCCTCGCCGAACTGGCTCGCGCCACGGTCGCCAATTCCGATATCCGGGTATCCCAGCACTTTTTCGATTATCTCATCGATTGCCGTCTGCCTCGGGAGGAGCAAGACGCCAAACGCTTTTTTTCTTACGAAGGGATGTCGGAGCGCCTACAACAAGCCCTTCGCGTCGACGACGAACTCGAAGCGATCGATCGGGAATTCCATGACTTCTTGCGCTCGCTCGAAGAACTGGGGCCGCGTGCCGTCAACCTGGATCTCTTCGAAGTAGATCGCTTCCTCGACATCTGCCGGCACGACTATGAACGGCTTCTCGGGCTCTTCGACCCCAGCGTCAGTCTCGACGATCCTCGGTATCGAGCTGATTTCGCCTCGGTCGCGGGCGATCAGGTACTCCCCGAACTCATCGATTTCTATTACCTCATCGAAGGCTTCGTTTTCTCGGCGCAATTGAAGGAAAACATGTTCCGGCTCCTCGAACGACGCGCGCCGGGGTCCTCCGACACGGGGAAGCGGGCCAAGGTGGACAAGATATTTGTCCAGCTCGATAAAGCCATGGTCGGAAGATTCAACAAGGAAATCCTCCTCGCCCTCATGCGTTCGATTCGGGGCGACCCCTATTTCCTCCCGCCCACGCCCAGGGAACGCAAAGATTTTCTCGATTCCTACCGTCGGCGTCTCGTCGTTCAATATGAAAAAGACCGTGAGCGCCTTCTCCGAGAGCAACATGAAAACGCCATCGCCACGGATATTCAAAGCCTGTTCGGAGATGCGGAAATCCTCGAGGTCGAGGGGTACGACGAGGAGAGCGACGCATTTCTCCGCAGCGAAAGTCCGAACAGCTTCATGTGGATCAAGCCGATCCGTATCCTGAAGACATTCATTGTGGCGTTTTTCGAGCCCTTCCTCAAGGAATCGGTGAAGCGCATCCTCGTGGAAGGATACTTCGACAACAAGAACTTCCAGAACAACCTCGCGAACATCCTCTATCAATGCGACCGATCCCCGGCTCGGATTCAAGATTTCGAGGACCAACTCAAGGGCACCGGAAGAACCTCCCTCGTTTCGATGAACCGATACATCGAGGAAATGAAGCGGGGCAAGGACATCGCAGCCTTCCTGAGCCGTCTCGTCGATTCCATAAACGCCCGTGCACGGGAGATCGTCGAGGACGAAGCCGCGCTATTCGCCATGTTGGGGGACGCCCTCGGCGATCTGCTTTCCGACTACCGGAAGTCGAGTCCCGAACTCGTCACCAACATCAGGACCCTGGGGGGAGGCCGCAACAAGGAGATACTCGCGCAGATCCACGCCGGCCGCGAGAAAATTTCGGTTCTCGTGAAGATCATGCGCAATTTCACCTTCGTCAAGACACCGATTCCGGGAACCCTTTCCGCTCCATCTCTTGCAGCCGGCGCCGAATATCCTGAAGTGGGTCCACTTCTGAGCGATCTTCCGGCCGAAGAAGATTCTTCGGAGCCTTTGGAAGAAATTTGACACCGCCTTTCCACCAGAGGTCGCCTTGACCTCGCGATAGCCCCCGTGTTAGAACCGGCCATGGAAGGCCTAGGTCACCACTGCGGCGTTGCGGGCATCTTTGCTCCCAAAGCGCAAAATCTCCCCGAACTGCTCTTCTATATGCTCTTTTCGCTCCAACACCGCGGCCAGGAGTCATGCGGCATAGCCTGGGAAGAAGACGGCAGCTGGCGCTCGAAAAAGGACGTCGGTATGGTGGCACCCACCCTGAGCGCTTTCGCGGGCGAACATCACCCGTCCAGGCTCGGTATCGGTCATGTGCGCTACTCCACGGCCGGCGGCTCAGGCATCGCCAACGCCCAGCCGCTTATCGTGTCCTGCAACAAAGACCGCATAGCCCTGGGCCACAACGGCAACATCTCCAACGGAGGGCTCCTCCGCTCCCACTTGACCGAACAGGGTTCCATCTTCCAGGGAACGGCCGACTCCGAACTCATCCTGCACCTCATTTCCCGATCTCCGGCGCAACGCCGGGAAGTCTTTCTTTCCGACGCCCTCGCCCAGCTCGAAGGCGCCTTCAGCCTCGTCATGATGCACGAAAACGCTCTCATCGCCGTGCGCGATCCCTCCGGCTTCCGTCCTTTGTACCTCGGGTTCAAGGACGATGCCGTGTTCGTGGCCTCCGAAACCTGCGCGCTGCACGCGTTGGGGCCGATGGACTATCGCGAGGTGGAGCCCGGCGAATTGGTGATCGTGGACGAGGACGGGCTTCACTCCTACCGCCTCCCGCACCGTGCCCCTCCGAGTAAATGCGTCTTCGAACTCATCTATTTCGCGCGCCCCGACTCCGAGATTTTCGGCGAGTCGGTTCACGCCGCCCGAACCCGACTCGGTGAAGCTTTGGCCGAACAGGACGAAGGGAACCTGGATGCGGACATCGTGGTGCCCGTTCCCGATTCGGGAACGATTCCAGCCATCGGCTACGCACGCCGAGCCGGCATCCCCTTCGATTTCGGCCTCGCGCGAAGCCACTACGCCGGCAGGAGCTTCATCATGCCGACCAAGGGCCAGCGCGAGCTGGCCGTGAGACTCAAGCTCCACGCCGTCTCCCATGTCGTCGGAGGAAAGCGTGTCGTCATGATCGACGATTCTCTCGTGCGGGGCACGACCAGCCGAATCATCGTCGGCCTCCTCCGCGAAGCCGGGGCTAAAAGCGTCCACGTACGGCTTGCGGCGCCGGAGATAAAATGGCCATGCTACTACGGCATCGATATTCCGGATCGGGATCAGCTGATCTCGAATAGACTCGAGCCCGACGACATCGCCCGCGAGGTGGGAGCCGACTCGATCCGCTTCCTCACGCAGGACCGCCTCTTGAAGGCGATCGGTGGCGAAGGGGGCTATTGTTGCGCTTGTTTCGACGGGAAACACCCCTTCCCGCCCAAAACCGGCAGAAAGGAAACTGCATGAGCGGCCTCGACTACGAAACGTCCGGAGTCTCCATCAAGAAAGGGGACGATTTCGCGAATTTCATTAGAACCTTCCCTTCGAAGGCGGTATCCAAAAGCCTTGGCGGTTTCGCGGGCGGCGCCGCGCTGGACCTCTCCGGCTACCGTGAACCGGTGCTGCTGTCGACCACCGACGGCGTAGGCACGAAGCTCCTCGTAGCCCAGCGCCTGAGAAAATACGACACGATCGGCATCGATCTCGTGGCCATGAGCGTCAACGACCTCGTGGTCTGCGGCGCGCGCCCCCTGCAGTTCCTCGACTACATCGCCTGCGGAAAAATCCACGAGCCGGTGCTCCACGACATCATCGCCGGTATCGTCGCCGGATGTGAACAGACGGGTTGCGAGCTCACGGGCGGCGAGACGGCCGAGATGCCCGATGTCTACGGCGAGGACGACCTGGACCTGGCGGGCTTCGCCGTCGGCCTCGTCGAAAAGAACCGGATGCTTCCCCATTTGGACAGGATGGAGGAAGGCGACATCATCCTCGGCTTGCCGAGCTCCGGCCTCCACTCCAACGGCTACAGCCTCGCGCGCAAGGTCATCGCCGAGGGCGACGACGAGGCATGGAAGGAGCTCCTTGTGCCCACGCGCATTTACGTGAAGGACCTCCTCGAGCTCATCAGCACGGGGCGGGTCCTCGGCGCCGCCCACATCACCGGTTCGGGACTCTACGGCAATGTCGAACGCGTCATTCCGCGCGAGCTCGCACCGCGATTCAACTGGGACTGGCCCCTTCCCCCTATCTTCCAAAAGGTCCAGAAAGCGGGAGGAATCGCCGACGCCGAGATGCGTTCCGTCTTCAATATGGGTATCGGCATGGCCCTCATAGCCAAACGCGGTGAGGCTGACGGTCTCGTCGACATCGCAGCTGCCAAGGGAATCCCGCTCTTCGTCGCCGGAGAGCTCGTCCGTGGCTAGATACGCCGTCTTCGCGAGCGGCAACGGAGGCAACTTCGAAGCTCTCGTCGAAGGGCTGCGCGGCCGCCACGACTGCGTCGTGCTCGTCCACGACCGCCGAACGGCCTTCGCCGCCGAGCGCTCTCGCCGGCTCGGCGTTCCGACGCGCTACGTCCGCTACGCAGAAAAGCCGCGCGAGCTCGCCGAATCGGAAATCGAAGACGAACTCCTCCGCTTGCGCGTCGATGCCATCGCCCTCGCGGGCTTCATGCGCCTTCTTTCTCCGGCCTTCGTGGCGCTCCACGCGGGGCGGATACTCAACGTCCATCCCTCCCTCCTTCCCGCCTGGCCGGGATCCCATTCGATAGCTAGGGCTTTCCAAGCCGGCGAACGCCGCTTCGGGGTCACGGTCCATCTCGTCGATGAAGGCATGGATACGGGACCGATCCTCTCCCAAGAGGCCTTCGTGACCGACGGATCGGCGTCCTTGGAGGAAATCGAGAAGCGCGTCCACGACATTGAGCACCGTATCTATCCGCGAGAAGCCTCGCTTTTTCTCGACCGTCTGGACGCTTCGAGGAGGAAGGCATGAGAGTCATGGTCGTCGGTTCCGGCGCGAGGGAGCATGCCGTGGCCTGGGCGCTTTCCCGCAGCGCGGACTATTCCAGCGCTCGGCCGATGAAAGAACGGGTCTTCTGCGCGCCCGGCAACGCCGGCACCGAAGGCGTCGCCCGCAACGTCGCCGTCGACCCTCAGGACGGAACAGCGGTGGTCCGGGCCTGCCAGGAGCTCGGCATCGGACTGGTTCTCGTCGGCCCCGAAGGCGCGCTCGCTTCGGGGCTCGTGGACGATCTCGAAGCGGCGGGCATACGCGCCTTCGGCCCCAAGCGCGCCGCCGCGATGCTCGAGTCGAGCAAGTCCTTCGCGCGGTCCTTCGCCGAGCGCCACGGAATTCCCTGCGCCCGAACCGAACGCTTCACGGACAGCGCTTCCTTCATCCGCTTTCTCGATGAAATGCGCGATCAGAGGCTCGTCCTCAAGAAAAGCGGCCTCGCCTCCGGCAAGGGCGTATTCGAGTCCGACTCCCGCGAAGAGCTCCGGCGCTTCGGCGAATCCGTCCTGGCCTCCGACGAATTGCTGGCCGAGGAGTACCTGGTCGGGAAGGAGCTGTCCGTCTTCGCGCTCTGCGACCTGAGCGATCGGCTTCTCCTCCCCGTCTGCGCCGACCATAAAAAGGCCGGTCAGGGCGATTCGGGGCCGAACACCGGCGGTATGGGGGCCGTCTGTCCCGTTCCCTTCGCCGACGCTAAATTGCTGGCGAAGATCGAACACGACATCGTCGATCCGACCTTCCGTGGCATGGATAGCGAGGGCCTTAAGTACCGAGGCATCCTGTTCTTCGGTATCATGGTGACCGACCAAGGCCCGCGGCTCCTCGAATACAACGTGAGATTCGGCGATCCGGAGACCCAGTCTTTGCTTCCTCTCCTCGACTCGAACTTTCTCGACCTGTGCACCGGCACCGCCGTCGGCCGGCTCTGCTCGCTTCGGCCGACCGTTTCTAAGCGCATCGCCTGCGGGGTAGTCGTGGCTGCGCCCGGCTATCCCGGCGACTACCCGAAGGGTCTGGCCGTCAACCTGGGGCGGCTCGACGCGGGAGTCGAGGCCGGCCTTCCGGAACTCGATTCGAGCGTTCCGGGGGCGGATGCCCTGCTCTTCCACGCTTCGACCGCGCGCAGCCCCGACGGCACGTTGCGCACCGGAGGAGGCCGCTGCTTCACCGCCGTCGGCGTCGGAGAAACCTGGGAAACGGCCCGCGCCTCGGCCTATGCCGCGGCCCGGGCGGTCAAGTTCGAGGGGGCCTGGTTCCGGCCCGACATCGGCGACCGCTACTATCCCGGATAGAGATCCGCGGCGCGGCCGTCGAGGCGAGGATGTTCGGCGTCAGAGGGAAAGCAGCTCGGGCAAACCGTACACGTCTTCGACACCGGACACGAGTATTCCATTCATGCCCAGTTCGAGGGCTGGGGCGATGTCCACGTCGAATCGGTCGCCGATCGACAGACAGGCCTCGGGGCCGAGCTGTAAGAGCCGAAGGGCGAACGCGAAGGGCTCGGTCGCGGGTTTGGATTTCAGCGTGTCGTCCAGCCCGACGAGGACCTGGAAATGATCGCTCACTTCGAGAGCCTGCAGGCTTTTTTCTATGACTAGCCGCGGATTATTGCTGACGACGGCCAAGGCGAATCGCCCTGCGAGCCGGCGCAGCGCCTCCCCGAGGCGAGGGTCCCGTCTCAGCCAGGCTGCCGGCTCTATGCACTCCTCGCGCCAGCGGACGCTCGTTTCTATGTCGAAGCCGAGCGTCGCGGACAGGTTGCCGAGCGAGGTCGGCGGCAGCCCGGTGGCGCGGCGCTCGGCGCGTAACCCGGCGACCAACTGCGCGGCGGCCTCGGCGCTCAGGCCGAGCTCCGAGCCGAGGCGTCCCACAAGCACGTCTTCCTGAAACTTCGCGTAGCTCGGATTGGTATACAGCGTGTTATCGAGGTCGAAGACGATACCCGCGATGGATCCGGCGATGTAAGTCCGGGCAGATGAGAGCGGAACTTCATCGCCGCGCCCGTTCGGAGCTTCGCCGTCCAGTCGCGCATCCGCCCCTGGGCGGAAAACCTTCATCTATCGAACGCTATGCCGTAGGGAAGAGGTTCGTCCCCGGAACCGGGACGCTGCCCCGAAGCGGCCCCATGGCCCCCGCCAGACTTGGCGTGGACCGCGGCAATACCCGCCATGCGATCGAGCTGTTTCTTTATCCGTTTCGCGACCAGCTCGCGGTTGTCCAACATGGACGACAACGACCGATTGTGATGGAGCAGGCTGATGATCTGGGCAAAAAGTCCCGTGCAATCGGCCTGGACGTACCACTCTTTTTGCAGCAGCTCGCGATGATGGACCGCATTGGTCCCGATGATGCGGTGGAAATACCCTTGCTTGTACGCCGCATCGAATTCTTCGATGGCCGATCCGGTGAACAAGGGCAGCGACACCGCGCAGATCACCCGCTCCGCGCCCATCTCCTTGAGGTTCTTCATGCCTTTGATGAGCGTCCCGCCGGTGCCGATCATGTCGTCGGCCATGAACACCGTCTTCCCGCGAACCTCGCCGAGAAGTCGCATCTCGGAAATGTTGGTGTCGGAGGCGTTCTTCGTGACCTTGGAGTAGTCGCGCTCCTTATAGAGCATCGCCAGAGGCCGCTGCAGGGCATTCGCGTAGAACTTGTTGCGATCCACCGCGCCGGTGTCGGGAGATAGTACGACGAGATCCTCTTTCGAGATATCCACGACGCCGATCAGCTTCTCTATTATCTGAAGCGAGGCATGCAAATTTTCGAGCCGGAGCTTATCGAAGGTATTTTCGATTTCCCTGCTGTGGATATCGAGCGTAATGATCCTCGACACTCCGAGGTGTTCGAACATCTGTCCTACGCGGGAGGCCGTCAGCCCTTCGCGCCCCTTCTTCTTATGCTGCCTGCCATAGGGGTAGGTGGGGAGCACGAGGTTGATGCGCTCGGCTCCGGCTTGCAGAGCCGCGTCGATCGTCACGAACAGGGAGAAGAGGTGGTCGTTCACCGAAAGGTAGCGATGCACCGCTCCATCGTTGAAGGGAATCGGTTGATGATTTTCGACATCCTGAAAGATATACAGATCCTTGCCGCGGACCGAGTCCAGAATCTCGGTCTTCACTTCCCCGTTGGGGAAAGCGGTATGCCGGGCATTGATCTTGAATCGGGGCGGCCGGTATTGGTTGACATTGCCGGGAAGATAGAGCAACCCCGACTGAATATCATTGTCGAAATTGATCTTTCTGGTCACCAATTCCTGGGAAATATGATATCGCGAGGCGAGCACGGCGCTTTTCCGTTCGAATCGACGCTTATAGATGCCGGCAAGCCTTCTGACAACCTGGTTGGCGAAGGACTCTGCGCCGGGACAAGTAAGAATCCCGAGCTTCGTCGGATCGGAATAGCTCATGCGGAGTACCTTCAATGGAGAGGGGCTTGAAATGAAGCTATACCTCAAGCAGTCCTCTGTCAATGCCTGCGGCTTCGCTCCCGCGCGACAGACCCGCCGTCTAGTTCAAGATTTTTCGAGAATACGATGATGTCATCGCGCTTTGTCCAACCCAGGGCCGACCAAAACGCCGCACCGAGCTCGTTGCCGGATATCAGGAAAAGGTGACATTTCTCGATCCCTGCGGACGCCAGTGCCAGAAGACCGGCCGAAGCCAGGCGGGTTCCCAGACCTCTGCGCCGTTGCCCTTGATCCACGGCGAGATGATATAGATACCCTCGGCGCCCGTCCGACCCGCAGAGAGCCGTCCCGACAAGCGTCCCGCCGATTCTGCCGGCGAACGAGAGCCCCGGGTTGCGCTCGAGAAACGTGGCGATGGGCTCTCGTTGATCCGCCGCGCTCAGGCCCATCCCCGGAGTGCGACTCCATAGAGCGAAGGCCTCGTCGTATTCCTTGAGCGTAAAAGGCGCAATCTCGAAATCTTGTTCCATGACGATGCTTCCTAACTCCGCTCGAACAACAGATATCCGCCTTCAATCCGAGACGAAAGGGACTTCTCCTGGACGAGCCACGCAAGGTACGAGCGCACCGTCGATCCGAGAAGTACATACTGCGTGTGTGTGAGCTCGATGCGGAAATGAGCGGCCACTCCGGCCAGTAGCTTCTCCGGCGTCACGGGGGAGGCGCACGCCTCGACGATATACGAAGCGATCTCCAGCACTTTCGCCTTGTTCGCCAGCGCGAGCGGCCCGATGTCCCTCGTCGGGGGAGCATGGCTGGGCACGATCCATTCAGCTTCGAGAGCGGCCAGAGTGTCGAGCGTCGCGAGGAACGCGGCCACGTCGTAGAGGTAAAAAACAGGGTATTTGGCGAGTATCTCGGACGAGGCCAGCGTATCGGCGGCGAAGAACACGCCATCGCTTGTCATGAACCCGGCCATGGCGAAAAAGTGCCCGGGCAGAGGCAAGGCCTTTACATCGCTGTCCGGCACGAGGCAGGGCGGGGCAATGATGTCGGTCACTCGCGAGGCCTCGGCCATGAGGAATTTATGCCGCAGCGAGGGCAGAGGGAAACCACCCCATAGGTAGCTCGGTTCGAGCATCGACCTTTCGATAAAAGCCGCCTCGGTCGCCGTGGCTATGATCTTGCAGGTGGTGCGTGCCTGGATGAACGCGTTCCCCCCGCAATGATCGGCGTTGGAGTGCGTGTTCGCGATAGCCGCGATCTTGAGGCCGGCCGACTCGCAGGCGCGGAGCAATTTCCTGCCCGCATCAGCGTCGTTCCCTGAATCGATGAGCAGCACCCCGCCTTCACCTGACTCGACGACGCCACTGTTGGTCGGCCCACGCGCGATCCACGTCTTCCCGGCAAGACGTTCAAGTGTCAATGCGGCCATCTTCGGTCCTTCAACCACCGCGACTTTAGATTTTTCCTACGGGAGCGGCATAGAGGGCGAAACGTTCCTCTCCATCCAGCCCCAGGTAGCGATCGAGCTTATCTTGGTTGTACGCACCGACGGCACAGGTGCCCAGCCCCAGGGACTCGCAGGCCAGGTACAGATTCTGGCACGAGTGCCCCGCATCGAGGGCGATGAGCTTATGGGAGGCGACGGAATATCGCCACTCGGTGCGGTAGGGAACGGCGACCCAGATGAAAACGAGCGCTGCGTTCCAATATTGTCGATTGAGCGCGGCATCCAAGGCTGTCGGGTCGGATTCCTCGCGCACGAGAGCCAGGCCATGCTCAAGCGGCAGGTAGCGATAGAGTCCCGCGGCCAGGTCCTTCACGCGCGCAATGTACAGGTAGAGATCGAGCGGGTGCCGCGCCCCGGCCGACGGCACGGTCCGGAAAGAATACTTGGGTTTGGCTTCTTTTACGCCCTGGACCGCCCAGATCAAAAAAGACAGTTCTTTTTGGCTGATCCCGTCCGGGCTGTACTTGCGGCGGCTTTTTCGCCCGGACAGGAGCGAAAAGAGCGCGCCTTGCCCCGAATCCCGGGAATCGGGAGGCGGCAATCTATAGGTTCGAAGCTCATTCGCAACCGGATCTTCCTGCGCCGGAACGGGTATCCCGCGGGCTTGATCGGTTTCGATGCTGTCCAGCCGTTCCCATCCGGCCTTGAGAAAATTCCTTCCGTCACGAAATTCGTCGTTCATGAGGTAAAATCCTATCGAAACGCCTTACTCGGAGGAGGAACCCTCTTCCTTGATCTCGGATTCTTTGTCTTCCTCGTCTGCCTCGTCTGCCTGATCGCCCTCGACCTGCGGTTCTTGCTTGGCCGCGGCTTTCCTCAGAATCTTCTCTTCTTTCTTCCGTTTCTTCTCGAGTTCCTTCCGGCGTTTTTCACTGCTGTACTGGTTTGGGCGTGACATTTTGCTCCTTATCAAGGAGGGGACAACCGCTCCTCTCTTTATTGTACCATATTAAATCGTCGCGCGCGAACCCCAATATGCGGAGCCCGGTTCGACAGCTACCGGTTTCCGGCCTTGGCAGTTTCCTCGAAAGCCCCGCTATTTATAGCTTCGCGCCGTCTCAACGGCTTTACTCCACGAAGCGAGGAGGCGCGCGCGACGCTCCGGCGACATTCCGGGCGCGAACTCCCGTTTCTGGCGCCAGTTCCGTTCGACTTCCTCGAGGCCGCTCCAGAAGCCCGACGCGAGCCCGGCCAGGTAGGCGGCGCCCAAGGCGGTTATCTCTCCGACCTCCGGAAGAATCACTCGGCGGTTCAGGATGTCTGCCTGGAACTGCATCAGGAAATTGTTGGCCGAGGCGCCGCCGTCGGCCTTGATAAACGGAATCTCGCCGCCGAAATCCTTTTCCATGGCCACAAGCAGGTCGCGCGACTGGTAGGCTATCGACTCGATTGCCGCGCGCACGAAATGCGCCTTCGTCGTTCCCCGCGTAATGCCGACGATCGTCCCGCGCGCCTCGGAATCCCAGTAGGGCGCGCCCATGCCGACGAAGGCGGGCACCAGGAATACCTCGCCCGAGTCCTCCACCGAGCGCGCGAGACGTTCGCTCTCGGCCGCATCCGACAGCATACCCATTTGGTCCCTCAGCCACTGAACGACCGCCCCGGCAATGAATACGGACCCTTCGAGCGCGTAGGTATAGCCCTTGCCAAGATCCCAGGCGACCGTCGTCAAAAGGTTGTGGCGGGATACAATGGGAACGGCGCCCGTGTTCATCAAGGTAAAGCAGCCCGTCCCATAGGTATTCTTCGCCGAGCCCGGCGTGAAACAGGCATGGCCGAAGAGCGCGGCCTGCTGGTCTCCGGCGCATCCCGTGACGGGGATTTCCGCGCCGAGCAGCTCCTTTCCTACGAGCCCGAAATCTCCCGAGCTGGGGACCACCCTAGGGAGAATGGCCTCGGGGATATTGAACAGTCGAAGAAGCTCCTTGTCCCACTCTCCCCGGTGAATATTGAACAGCAAAGTCCGGCTCGCATTGGTAGGATCGGTGAGGTGCCGTCCCGTGAGCTTGTAGATCAGCCACGAGTCGATCGTCCCGAAAAGCAACTCGCCTCGTTCGGCCCGGGCGCGCAGGCCCGGCAGCTCTTCGAAAAGCCACATGAGTTTGCTGCCGGAAAAGTAGGGGTCGAGCACGAGGCCGGTCTTCTCGCGGACCGTATCGGCGAGCCCCCTGCTTCGCAGCTCCTGGCAAATATCGGCCGATCGGCGGCACTGCCAGACTATGGCGTTATACACCGGCTTTCCGCTGCTTCGCTCCCAGAGAACGGTCGTCTCTCGCTGATTCGTTATGCCGACGGCCGCGATCTGCCCGGCCTCGATCTGAGCCGCCGCGACGGCTGCCCGAGCAGCGGCGAGCTGAGTCGTCCAAATTTCTTCCGGATCGTGCTCGACCCAGCCTGGTTTCGGAAATATCTGACGAAAGGGAATTTGGCCTAGTCCTATGACCATGCCGTTTTTGTTGAATACGATGGCCCGGGAGCTCGTCGTTCCCTGATCCAAGGCGAGAATATATTTTTCTTTCATCGCGTTCATCCTCCTGCCCCTGTCCGCGGCGAATTATATGACGGCTCCCGGGAGATGTAAAACGCGTTCGAAGTCACCGAGCAACAAGGGACCGGGCTAGAAGCCCAGTCTACAACGAATCCCGACTCCCGCCCGCATCCCCGCGGCCATATCGGCATAGCTGTCCCGCGGCTCGTCCGCTCTCGCTCCATAACCCTCGAGGACAAACTCCGCGTAGACACCCCAATCCTCGCCGGCGGCGCGAAAGGTGATCGGAGTCCACACCGCCCCCATCGTGGCGGCGAAGCCGCCTCCGGCGACGTAGTACCGCGAGACGCCGTCCACGTTGAGAACGGGATCCCCCAAGGTGAGGGCCGGGCCCATGAACACTCTGAACTTCTTTCCGAAGCCGAGCGAGAAGTCCGCGGTGACCCTCGTCACACCGAGAATGCCGTCATATTCCGGCCGAAGCTCCAGGCCCGGTTCCAGGCCGAAGAGGGGATAGGCCACCAACAGCGAACCCGAGACGCCGCGCGCCAGCGAGGTCGAGCCCAGGCTCGGTCCCAAGGCCAACGATACCAGGACACCGAGATACTCGGCGGGAGGAATGAGACGGCCCGCCCCGGCGAAAGCGTGCCGCCAGTAGGGATCGGATAGGCTGGACTCGATGACCCCGGTGGGATTGCCCTCGGAGGCCGCATTGATAAACAGCCCCTCCCCGGCATAGATGCCCACGTGGGCGATCGGCCCCGTGGTGTTGAAAAAAACGAGATCTCCCGGCTGCAGCTTGTCTTCGGCGATCGGCTCGCAGAAATCGAACAGCTCTCGGACGGTCCTCGGCACGGACAGCCCGACGGCCATCCGGTAGGAGCGAAACACCAAGCCGGAGCAATCCATGCCCGAGCGCTCGGTGCCGCCGTAGAGATAGGGCGTCCCTTCAAACCCGAGGGCGTCGGCGACGACCCTGGCCCGGGCTGCCTTGGGAGCCGCGACCGCCAGGGGCGTCTGTGCCCAAAGGCCTACACCTGCGAGAATAAGGAAGAGCGACACGGCCTGTCGGGCTCCGGCGACGGAGAGGGTGCGGGAGCGGGCTCTCTTTCCACGGGATTGCATGACCGGTTCACCATACTGCAGGTTCCGCGAAGACGCAAAGGCCAGGTTCCGCAAACGGATTCCACTTGCTTTGCGAGGCCACTATTAGGATACTATCCCTGTAAAAGGCGTTTGCCTTTTACAAAACCGCCGATTTGATCCCTATTGCGGGCGGTAAAAAAATGCGCGCTAAAAAGGAGGCGTCCGTGCATTCTCCATCCACAAACTCTCTGGAAGGTATTTCTCCGAACCCGTCTTTCGATTTCCGGGTCAAAGATCTTTCCCTGGCACCCTGGGGCAGGAAAGAGATCGAGATCGCGGAACTGGAGATGCCCGGGCTCATGGCGCTACGCGCCCGCTACGGCGCGTCCAAGCCCTTGGCCGGAGCGCGCATCACGGGCAGTCTTCATATGACATTGCAGACGGCCGTTCTCATCGAGACTCTCGTCGAACTGGGTGCCGACGTTCGCTGGGCGAGCTGTAACATCTTTTCCACACAGGACCATGCCGCGGCGGCCGTCGTCGTCGGCAGGAACGGCAGCGCCGACTCGCCCCGGGGCGTCCCCGTATTCGCCTGGAAGGCCGAAACCCTGGACGAATACTGGGAACTGCTCGACCTGGCGCTTCGCTTTCCGGAAAACAAGGGGCCCAATCTCGTCGTCGACGACGGGGGCGATGCCTGTCTCATGCTGCACCTGGGGCTCCAGGCGGAGCGCGACAGCACGATTCTCGATCGACCGACCACGAGCGATGACGAGGCCGCCCTGATTCGCAAGCTCAAGGCGATTAGAGCCCGAGAACCTCACAGATGGGAACAGGCGACGGCCGAGTGGTACGGAGTCTCGGAGGAGACGACCACCGGCGTCCATCGCCTCTATCGCATGGAAAAGGAAAGGACGCTGCTCGTTCCGGCCATCAATGTCAACGACTCGGTCACGAAAAGCAAGTTCGACAACCTATACGGATGCAGGGAATCGCTTCTCGACGGCATCAAGCGCGCGACGGGAGTCATGATCGCCGGCAAGAAGGCCGTCGTCTGCGGCTTCGGCGATGTGGGCAAGGGCAGCGCGGAAAGCCTCCGCGGCATGGGCGCCCGTGTCGTCATTTCCGAGATCGATCCGATCTGCGCCTTGCAGGCCTCCATGGCCGGCTACGAAGTTCGTCCGATCGATGAACAGGTGCAGACCGCGGACATCTTCGTCACCGCCACGGGTTGCATCAACGTGATAACGGCGGAACATCTTGCGCAGATGAAAGACGGCGCGATCGTCTGCAATATCGGCCACTTTGATCACGAGATAGATGTCGCGGGACTCAAACGGATCCCCGGCATACGCAAGGTCGAAGTGAAACCCCAGGTCGACCGCTGGGTATTCCCCGACGGCAAAAGCATGCTCCTGCTCGCCGAAGGCCGGCTCGTCAATCTGGGCTGCGCCCAAGGACACCCTTCCTTCGTCATGTCGGCCAGCTTTTCGAACCAGGTGCTGGCGCAAATGGCCCTCTGGGCGGATCGTTTCAACGCGCAGCCCGGTGTCCGCGTGTTGCCGAGAAATCTCGATGAAGAAGTGGCGCGGCTTCACCTGGACAAACTCGGAGTCAAACTCGCGAAGCTCGACGAGCGCCAGGCCGAATACCTCGGCCTTTCCCCGGAAGGTCCCTTCAAGACCGATTCCTACCGTTACTGAAGGCAATCCGTTTCAATCGCAAGGAGTTTTTTTATGATCGATACTCGCTATCTCTTCACCTCGGAGTCCGTCGGGGAGGGACACCCCGACAAGCTCTGCGACCAAGTCTCCGACGCCGTGCTCGATGCGTGCGTCGCGGACGATCCAGATAGCCACGTCGCGTGTGAATGCTATACGACCACGGGAATGATCCTCATCGGCGGAGAAATCACGACCAACACCTACGTCGATGTCCAGAAACTCACCCGCGACGTCGTTCGGGAGATCGGATATACGGATCCCGACTATGGATTGGATTACGAGTCCATGGCGGTCATCACCACCATCCACGCACAGTCGCCCGACATCGACCAAGGTGTCGCCGGCCGCGGGCTCAAGGAATTCGCGGGCAGACAGGGCGCCGGCGATCAGGGCATGATGTTTGGTTTCGCCTGCAAGGAGACGCCGGAACTCATGCCGGCTCCCATCATGTTCGCCCACAAACTCCTGCTGAAAGCGAGCGAGCTGCGCAAATCCAAGGCTATCGCCTGGCTGCGGCCGGACGCGAAAAGCCAAGTGACGCTCGAATACGACCACCACGCGCCCCTCCGCATCGACACCGTCGTCGTTTCGCACCAGCACGATCCCGATGTCTCCTATGCGACCATCAAAGAGACGATCATCGAGGAAATAATCAAGCCGGTGCTGGAACCGACGGGACTCTTGGGCAAAGACGTGAAATGCTTCGTGAACCCCACCGGCCGTTTCGTCATCGGCGGCCCCATGGGCGACACAGGATTAACCGGCCGAAAAATCATCGTCGACACCTACGGCGGCATGGGAAGACATGGCGGCGGGGCCTTCTCGGGCAAGGACCCGTCGAAAGTGGACCGCTCGGCCGCGTACATGGCACGCTATGTGGCAAAGAACGTGGTCGCCGCCGGCCTCGCCGAGCGCTGCGAAGTTCAGCTGGCCTACGCCATCGGCGTTCCCGATCCGGTGTCGGTCATGATCGACACCTTCGATACGGGAACCGAGCCGGAGCACATCATCGCTAAGGCCATCCGCCGGGTTTTCGAGCTGGATCCCGCAGGAATAATCCGCTCACTCGACCTCAAGAAACCGGTGTATCAGCGAACGGCCGCCTATGGCCATTTCGGGCGGGATACCTTCACCTGGGAGAGGACAGACAAGGTGGCAGCGCTGCTCAGTGCCATAAAGTAGAAGCCGAACGGCATCTCGGGGGCCCGAGCGGAAGGCTGACACCGGCGGTCCTCCGCTCGGCGCCGATCATGTGGCGGCGCCCCCGCGGGATCCCGCACAGCGCGATCCCGCGGCGCTGCCACAAACCGGGGATAAGGGCACGCCCCCCTCGGCTTCCGAATTCAAAATCTATATCTTCGAGCTGTATTCCTTGATCGTCCGAATCAGGAGCTGGATCGAAGACTCCAAATTGGGGTCCAGCTTGAGCCGCTCGTCGATCTTCTGACAGGCGTGCATCACCGTCGTGTGATCCCGTCCACCGAACTCGAAGCCCAATTCGGTGGTAGAATACTCGGTGATCTCGCGCGCGATGAACATGGCGATCTGTCGCGGAAAGGCTATGTTCTTGGTGCGCTTCTTCCCCTTCAAGTCGTTGTACGAAAGCTTGTAATGGTCCGCCACGACGCGGAGTATGTTGTCTATGGTCACGTTCCCGTGCTTCGACTGGCTGAATACGTCCTTGAGCTGATTCTGCGCGACCTCGAGGGTGATGTTCTTGTGGACGAGCTCCGAGTAGGCGACCAGCTTCGTCAGGGCCGCCTCAAGATCGCGGACGTTCGTCGAAATGTTCTTGGCGATGATTTCGATCACGTCGTCGGGAACCGTGATCGGACCCGCTTCGATTTTCTTCTTCAAGATCGCGCAGCGCGTTTCAAAGTTGGGCGGCTGCAGGTCGACGTTCAGGCCCCGCTCGAACCTGCTTCGGAGCCTATCCGAGAGGTTTTTCAGCTCGGAGACGGGCCGATCGCAGGTAAACACCATCTGCTTGTTGCCGTCGTACAGGGCATTGAAGGTATGGAACAGCTCTTCCTGGCTCCCCAGCTTGTTCTGGAGAAAATGGATATCGTCGATCAGCAGCACATCGACATAGCGGTACTTGTTCTTGAAGTTCTGGGTCGTCTTGTCGTGGATTGATTGGATGAATTCATTCGTGAACTCTTCCGCGGTGATGCAGATGATCTTCATCTTGCTGCTTTCCACCCATACCCGATTGCCGATCGACTGCATGAGATGCGTCTTGCCCAGGCCGACCCCTCCATATATTAGAAAAGGATTGTACGAGGTTCCCGGGTTTTTGGAGATCGCGAGGGCTGCATTGGCCGCGAATCCGTTATTATCGCCTATCACGAAATTTTCGAAGGTATAGTCTTGTCGAAGTTGGTGATGCCTGCCGCGATCCTTCTTGACCTCTTCGCGTTCGCTATGTTTTGCTTCGCGCTTGGGGCTTCGGGCTGTTTCATCGGCTATGAATTGCGGCTGATCGCCATTCTTCGAATCCGAAAGAGAAGGCTTGACGACGATGAAGTCCAAGGCCAATGCCTTGCCTGTCAATTCATACAACTTCGTTTCTAGAAACTTTTGGTACTGCCTGATGAGCTGGTCCCGATAGAAGCTGGAAGGAACACGTACGACGATGGAGGATTCGGTCGACGAGTCGTACTCGATGTTGAACCACATGGCGAACTCATGCTCGCCGAGTTCGGCCTTGGCCTGATTCATGGCTTCATTCCAAAAGACGCTATAGTTCCAGCTGCTCATTGCAAACTCCCCTCGAGAAGCTGTCCTGTATACACAAGTTATCCACAAAATAGCAATACGCTAAAATAGCCTCGTTTTCCCCGTCGGCGCACCAAATCTCTAAAATTCACCTTTACCACCACACGTTCATATAGTAGTATCGCGTAATTTCTTTACAGCTAATGCAATACGCACAACCGTCCCATGCGGGTCAGTTCCGCTGAGGGGAAGGATCGAGCTTATTGATTTCTACACAATGTATTGGGGAATAAGGCACAGGTTGTCCACAAGGTAGCTGTCATCGCTCGACCCCGGCAAAATCCACTTATCTTTACTAATAGGTGCATTCCGAGTATACTCGGGGTATCTGCGCTGGCAAGAGCCCTCCTTAGAAAAACAGGAAATCCACATGGTTTTTCCTTGATCAAAGTCCGCTCGTTGCCAGTTGCCGGCTAGGTCGACGCCTAGAACCTGATGTTTCAGGATCTTAACCATCTTCACTGGATCAGCCATGGATTCAACCTATTCCGCGAATAGCATTCAAGTCCTAAAGGGACTAGAAGCGGTACGCAAACGTCCGGGGATGTACATCGGGTCGACGAGCATCGATGGATTGCATCATCTTGTGTATGAAGTTGTGGACAACTCCATCGACGAAGCCCTCGCCGGCTACTGCTCCGACATCGTCGTCGTGCTCGAAAAAAATGACGTCGTCCGGGTAGAGGATAACGGACGCGGCATTCCGGTAGACATCCACCCGGACGAGGGCGTCTCGGCCCTCGAACTGGTCATGACCAAGCTGCATGCCGGCGGGAAATTCGACAAGAAAAGCTACAAGGTCTCCGGAGGACTTCATGGAGTCGGCGTCTCGGTCGTGAACGCCCTCTCTTCCTGGTGCGAGGCTTTCGTTCATCTCGACGGCAATCTTTACTTCCAGAAATATCTCACGGGCATTCCCGTAGAAAACGTCAAAACGCTCGGTCCCTCGGATCGGCGGGGAACGGTGATACGATTCCAGGCCGATGCCTCGATCTTCGAAGAGACGGGCTATTCCTTCGACGTGCTCTCGAATCGGCTTCGCGAACTCGCCTTCCTCAACAAAGGCGTGCGAATCGTTCTCATCGATGAGCGGCTTTCGACTCCCAGATCCACGGAGTTCAAGTTTGACGGCGGCCTGAAGCAATTCGTCGAGTACCTCAATAAGAACAAGACGGTCTTGCATAAGGAGCCTGTCTACCTTTTGGGTACGCGTGACGAGGTGGAGATCGAGATCGGCCTTCAGTACAACGACAGCTTCAACGAGACGATGTTCTCGTTCGTCAACGGCATCAACACCAGGGAGGGAGGAACCCATCTCCTCGGATTCCGTGCGGCTCTCACGAAGACGATCAACGATTTCCTCAAGAAATCCAAGCTCGCGAAGAAGATCGACGAAACCCTTTCGAGCGACGATGTCCGCGAGGGATTGACCGCCGTCCTTTCGGTGAAGGTCATGGATCCCCAGTTCGAGGGGCAGACCAAGGGCAAGCTGGGGAATTCGGAAGTCAAGGGAATAGTCGACGGCTTCTGCACCGAGCAGCTGACCTTTCTCTTCGAAACCAACCCCGACATCGTCGCGGCGATTCTCGACAAGACCGTGCTCGCCGCCAAGGCTCGGATAGCCGCGCGACAGGCGCGCGAGATGACCAGGCGCAAGTCCTTTCTCGAGAGCGCCGGGCTCCCGGGAAAATTGGCGGACTGCCAGGAAAAGGATCCGAGCCGCTGCGAAATCTATATAGTCGAGGGCGATTCGGCAGGGGGCTCGGCAAAGATGGGCAGGGATCGAGCTTTCCAGGCCATCCTGCCGCTCTGGGGCAAGATGCTCAATGTCGAGAAAACCCGGCTCGACAAGGTCATCACGAACGACAAGCTGCAGCCCATCATTCAATCTCTCGGCGCGAATGTCGGCCCCGATTTCGACCTTTCGAAACTCCGGTATCACAAAGTCATCATCATGGCCGATGCCGATGTCGACGGTTCGCACATCAGGACGCTTCTCTTGACCTTCTTCTATCGCTACATGACCGAGCTGCTCGCAAAGGGGCACGTCTACCTCGCCATGCCGCCGCTTTACAAGATCACGTATGACAAGCAGATACATTATGCGTACGACGATTCAGAGAAAGACAAGGTCCTCGCCGGGAGCGGGAAAGATCCTGAAAAAATAGCCATCCAACGGTACAAGGGTCTCGGTGAAATGAATCCGGATCAGCTGTGGGAGACGACCATGGATCCGGCGCGGCGTAACATCACCCGCATAACCATGGAGGACGCGGTCCAGGCCGAGGATATCTTCACGACGCTCATGGGCGAGCAGGTCGAACCGCGTCGCCAATTTATAGAAGAAAACGCGTTGTACGTTTCCAATCTCGACGTTTAAGGATTCGCTGCAATGGCAGAGCTTACCGGTAAGGTCATTCCTGTCCCCATCGAGGACGAGGTCAAGACAGCCTATCTGAATTATGCGATGTCCGTCATCGTGTCGAGGGCGCTGCCCGATGTCCGCGATGGGCTAAAGCCCGTTCACCGACGCCTCCTTTTCGCCATGGACGAGCTGGGGCTCAGGCCCAACGCGGCGACCAAGAAAAGCGCCCGCATCACCGGCGATGCCATGGGAAAGTACCATCCCCACGGCGATCTCTCGCTCTACGACGCCCTGGTGCGGATGGCGCAGGATTTCTCCTTGCGCTACCCCCTCGTGCAGGGACAGGGCAATTTCGGCTCGATAGACGGGGATCCTCCGGCAGCGAGCCGCTATACCGAGGCCCGCCTCTCCAAGGTCGGCGAGGAAATGCTCGTCGACCTCGACAAGGACACGGTAAATTTCGTTCCCAATTACGACGAATCGTTGAAGGAACCCTCGGTTCTGCCTTCGGCCTTCCCCAATCTCCTGGTCAACGGTTCCTCGGGAATCGCCGTGGGCATGGCCACGAACATGGCCCCACACAATCTGACGGAAATAGGCGAAGCCATAGCCGCCTATATCGACGATCCGGAAATATCGATCGACGGCCTGATGCGGCACGTCTCGGGCCCCGATTTCCCCACCGGCGGTATCATTTTCGGTCGTAGGGGAATCCGGGAAGCCTACATCAACGGACGGGGCAAGGTCGTCGTCCGCGGCAAGTTCCAGATCGAGACGATGAAGGGCGGGCGAGAGCAGCTTATCTTCACCGAGATACCTTACGCGGTCAACAAGACCACCTTGATCACTCGAATCGCCGATCTCGTGCGCGAAAAGACCTTGGATGGCGTTTCGGACCTTCGCGACGAATCGGATAGAGACGGCCTGCGTATCGTCCTTGAGCTAAAAAAGGGCGCCATCCCGAAGTTGGTCCTGAATCGGCTCTTCGCGCATACGCCGCTTCAGACGAGCTTCGGTATCATCAACATGGTCATCGTGGACGGGCGGCCGAAACAACTCGGGCTCAAGGACCTCATACTCCATTTCGTCAAGCATCGTGTCGAGGTCGTCACGCGGCGCTCGCGCTTTGAACTGAAAAAGGCCGAAGAAAAGGCTCACATCCTCCGCGGTTTGGTGATCGCGCTCGCCAACATCGACGAGGTCGTGCAGATCATCAAGACCAGTCCGGACACGGATGGGGCCAAGCAAAGGCTCGAGCAGCGCTTCGGCTTGGATGCGATCCAATCGCAAGCTATACTCGATATGCGCCTCGCCCGCCTGACCAGTCTCGAGACAAGCAAACTCGAAGCCGAGCTCGCCGAAACCGAGGCGCGGATCGCCTACCTGAAAAGCCTCCTCTCTAGCGACACCAGCATTCGGGCGGTGGTGAAGCAGGAAGTCCTGGACATCGCCAAGAAGCATGGCGACGCTCGCCGCACGGAGATAGTCGCCGACGAAGTCGAACAAATAAACATCGAAGACCTCATCAAGCGCGAAGAGATGGTGATTCTCATCTCGAACAAGGGCTTCGTGAAGCGAATCCCCGGCAGCGCCTATCGCTCCCAGGGCAGGGGCGGCAAGGGCTCGAACTCCGCCTCCTTAATGGAAGACGACTTCTTGGAGCAGTTATTCATAGCCAATACCCACGATTACCTGCTCTTCATCACGAGCGAAGGCAAGGGCTATTGGCTCAAGGTCCACGAGCTCCCCGAGGCCTCTCGGGCGGCGAGGGGAACGCACATCAAGGGGCTGCTCGCCATTTCTCCCAATGAAGAGATCTCGGCCGTCGTGGATTTCACCGACTTTTCCGACACCGAATACCTGCTCATGGGAACGCTCCGCGGCGTAGTCAAGAAAGTCGCGACGAGCGATTTCACCAACGCGAAGACGAGGGGGATCATAGCCATCAATCTTGATGACGGCGATCGTCTAGTCTCGGCTTGCCTGACCTCCGGAACCGATGAAGTAGTTCTGGTGACCAGGAAGGGGCAGGCCCTGCGCATGACCGAGGAGGACGTTCGCGTCATGGGGCGTGCGTCTCGCGGCGTCACGGGCATAAAGCTCGAGGACGACGACGAGCTTACGGCGATGCTTCGCGTCTCCGCGAAGGAACGGATGCTCGTCCTCAGCGAATACGGTTTCGGAAAAAGGGTCGAGTTCGATAACTTCTCGACCCACGGCAGAGCCACCCGCGGACAGATCATCTACACTCCCGAGGAAAGAACCGGCGAATTGGTCGGCGCTATCACGGTGAGCGATGAAGACTCCGTCGTCGTCATCACTTCGCAAGGCAAGACACTCAAGATCGCCGCGGCCTCCGTAAGCGTTCAGGGAAAGGGCGCCAAGGGCGTTCGCATCCTCAATATCGATCGGCCGGATTTCGTCGTCGGCCTTGACCGTCTCGTTGGTGAGGAAGAAGCCGAAGAACTTATCAATGTTATGACGAGTGATGAATCATCCGACTCCGCAGAGATTTTCTCTCCAGAAAACGAAGAAGATTCATTTGACGGCCAAACGCCAAGCCTCCCTGTCGAGGATGAAGGCGAGACTGATGAATAAGACCTGAGCGGATTTGGGTAGCTCCTGCCTAAATATCCAGCTGCGAAACAGCAAGGCCATCCGGAGCTGATATCTTCGTAGCCATCACTCAATACTGCTGGATTTCCTTATCATCGTCCTTGTTTCACGTGAAACAAGGACGATCTAATTTTTGGCAGCATGTTACAACTAGATACTTGTAGCCCATGCTCTTCTTGTGATTAGAAGACCAATAACTGGGTGAATTTCCCCTCCGGTGCACTTCACAAGCTCCAATCTGTGTATGAAAGTAGGTATTCACGTCTAGTTTTTAAGTTGATTATTTATTTTCAACATAACAACTTATATTGCATAATCACTTATGCACAGGGCTTATTACTATTATTACTATACATATACATATAATGGTAATAAGAGAAGAAGCAAAAAAGGATCAGCCGCAGTAACTGTAAAGATTCGGTAAGACGCATGCGTGAAGCGGAAGCAGCTCGTCGATACATACCCTGCCGCGCTCTCCCGAGTGCTTTGAACCGACGAGTACAACGGGATTCGCATTTTACCGAGCAGTGACACCTCGAAGGAAAATGGAAAATCTGCTACACTCATCAAAAGGAGGGGAAGCGCCATGAAATTCACCTGTGAGAAAAATGCACTTGCTCGCGAAATTTCTTTCGCCCAAGAGGTTATAGCTTCTAAAAATGCCCTCTCTATCATGTCGAACGTTTTACTCGATGCACGAGCGGGTTCTCTTTCCCTCAAAGCGACGGACATCAAGGTGAGTTTCGAGACCTCCCTACCGGTAGATACGGGTGAAGAAGGCGTCGTGACGGTCTTTTGCGACAAGTTATCCGGTATACTCGCTTCCATTCCCGAAGGGGATATCGCGCTCGAAGAAGACGATGCGAAGGTCATAGTGAAGCCGACCTTCAAGAAGGTGCGTTTTCAGCTTAAGACGATCGCCGGGGAGCGATTTCCCGAATTGCCGCAGGCCGAGAACGGAATTACTTTTTCCTTACCGGCTCGCGATCTGAAGGAAATGATCGCCCAAACGATATTCGCGGTTTCCGACGACGAGACTCGCTATTTCATGAATGGGGTCTTCTTCGAAAACGCCGAGGAGGGCCTCGCACTCGTGGCCACGGATGGACGCAGGCTTTCCTATGTGAAAAGGGCCTTCGAAACCACGGTCCCGACTTTCAAGGGAGTCATCGTTCCTCCGAAGATTCTATCTTTGATACAAAAACATGCGCCAGACGAGGGAAGCATCGAAGTAGCAGTGACCGAGAAGAGCATTTTCTTCCGCTTCGGCACCTACCGAATTTCTTCTCTCCTCATCGAGGGCCAATTTCCCAATTACCAAAAGGTCATTCCCGAGACACAAAAAAACCGTATGCTCGTCCGGAGACTCGACTGGCTCGATTCGCTCAAGCGGGTTTCTATTTTTGTGGAGCAGAAATCGCGGAGAACCATTATCACGCTTTCGGACGGAGTAATGGTCATTTCCTCGGAAGAGAACGAAATAGGCACAGCCCGGGAAGAAATTCCGTGTCGCTACGAAGGCCCCAAGGTCGTGCTTGCACTCAACTATCGCTATCTGGAAGAGCCATTGAAGGTTATGGATTGCGAATACGTCGTCGTCGAGTTTACCGAACCCAACAGGGCTATTACGATTTCTCCCGAGCCGAGTTCCGATTATTTTCACATCGTAATGCCGATGCAAGTCGAATAGCTCTATACGGCAGTACAAATTTATGACTGCTCGCCGAGGAGTCGCCGGACATGCCCTTCTCCAGCATCAGGTATGCGGCCTTTAGAAATTTAGTAGATGCCGAACTGGATCTCGCGGCGGAACGGGTCTTTTTTGTCGGGGAGAACGGCCAGGGCAAGACCAATTTGCTCGAAGCGCTCTACTATCTGGCCTACGGCGTTTCCTTTCGTGGGCAGGTCGATGCCGAGGCCGTCAAGCGGGGAGCTGCGGAATTTTCGCTATCCGGACGCTGCAGCGAGGCTTTGTCGGATAGCCCTATTCTGTCGGAAGAGGTATTCGTCTCGTGGGCCGAGCGGGTCAAGACGATCAAGGTGCAGGGAAAGCCGGTCAGGGATAGAAAGATCCTCGTTGAAAAAAATCCAACCATCGTGTTCTGCCACGAAGACTATTCTTTCGCGGCAGGCGAACCCGAACGGCGGCGGTTCTTTTTCGATCAGGCCGCCGGACTCATCTCGCTCTCGTACATCGACACATTGAGGGAGTACAAGCGCATTCTTCGCCAACGGAATGCGGCGCTTCGCGAAGGACGATTCGACCTGCTCGATCTCCTCGACCAGCAGTATGTCGGTCGAGGAATCGAGCTTATGGCCGCACGGCGGCGATTGCAGAGAGAGTTTGACGACAGGTTCGTCCTGCGCTTCGAGGCAGTATCGCTTCTGGGCCGGGAGGTGCGCTTGCGCTATAGGCCGAGCTGGAGTGGCGAGGAGGGGATAGCGGAAATTCTCGCCAAACTGGCGGCCAAGCGATCGGAGGAAACGGCGCTGGGGACCAGTCTGTCGGGGCCGCATCGCGATCGGTGGAGCTTCGCCGTCGGAGCGGAGAACTTCGCCGCGACCGCGTCGACGGGCCAGCTCCGCCTCGTGTCCTTGACGCTGCGCCTGGTCCAGGCCGAATACTTTACCGAGATGACCGGACGCCTGCCGTTGCTCTTGTTCGACGATGTCCTCCTGGAGCTCGATCGAAGCAAGCGCAGACGCTTCCTGGAACTCATTCCGCCGGCCGGTCAGGCGTTTTTCACTTTTCTTCCCGGTGAGCCCTGGGAGGAATATCGAACCGATTCGACGTTAGTCTACGAGGCCAGCGATGGACGATTCGCGAATTAAGAATATTTCCTCGCTGCTGACGGCCTTTTTCGACCATGAGACGGTTCGGCAGGGGAAGCGCTACGCCGATGTATTCGGGGGCTGGACTCGGATCGCGGGCGATCGGCTTGCGGCGCACTCGAGGATCGTGGAGATTGAGCGTAATTTTCTCATCGTCGAGGCCGAGCATCCCGGCTGGATCCAGCTTCTTCAGTTGCGCCAGAGCGAGCTCCTCGCCTCAGTGCAGCGCCGCTTTCCCGAGCTGTCGCTGAGGGGTATCGTCTTTCGCCTTAGTCATGAGGAGGCGAAGGAGGCTTCCATCTCCGCGCACGGGGCAGAGGCCGAGTCGAAGGAGCAGGAAGTCCGATCCTCGGGGGTGGAGTCTGAGGCGCAGGCCGGAGAGGAAAGCGCGGGAGGGCGTGATTTTTTAGGCGACACACTGCCCGAGGGCGAGTTCAAGGCATCTATCGAAAGGCTGAAGGCGGCCGTGGACGAACGGGCACGCACGGGGCGACGCTGAAATGGGGGGCTTCCGTCCCTCTATCCGGCGCGGCCCACTGCGCCAGCGGCCCACTGCGCCGCCCGTTCTATTGACGAAAATGGCGATGCAACATATACTCGCTTCGCAATTGTATCGAATTGATCGGCACGCAGATGTGCCGTCAGGCATATCCTTTAAGGAGCTCGAATTATGAAGCGCACCTATCAGCCCAGCAAGGTACGACGGACACGGAAGTTCGGTTTCCGGGCCCGAATGAAGACGAAGGGCGGGCGACTTGTTCTGAAGCGCAGACGTGCAAAGGGACGGATCAAGCTTTCCGCTTCCGACGAGAAGAAGCCGTACTAGTCGCGGCGCATACGGGGGGCGACGATATCCCCGACGAACGGTTCCCGAAAAGCGAACGTATCCGGAAAAGTATCGACATACGGCGGGTTTTTGCCGAGGGGGCCCGGTATTCCTGCAAAGGGATGCGGTTACATGTGCTTCCGAATTCCTTGGGGGTTGCCCGGGCCGTTTTCGTTCCCGTCAGGTCCTACGAAAACGCGGTGACGCGTAATAAGGCCAAGCGCTTGTTGAGGGAATGTTGGCGATTGGGCAAGCGACGGCTTTATGGAGGTCATGACGTGGCAATAGTGCTCTATCCTGGAGCTGACAGCTACGATCAACGAAACGCCCAATTGGGGCGCCTCCTTAAACAGGCCGGCTTGATCATCGAGCGTTCATGAGAAACCTCTTTTCGCTTCCTTTTCTCTTCCTGATCAAGATCTATCGAACTGTCATTTCCCCCTTGAAGCCGCCGACCTGCAGATTCTATCCGACGTGTTCCGCCTACGCGTACGAGGCGATAAAAAAATACGGTCCGATCAAGGGCGGCTGGCTTTCAATAAAAAGAATTCTTCGTTGTCATCCACTGAACCCGGGAGGCTATGATCCAGTACCATGAGCATACTTGACGGCAATCAAAGCGGTGGCGGCGACAAGCGCACGATCATCGCCGTAGTTCTATCGGTGATCATCATCACCGTAGGTTTTTCCATTCAGGGTATATTCTTCCCGACGGCCCCTCAGGAAGCCAAACCGGCGGCTGCCGCCGCGGCGTCCTCCATTCCGGAGACGCAGCAGCCTGCCGCGGTCCCTGCGGCCGCTCCGGCCCAGCAAATCGTCGCCGCGCCGGGGCCCGCTGCGGCGGGTGTCGCGGTCGCGAAAGCCCCCGCGGCCGTCGGGGGAGCCTCCCAGCCTGCCGCAAGCATCGCCGTGCCCTCCACCGAGCGGACCTACACCGTTTCGACCGATCTGATCGAAGCGGTGTTCACCAACCAAGGCGGAGATCTTGTTTCCTTGAAGCTGAAAAAGCATAAGGACAAGACGGGTGCGGTGGATCTCATCGTTCCGGATGCGAAAGGGGCGCAGGGCTTGTCCGTCGCCTTCGGCGGCACCGACGCCGCTCCCATCAAGGACTTGATGAACGTTCGCATGATCGACCCGGAGACTATCGAATTCTCGCGTACGTACCTGGCCATGATGCCGGGGAAAACGACGCCCGTGCCCTTCACGTATCGAAAGACCTTCACGTTCAAGAACGGCGAATACCTGTTCGGAATGACCATCAGCCTGGAAAATTCAGTCAACGAATACCTGCCGATAGACGTGAACGGGGATGCCTATACGGTGTTTTTCGGTCCGCAGATAGGTCCGCGGCTCGACGACACAGCCGGTAAAACGAACGGCGACTTCCGCAAGTTCATAACGCTCGTCGACGGTAAGAAAAAGCTCGAGAAGCTCAAGGCGGGCGTGCCCTATGTCCTGAAAAGACAACCTTCGTGGATAGCGCTTTCCGGCAAGTATTTCACCTTCATCACCATTCCGGAGCTCAGCGATTACCAGACGACGCTGACCACGGCGCCCGATCCCGCAATAGTGCAGCAGGACGACATTTCGATCAGTCGTCCCGCGATCAAGGCCAGCACGCAAAGCGATTCATTCTTCTTCTACTTTGGCCCGAAGACCAATTCCGCGCTGGCCAAGTATAACTATGCCGATCAAAACGCCTTCCATAAAAGCGAGATGAAGCTTGACGATGCCATGGATGGGGCGGGAGTCCTGACCTGGCTCGAGAACATTTTGAAGTTCGCTCTCAACATGTTCTACAAGCTTATTCCGAACTACGGCGTCGCGATCATCCTGGTGACGATCCTCGTCAAGGCCCTGCTCTTCCCCCTGACGCGGAAGGGCTCGGTATCCGCGTCGCGGATGCAGGAATTGCAGCCCAAGATGCAGGAGATACAGGCCAAGTACAAGGGCAATCCGCAGAAGCTGAATCAGGAGCTCGCGGAGTTCTACAAACGCGAGGGCTACAATCCGATGTCGGGTTGTCTGCCTCTCCTCATTCAATTCCCGATATTCATCGCGATGTACAATCTCTTCAACACCCATTTCGACCTTCGCGGAGCGATGTTCATCCCGGGGTGGATTCCCGACCTTTCGCAGCCCGAGGCTATCTTCTCGTTCCCGACGATCAACCTGGTGCTCTGGCATCTGAGTGCGATACGCCTTCTGCCGATCATCTATCTGGTGAGCCAGCTACTGTACGGCAAATACACGCAGATGAACGCGACCGGGCAGAGCGCCTCGCAGATGAAGATCATGATGTACGGCATGCCGATTCTCTTTTTCTTCATCCTCTATGATGTGCCGGCCGGATTGTTGATCTACTGGATCGTCTCGAACGTCCTTTCGATCGTGCAGCAGATTGTCATCAATGATATTCTGAAGAAGCGCAAGGCGCTTGCGGCCGTCGCCGCTTCAGCCATACGTGATTCCAGGCCGAAGATCGCCCCGAAGCGAAAGAAATAATCACCAAGCGAGACATCTCTCTCAGGAGAAACGATATGGTGCAAGAGTTCGAAGGGAGGACCGAGAAAGAGGCTATCGATGTGGCAGCCGCGCAACTCGGACTCGAACGTGACGGTTTCGACGTGGAAATCCTCGAATCGCTTTCCGGCGGGATTTTCAAGAAAGGAAAGGTGCGGATCCGCGTCCATACGCGCGACGAAACGCCGGCGCCGAGAAAAAAGCTCGCCGTAGAGGACGTCGTCCCGGCAGACGAATTCGAGACGAGGATCATCGAGTTCACGAAACACATTATCAGCGGGATGGGCTATTCGTCTGAGGTGACGATCCTCTTCCGGGAAGAGAAGAAACTCGGTATCAGGATAGAAAGCGAGCACGCGTCCATCATTATCGGGAAGAAGGGGAAGAACCTAGACGCTCTCCAGCTGCTGGTCAATGTCTATGCGGGACGCATGGGACACGAGGACACGCGGATCATTCTCGATTCCGAGAACTACCGCATTCGCCGAGAGGAAGCCATCGTGCGTCTGGCCTACGATACCGCCGAGCAGGTGCGGAGGACGAGGCAGTCGGTGCTTCTCGAGCCCATGAATCCTTTCGAGCGGAGAATCGTCCACACGACGCTCAATGATATCGTCGATATTGAAACCAAGAGCGAGGGCGAAGGACTTTACAAGCAGGTCCGCGTCACGTTCCGCGGGAAGATCTAGTCGAAGCGGGACGGAAGGTAGAGGAGCGTTCAAAAAACCATCGGTTTTTTGAACGCTCCTTTTTTTGGCCCCGGCCCGCGGAAAGAGCTGCGGAAACCGGGGGGAACAGCCGGGCGGGGCGGGTTACATGGCCATTCCTCCATCAACCTTAAGTATCTCGCCGGTGACATACGAAGAGAGTTCGGAACAAAGGAAAAGCGCAGCGGCTGCGACTTCTTGGGGCTTCCCTGTGCGACCCAAGGGGATGGTCGACTTGAGTTTTTCCTTGGCTTCCTCCGGAATCTTGTCGGTCATGGAGGTGTCGATAAAACCGGGAGCGATCGCGTTGACACGGACACCTCGGCTGGCGACTTCGCGAGCCAGGCTCTTCGTGAATCCTATGATGCCGGCCTTGGAGGCCGAATAGTTCGTCTGACCGCCATTGCCCGTGATGCCGACGACGCTCGAGACATTCACGATGCAGCCCGAACGTCGCTTGATCATGTGCCGCGCCGCGACGCGCGATACGAGGAAGGCGCTCGTCAGATTCGTATGTATCACGGTATTCCAGTCTTCCAGGCTCATGCGGAAGACGAGTCCGTCCCGGGTGACCCCGGCGTTGTTGACGACGGCGTCGATGAAGCCCGCTTCCTTGATGACGGATTCGATGGCGCCGTCGACCTGCTTTTCGTCGGCGACGTCGCAGGATATCCACGTGACCGACCCCCCGGCCGCCGCGGCTGTTACGGCTAGTGCATTAGGCTCGTTCGTCTCCGAGCGCGAGAGGTAATACACGCGACCGCCTTGCTTGGCGAAGAGCTCGACTATTGAACGGCCGATCCCCTTGGAGCCGCCGGTCACGACGCAAACCTTATCTTTCAACATTCCTTCCATGTGGGTACCCGCCTTTCGTGCACTAGGCCCCCCTTAATGGGGGGCGGGATTTCCGCTTAGAGCGATATCGCGGCGATTTGATCCAAGGTGCCGCAGGGGTAGCAGGGGACCTCTCCTCCGACCGCTTTCCAAAGCCCGCCGAGGACGGTTCCAGGTCCGGTTTCGACGCAGAATCCGGGTTTCTCAGCGAGAATCGCTTTTTCCTCATCTATCCACCGCACCGGACTGACGATTTGGTCGACGGCCAGCTTCTTGGCTTCCGTACCGGTTTCGATTCGTGCGCCGGTTACATTGGAGAAGAGGGTGACGGTCGGATCCCTAAACTGTATGTCAGCCACGGCTTCGGCGAAACCGTCGCGCGCATAGGCCATAATTGGAGAGTGGAACGCCCCCGAGACCTTTAGTCGAACCACCCGCCGAGCCCCGGCAGCTTTAAGCGCCTCTTCAGCGAGGGCGATCTCGGAAGCCGTGCCGGAAATCACCGATTGCGTCGGGCTGTTGTAGTTCGCTATCCATACATTCTTTAGTCCCGCCTCCGCTATGGCCGCCTCAATGGCCGCCGGAGCGAGGGATAGCACGGCGCTCATCAGCGAGCCGCCGGAGCGCTTGCCCGCTTCGTCCATAAGGCGCCCGCGCGCCGAAACGAGGCGAAACATCTCGCCTGTGGACACGACGCCCGCGGTCGCTAGGGCGGGCCATTCTCCGACGGAGAAACCGGCGCAGCCTTCGGGGGCGATACCGTGTTCGCGGGCGCAAATGGCCGCCGCCGCCCCGATCAAGGCAACCGAGAGCTGCGTGTTTTGGGTCTGCTTAAGCTCGTCCTCTGTGCCTTCGAATACGAGGCGTTTGAGATCGATCTTCGATTCTTCGGATGCCAGCTCAAACAGCTCCCTGACCGCCTTGCTGGTCTCGTAAAAATCTCGACCCATGCCGGGATACTGAGCCCCCTGTCCGGGAAATAGAAAGCAGGCTTTCATTTTCAAACCTCCACATTCCAGTGCCTTAGGGCCCTGGGCAGGAACCAATATTTACAAAAAGGAGAAAAATGTAAAGACTCGTTTCGACGACAGATTGATGCCTTTCCAGCACCCCGTTGGGGTATAGTATCCGAAATTGATGCTCGTTTTGAAGGAGTGCTCGCATGCCTGCCGAAGTCACCGAACGGATTATCGCGGTACTTTCCCGCGTTCCCGCCGGGAAAGCGGCCAGTTATGGGACTATCGCGGCGTATGCCGGTATGCCCACTGGAGCACGTCAGGTCGTTCGAGTGCTGCACGTCTATGCCGAATCGCTCGGCCTTCCCTGGCACCGCGTGCTTCGCAAGAACGGAGCCATTGCCCTGCCGCCGGGTGGTGGATTCGAGCTTCAGAAGGCGCTGCTTCAGGCGGAGGGAATAGAGGTGAGCCGGTCGGGGCGTGTGGACCTCTCTCGTTTCGGCTGGAGCGGCTAGGTCATTCGAAGTGGTGGAGCGCTCTCGCTCCATAGGGGCGATAGCCGAGCCGTTCCAAACTCGCGGCGAAATCATAAGGGACGAGGGCCGAATCCAGGATCAGCGCGTGCGTGCCTTCGGCCCGGAAGCCGTCGGTCAGAACGCCGAGCATGGCCTTGCCCAAGCCCATTTGACGGAATTCTTTACGGACGAAAAGAAAGACGATGCGCCCGATGCTGCGCTCGGGCCCTACGATCCTGAAAGCTAACGCCGCTCCGATCGCTCCGCCCTCGCCGTCGTCGGCGAGGGCGCAGAGCCCTTCTTGCCCGAGGTCCATTTCGTCGCGTAGGCGATCGAACTCGAAGCCCGCGACGACAGACGGAAGATATTCGAGCGACTCGGATTCGGCCTCGTCGAAGAGGGAAAGCAGGAGTTCCTTGGCCTGGGTTAGGGACTCCAGGCGGACCTCCAGGTCGGACACTATGAGTTCGTCGGTCTCTTCGGGTTCTGGCCCGAGCCGCTCAAGCCCGCGGACTTCGCGCAGATCGTCGTACCAAAGCCGGATGGTGTGGCGCATGGCGCGGATCTTGAAGTCGCGAAACGAACGTTCAATATCCGGATAGTCGGCGAGTGCGGCCTTGAATGCCTTGAATACGCCGCGGCCGCGGGCCAGGGCTGCGCCGAGATCACGACGCGCAGAGGGTTGACGAATAGAGGCAAGAAAATCTTCCATAAGGCGGAAACCTTCGCGAGAAGACCAGGAGGGCGGAGAAGCGAACTTTGCTCCTTCCTGGAAGGGGAGTACTTCGCCCGAATCCAGGTCAACGACGGTGGCGTTTTCCTGATCCTCCATGGCGAAGAGAATCTGTTCCAAAATGTGATCGCTGAGTTCGAACAAGACAGCCCCCGGGGGATCATTTTCCGCGGCATTCCGTTTCTGGTCAAGCGAATTGGAGGAAAGGCGCAGCCCCTGGTGTCCGTGCCGGGAGATTTCTGGCTATACTCCCGGAAAAAGATTGAACGACCTGGAGGTAGAACCATGGCACACTGTATCGTCCCGGCCGCAGAGGAAATTCTGGACAAGGAATATCCCGTTCTGGATAAAGGATTTGTTCGCTTGGTCGATTATCTGGGCGGCGATGAACGTATCGTGCAATCCGCGCGTGTTTCCTATGGCCAAGGCACAAAATCCTTCCGCGAGAACGCTGCCTTGATCGATCATCTACTGCGAAATGAACACACCTCACCGTTCGAGCAGGTGGTCCTCACTTTTCACGCGAAGATGCCGATATTCGTCGCTCGGCAATGGATACGCCATCGCACCGCGCGAGTCAATGAAATTTCGGGCCGCTATTCGGTGATGAAGGACGAATTTTTCCTGCCTCGCCGCGGCGATGTCGCGTTCCAGAGCGAGGATAATCGGCAGGGACGGGCATCCACGCCTGTCGAGACGGCCCTCGCCGACTCGGTCATTGCCAAGCTCGAGGAAGGGCAGAGGTCAGCCTATGCGGACTACAAAAGCCTGGTGGACGCCGGCATATCTCGCGAACTAGCTCGGATCGATCTGCCGCTTTCGCTGTACACGGAATGGTATTGGCAGATCGATTTGAACAATCTGTTTCATTTCCTCGCGCTTCGCCTCGATGCACATGCGCAGAAGGAGATACGGGCATATGCCGAAACTATTCTGACTATTGCATGCAGGGTAGCTCCGGCGGCCTGCGCGAGCTTCGAGGAACATGTTCTGGGCGGGGTCAGATTTTCGGCGACCGAGCTCAGGGAACTCAAGCGGCGGCTCGGGGGGAGCGCGGCAGCGGTCCCGGTGCGGCCTGAGGCGGACGTCGGGTCGGACGCCGGGTCGGACGCCGGGCAGGCGAAAAAAACAGAAATTGCGACGCCCTTGACGGGCAAGGACTTGGAGAGATTCGAAGAAAAACTACGAAGCGGTCGGCAACTGTAGATTCGGAGTAGGCAATACGGGTTTGAGGTCGGCCACCGGTCGGTCGTTTGGGCCTCATGCTCGCAGGTATTGCTGTTCTCCTGCGCCATATAGGAGGTCGGCATTGATCTTTTCGCCTTCTCCGTTCTTTATGAGCCCGCGAAATGAACCGAAGGGGCCGTGATAGTCGCTCTGGAAAATTCCCAATTTCAAGGTAATGTCGTTCGGCACCTCTGGAACGAAAATCAGATCGACCATCCCTTCCATGTCCTGGATGATCCATTCGCCCACAGGTCCTTGGGGTCGAGTAACCTTGACCGGCGGCAAGGGCCATATCCGGTTGTTGATCCAGAGACAATTTTCATTATATCGAGCTTGGTCGCGCACCTGGTTGTCGGTCAGGTTGAATCCTATCCGCCGGCCCTTCGCGTCTAGTCCAAAGCCGGAGACCCAATCGTACCGCAGTCGCCAGGGGTAGTATCCCTTGTGATCATCGAACACGCCCATGGCGGAATCGGCTTCGAAGAGATGGGTTTCGCCGCCGATGGAGAGTTCCCCTTCCACCGGCATGAGCAGCTTTGTGGAGTAGATCGATCGGTTCATGCCGAGGGGGAGGCAGACCGATTGTGGTGCGGAAAATTTGGGGTCGGATGAAAAGCGAAAGCATGCCGAAAAGCGTCGCGCGCGGTCGAAATTATTCCTACCCAGCTCGATCTTCATCTCGCCACGTTCGGCGTTTGCCGTGTATTCGAGGAAGGTCCCCGAGCCGCGATAGGCGACACGAGAGTCATTCAGTTCTTCGGGGAAGGTAAACGCCGACCCGGGAATGATCCGTTCGAAGCCGTACCGACGTTTTTCGCGGCGATCGTATATCTGGACGTAGGCCAGGCTGAAGAGCTTGACGTCATATAAGGCGGTGAAAACGAACCAGCGCTCATTGCCGAGCTGGAAGGCCTGCCATTCCTTCAGTCGCCAGTTTTTGACGAATCGGGGAAGCGGATAATTGAACACCCGAGCGGCATCCAGCATATTGGCCCGTCCGAAGAATCCGCCGAAGCGGCCGTATTCGAAGAGGCCATTCGATACGATCGCCGTGGGCGCCGGCTCCAGCGCAGGGCGGGCTTTCAACCGGCGGCCTCCTGAACGAGGCCTAGTTCGTAGAGAAGATAGATGGCCTGGGTGCCTCTGTCGCCGTATCCCTTGTCCTGCAAGAGGGCGAAAAGGCGCTCCGCCGAGACGAGCATTGGCAGGGCGAGCTTCATGGCCTTCGCCGAATCGAGGGCGATGCGCAGGTCCTTCAGATAGTGCTTGACGTAGAAGCCCGGCTCGAAATCGCCGTCGAGCATCCGCGGGACCATGTTGTTGAGCTGCCAGCTGCCCGCGGCGCCGGAGCCTATGCTCTGCAGGACCCTTCTCGGGTCCAGGCCGGCGGCGCGGGCGTACATGACCGCCTCTACCGCTCCGATGAGACTGCCGGCGAGGGCGATCTGATTGGCCATTTTCGCATGCTGGCCCGAACCTGCGGGACCTTGGAGGATGATGGTCTTGCCCATGAGGGATAAAAGCCCCGCGACCGCCTCGTAATCGGGTTGAGTACCCCCGACCATGATGGTGAGCGTGGCGTTCTTGGCCCCCACGTCTCCGCCCGAAACGGGGGCATCGAGGGCGCGAAGACCGGACGCCGCGGCCCGTTCCGCGATTCGTCGCGCGAGGTCGGGCCTGCTCGTGGTCATGTCGACGAGCACGGTTCCTTTCGAGGCCGAGGCTATGAGTCCTTGGGGGCCGAGGTACACTTCCTCGACATCGGTCGGATAGCCGACCATGGTGAAAATTGCCGAGCAGCCGGGAGCGAGGGCGGCGGGGCTATCGGCCCACTCTGCTCCCTGTTCGATGAGGGGGAGCGCCTTTTCCTTGCTTCGCGAGAATACCTTGATCCTGTACCCGGCCTTCACTAGATGCCCGGCCATGCTGCGTCCCATGACCCCTATGCCGATGAAACCCAGGGTATCCTTGGATGTGTCCACTTTATCCTCCAGGAATGCGCTCAGGCGAATTTATAGCCGAAGCGACGCAGGAGCGCGGAGCGCTCGGCCTTGTCCGCCGGTCCCTCGACGCCCTTCGGAGAAAAACCGTCGATGACGCCGAGTATGCCGGCGCCCTGTTCCGTCCGCGCGACGATGACTTCGAGGGGATTGGCCGTCGCGCAGAAGATGCTGCAGACTTCGGGGCAGCTTTTGATGCGGTCGAGCACATTAATCGGGAAGCAGCCCTGCCCGAGGATCAAATAGAAGCTGTGCCCGGCTCCGATTGTCCGGGCGCAGTGGATGGCCTCGGCGACGAGCTTTTCATCGCTGCCTGCGCTGCGGACGAGACAGGGGCCGGAGGCCTCGTTGAAGGCGAGACCCCAGGCGGCGCCCGGCACCGACGACGCCATGATTTCGCCAAGGTCCTCGACCGTCTTGATGAAATGCGACTGCCCGATCACGATATTGCAGCCTTCGCTCCACGAAAGTCGCAGGGACTCCAAGGTCATTTGACTTCCTCCGTCCATCTTAATCGTTCCACCATATCTCTCGGAGAGATCACGTCTACGATAAAGCGCTCGTGTGCGCCGTCGATCTGAAGATAGGGCCTGAGCTTCACTTTTCCCAGGATGAAGGGCGTGAAGACGCCCAATCTGTCATGTGAGGAGACGGCATAGGGCTCGGCGCATAGCCGCAGCCGGCGTCCCTTCCGCAGGAAAAACAAGCCCTCTTCGTCTTTCCCGAGGAGCCCGTTTCGTTTTCTGACGATCGACTCGCCGAACTCGATGAGGCGTGCGAAGCAGAGCGCTCCCCGAGCCGGCCGACGCCAGGCGATGGCCGCGGCGATCCGGAGCGCTGCGTACTCGACGAGATCGATGAGGGACCCCGCGAGGAGGATGAAGACGACCATGAACGCCGTGACGATGAAGGGCTCCCGAGCGATGACGATGGACTTATGGACCGTATACGACGAGATGAAGTAGACGAGATTGAGGGGGATGTAGGCCGCCGCGGAGTTGAGCGCGACGTACGTGATCTTGCGGAGCAAGGCCCGGCGCAGGGCTTTCGCCTGGATCCGTCGCGCTTCGAACATTGCGCTGTGGGTGTCGCCGTGCTCTTCCATCCCGACCTCCTTAGACCCGGAAGGCGCAGGCCCTGACGGGCGAGCCATCCGCATCGCTGAACTTGAGGGGCAGGCAGGAGAAACCGAAGCCCGACGCATCCAAGCGAGCCAAGTTGTCGAGATTTTCCACGATCAGCATGCCCTTTCGGAAAAGAATCTTGTGGATGGGGAAATTCGCGCTGCCGATGGGGTCGACGGACATCATGTCGATACCGATGCCTTTCAAGGGAAAAGCTGAAAGCCAAAGGGCAGCTTCCTCCGAGAGCAGGGGGTAATCCGCGAAGTAGCTTTCGTGCCCCCAGAAGGCGGACCATCCCGAGCGAAGCAAAACGAAGTCGCAGGCCTCGATCGTCCGGGCCGTGACGGCAGCTTGAATATCGGCAACCTCGATTCGGCCCTGCTTCGCGGGCGAGACATCGATGACGCAGGCAGGCCCCATGAAGTTTTCGATGGACAGCGTGTCGAGTGTGTTTGCGCCGCTCACCATATGCGCCGGAGCGTCGATGTGCGTGCCGGTGTGCGAGTAGAAGCGGAGCAGCTTTTCCGCGAAGCCGTCCCGGAGGATGGTCGTCGCGTCGCTGATGTCCGGGGCTTCGGTTCCGGGATATACGGGCATCGAGCCGGTGATGGTATGGCTCAGATCGATTACGTCCATTTTCCCCTCGTGCGATAGCTGCCCTAGTATATGAGGTTAGCGGCCCAAGCACAAATGGAATCTCATCGCCGTTCGATTCCTCGACAGCTCGGACGGGGCCCATTCTGAGTCATCAACAACCTTCGTACCACCGCCTTTGTGGGCTGGGGCAAGCTCGAAGAAAGGATATTGACAGAAGAGAAAAGGAAATGCATCATCTATACGATTTGTACGCAAATCGTATAGATTGTATTATCAAGGAATCGAGATGCAGGCGGATCGGGAAGACAAAAAACGGGAGGAGATACTCGACAGGGCTACCGCGTTGTTTTTCGAACGCGGTATTTCGAGTCTCTCCATGGAAGCCATTGCCGCCGGGATCGGCATCAGCAAGGCCACGCTCTATAAATATTTTCCAGGCAAGGAAATTCTTGGCGGGGCTGCGATAGCGCGACGAATCGATCTATTGGTCGCCAGGCTCGATGCTCTCGACGCGAGCTCGAATGCAAACTATCCGCAGCGCTTCCAGGCATCCTTTCACGCAATCGACGAAACGATTCGGCCGGCTATCCCGGTGTTCATGCGCGATATCATGAACGATGCGCCATGGCTCTGGGCGAAGATACAGAGCCTCCGCGCGGAAAAAGTGTTTCCGCGCTTGGCGCGGCTCATCACGGAAGGGCGGGAGCTAGGGTACGTGCGAAGCGATCTCGATGCCTTCGTGGCCGCTACGCTCACTATTTCGTTAGCGGAGCAGATCGCTCGGCCCGAGTTTTTGCTCAGCCTGCCAATTCCGCCCAATCAAGCCCTACAAACCGTCATTAGCGTATTGCTTACCGGCATTTTGAGCGAGGAGGGGCGGCGGCTCTTCGATGCCGTCCATTTCGGGTCGCAGAACCCTGTGGAGGTACCATGAAACGAGGCTGCTCGCCGGCAAGGGCCCTTCGGCGTTCGGGGGGCCTGGCGGCTGTGCTTGTCATGCTCGGGGCCTGTTCGAGCGGTTCTACCCGCTACGTGGCCTCGGGGACCATCGAAGCTACCGAGGTGCGGGTGTCTTCACAAGTCGCCGGCATCGTCGTCGAAGAGGACGCGGTGGAAGGCAGCTCGGTGAAGCGCGGGGCCGTGCTCGCCCGAATAGATCCCCAGGCCTACCGTTTCCGCTTCGGCGAGGCGAGCGCGGCTGTCGACGTGGCGCGGGCCCAGCTCGATCTGCTCGTGGGCGGTGCCAGGGCGGAGGATATCATGCAGGCCAAGGCCGGCCTCGATCAGGCCGACGAGAACCTGCGCCTCGCCGAAACCGACGCGGCGCGGATGCGCGATCTCGCGGCCTCGGGCAGCGCGACGCTGCAGCAGCGCGACGACGCCGTGGCGCGGCTGGGGACGGCGAAGGCTCAGCGCGAATCGGCGGCCCAGGCTCTGCTGAAACTGGAATCCTTCGCGCGTCCCGAGGAACTCGAAGCCGCGCGCGCCCGTCTCGAGCAGGCAGGTTTCGCGGCGCGGCTAGCGGAAAAATCACTCGCCGAATGCGAGATCACGGCGCCGATCGACGGCTCGGTGCTCGAACGCCTCGCCGAGCCGGGCGAGTTGGCCATGGTGGGAACGGGCATCGCCACCCTCGCCGATCTCGGCTCGCTCAGCCTCACCATCTACATCCCCGAAACGGAGATCGGCCACATCTCGCTCGGCCAGACCGCGAGGATATCCGTCGATTCCTTCCCGGGGAAGACCTTCCCTGGGAAGGTGTCGTTCATCTCGCCGAAGGCGGAGTTCACGCCCAAGAATGTGCAGACCAAGGACGAGCGCGTGAAACAGGTCTTCGCGGTGAAGCTCGATCTCGGCGATGGGGGCGGCGATCTCAAGCCGGGCATGCCGGCCGACGCGCAGATCCTCATGCCGGGGAACTAGGGCGGAAGCATGTCGACGAAGGCTCTCGAGGTCAGCGGCCTGAGCAAACGCTTCGGTGAGGCCGAGGCCCTGCGCGACCTCGGCTTCGATCTTCCGATCGGAGCTTCCCTGGCCCTGGTCGGCCCCGACGGCGCGGGCAAGACGACGACGATCCGGCTGCTCGCCGGGCTGCTCGCGCCGGACGCGGGCGAGGTGAAGGTCTTCGGCTCCGCCCCGCGCAGCGTCCAGGCGAAGGCTCGCATGGGCTACCTCTCCCAGCGTTTCAGCCTGTATGCCGATTTATCGATCGACGAGAACATCTCGTTTTTCGCCGAGATCCACGGCCTCGATCACTTCGAAGCGCGGCGCGATCGGCTGCTCGAGATGACCCGCCTCGCGCCGTTTCGGCGGCGCGCCGCCGGAAAACTCTCAGGCGGCATGAAGCAGAAGCTCGCGCTCGCCTGCGCCCTCGTCCACGAGCCCGAGCTCCTCCTGCTCGACGAGCCGACGACGGGAGTCGATCCCATCTCGCGGCGCGAGTTCTGGGCCATCCTGGCCGAGCTCTTGGCGAACGGCATGTCGCTCGTGGTGGCCACGCCGTATCTCGACGAGGCCGAGCGATGCTCCGAGGTGGGGCTCATGAACTCAGGCTCCTTCCTCGCCTTCGGATCGCCAGCCGACCTGAAGGATTCGCTGCCCTTCGTCGTGCTCGAACTGCCCTGCGCCGAGACCAGGAAGACCGCCGCTCTCCTAGAAGGCCTGCCCGAGCTTGCGGGGATGCAGACCTTCGGCGATCGCCTCGCTCTCTTGGTGCGGGAGGAGGAAGCGGGGCGCAGGGCGATATCGGCCCGGCTCGGCCAGGCCGGTCTTCCGGTCGACGAGCTCAGGGTCGCGCCCGCGACCTTGGAGAATGTCTTCATCCATGCCGTGAGCGGTACCGGGACGGCGCAGCCGCGCAAGGAGAAAAGCGAAACATGAAAACGGCCACACTCCGCTTGAATCGGCGCGCCTCGGCGCTGACCTTGTTCGCAGCCCTGGCAGCGACGTTTGCGGTGCCGATGGCCTTTGCGGCCGGCGATACGCCGGTCGCCGGAATGTTTGCCGGAGGGACGGCTGCATCGATGCCTACATCGACGGCTGGGTCGACGGCTGCACCGATGGCTGGACCGATGGCTGCACCGACGCCTGCACCGATGGCTGGAACTTTTGCCGGAGCGACGGCTGCACCGACGGCCGGGCAGGTGCGTGGCGCTGCGGCCGGCGGGGGAGCCGCGCCGGCCGCGGCGCTGACCGTGGACCTGCGTTCCGCGGTGGAACGGGCGCTTTCGGCGAGCCCGGTCCTGGCGGGTGCTTTGGACGCCCTGCGCGCGGCCGGGGCGAGCCGTTCCGTCGCGGAGCGGCAGTACGCGCCGAGCCTCGTCGCCTCCGCGGGATATACGCACTCCAGTCCGATAGAGCCCGGCACGATCAGCGTTCCCTTTCCCGCTCCCGCCGGCAGCACGATCAGCCTGCCGGCGCCGCTTCAGGACTCGACGAGCTTCCGCATCGCGTTGCAGCAGCCGCTGTACACCGGCGGCCGGATCGCCGCCGGTATCTCAGCGGCCGGAGCCGCCGCGGAATCGGCCCGCGCCGAGGCTTTGTCGCGGCGGCGAGCGGTGGGGGCGGCCACCGAGCAGGCCTGGTGGTACCTCGTCTTGGCCACCGAAAGCGAAAAGGCCGTAGCGGAAAACCTCGCCGCGGTGACCGCCCACCGGAAGGACGCCGAGCGCCGCCTAGCCCAAGGGACGGGAACGAAGAACGAGCTGCTCTCCTGGGAGATGCAGGAAGTCGAGGCGGGCGTGCGCAGGAGAGCCGCCGCAACGGACTTGGCCGCCGCGAGGGCGCGTCTCAATATCCTGATGGGGCTTCCTTGGAACGCGCCGACGGCCGCGCGGCTTCCCGGGACGCCCGAGATCGGCATGGATCCCGGCGATACAGCCCCCCTGTCCGATGCCGCGGGAGGCGGGCTTCTCGATACCGCTCTGGCGAGGCGGCCGGAAATCGACGCAGCCCGGGCGCGGATCGCCGTGCATGAGGCCGCCGAGGCCCAGGCCCGCTCCTCGCTCAGGCCCTCGGTCTATCTCACCGGCGACGTGGCGTACGCCGACCCCGATCCCAAGGCCTTTCCCCAGCGCTCAGGTTTCGAGTTTCTCTGGGACGTCGGGCTCGTCGCCAGTTTCGATCTGGGACAGGTGCCCGCGGCGCTCGCCCAGATCGAGGACGCCCGCGCGCAGGCCGCGCAGGCCCGGGAAGAGCTGGTGCAGATGCGCGACTCCTTGACGCTCGAGCTTGTCCAGGCGCGCTTCGACCTTGAAAAGGCGCGCGATCGGTTCGTCTCCTCCGCCGCGGCGGTGAACCTGGCCGAGGAGAATGTCCGCGTGCAGCGCGACCGCTATACGGCCGGCATCGCCCTGGCATCGGAGCTGTCAGACGCGGAAGCCTCGCTGCTTTCGGCGCGGCTCGATCGGACGCGCTCGCTCGTCGCCTGGGAATTGGCGCGTGCGACGCTCCGCGACGCCGGCGGCGGCGAGGCCGGAGGCGCCGATGGCGGAGGCGCCGATGCCGCCTCCGAAGCGCAGGCGGGCGCGCCATGAGCGACGCGATCGTGGCGGAAAAGCTGACGAGGCGTTTCGGCTCCTTCGTGGCCGTGGACGAAGTATCCTTCGTCGTGCCGAGGGGCAGCGTGTTCGGGCTGCTCGGCGCCAACGGGGCGGGGAAGTCCACGACGATCCGCATGCTCTGCGGACTCCTCGCCCCGAGCGGGGGGAGGGCGCGCGTGGCCGGTTTCGACGTCGCTTCGGAGGCCGAGTCGATCAAGCGCAGCATCGGCTACATGTCGCAGAAGTTTTCGCTGTACGAAGATCTCACGGTTCGGGAAAACATCGAGTTCTATTCGGGCTTGTACGGCATTCCGAAAAACCGCGTGCATCGGGAGAGCGACCGGGTCCTGGCCCTGACCGGTCTCGGGGAACGGTCGCGCGAATTGGCGAAGGAGCTGCCGGGAGGATACCGCCAGCGCCTGGCCCTGGGCTGCGCCCTGCTGCATCGGCCTCAGCTGCTTTTCCTCGACGAGCCCACGGCCGGCGTCGATCCTCTGGCCCGACGCATCTTCTGGGACATCATCTACGATCTCACCGCAGCCGGGGCGACCGTGCTCGTGACCACCCATTATCTGGACGAAGCCGAGTATTGCTCGACCGTCTCGCTCATGCGCGACGGCCGGATGGTCGCCGCGGGCACGCCCGGCGAGCTGAAGGCCGCGCATCATCCGGGCCTCCTTTTGGAGATCGAGTGCGGCGAGCCCGATCGCGCCATGAAGGCGCTCGGCGGCATCCAGGCTGTCGAGGCGGCCGCGCTTTTCGGTTCGCGCCTGCACGTCACCCTCGTGCCGGGCGCGCGGGCCGAGATCGTGGGAGCGGCCCTGGCCGCGGCAGGCTTGGCGCAGGCCCGCGTGCAGGCGATAAGGCCGTCGCTCGAGGATGTATTCATCCGCGTCGTCTCCGAGAAACAAGGAGGGGTCGAGCGATGAACCACCGGATCTCGGCGATCGCCCGCAAGGAGTTTCGCCACATCATCCGCGATCCGGCGAGCCTGGGCGCCCTGCTCGGCCTGCCCCTCTTCCTCCTCGTCATGTTCGGCTATGCGGTAAGCCTGGACGTGAAGAACGTGCCGCTCGCCGTCCGCGATCTGGACAGGAGTCCGGAGAGCCGGGCCCTGACCGCCGCGTTTTTCGCCACGGGCGACTTCGTGCCCGCAGGCGATCCGGGTTCGCCGCGGGGCGAAGGCCGGTTCCTGGACTCCGGAGCGGCAGCGGCCGTCCTGGAAATTCCTCCCGGCTTCGCCCGCGACCTCGAGCGAAGGACTCGGGCTCCGGTGCAGATCCTGGTCGACGGCAGCGACGGCACGCGCGCGCAGACGGTCATCGGCTACATCGAGGGTCTCTGCCTGCGATTCGGCCAGGATCGGGCCGCCGTCGAGGCTGCGAGTCTGCCGGTTTCGGCGATGGCCTCGCCGGCTATCGATATCCGGCCCAGAGTCCTGTTCAATCAGGACCTGCGGAGCGTCGTCTTTCTCGTGCCCGGGCTCGTCGCCCTCATCCTCATCATCACCGCGGTGGTATCGGTATCGCTGTCGGTCGTCCGCGAGAGCGAGACGGGCTCGATGGAGCAGATCATGGTCTCGCCCGTCGGAGCTGCTGAGTTCATCGTGGGCAAGACCCTGCCGTACGCGGGGGTCGGCGCCGTGTCCGCGACGACCGTACTCGTCACCGCGGCCCTACTCTTCGGAGTCACGGTCAAGGGCAGCATTCTCGCCCTCGTCGCGACGACCGGTCTTTTTATCCTGGCCTGCCTCGGGCTCGGCATTCTCATTTCGACTATCGCCGAAACCCAGCAGGTGGCCTTCCTCATAGCCACGATGACGACCCTCGTTCCTACCTTCACGCTGTCGGGCTTCGTGTTTCCGCTCCGCAACATGCCATTCGTCATTCAGGTTCTCGCGCACGCATTCCCCACGACCTATTACATACAAATTCTGCAATCGATCCTGGTGAAGGGCACGGGCATCGTCACCTTCTGGCGGCCGAGTCTCGCCCTCGTGATCTATGCGGCGGTGACGATAGCGTTGAGCGCGGCCAGATTCGTGCGCTCGAGGAGATGACGAGGTGGGCAGGATATCGAGTGTCGTACGCAAGGAACTCATCCAGCTGAGGCGCGATAAGAAGATGCGCGCCATGCTTTTCTTCGCCCCCGTCATGCAGGTGCTGGTCCTCGGCTACGCCGCGAACATGGATGTGCGCGACGTGCCGCTGGCCGTGCTCGATCAGGATATGAGCCCGCGGAGCCGGGAGCTGACGGCGGTCTTCGAGAACTCGGCGGCCTTCCGCCTCGTGGCCTCGCCGGGCTCGCAGAAGGAACTCTCGCGCGACCTGGATGACGGCTCGGCCGAAGTGGGCGTCTCGATCCCTCCCTCCTTCGGCAGCGATCTCGACGCGAGGCGCCGCCCGGAGCTGCAGATTCTCGTCGACGGGTCGCGATCGAATACGGCCGCGGTCTCGCTGTCCTACGCCGTGTCGGTGACCGACGCCTATGGCCGGAGAATCGGGGCAGGCGCGGCGCCGATCCGCATAGCCCTGCCCTCGGTCGACGCCCGCACGAGGGTCTGGTACAACCCGGAGCTGAAAAGCCGCCTTTTCATGGTTCCGGGCATCTTCGCTCTCCTGGCCATGATCTTCACGATCATCCTGACTTCGCTGGCCATCGTGAAGGAAAAGGAGGTGGGGACGCTCGAGCAGCTTATGGTGAGTCCGCTCAGGAAGGGCGAACTCATCGTGGGAAAGCTTCTTCCCTTCATGCTCGTGAGCATCGTCATCCTCGCGCTCGCCTTGGCGGCGGTGCGCGTATTCTTCGGCATCGTCCC
>JAJXZP010000121.1 GCA_021779995.1 bacterium | reverse complement strand
GCCCCGGGCCAGGGCGGCGCCGGCCTCCGCCTCGCCGGCCCCGTCGCGGACGGGAAACTGCTGGCCGAGCTCGAGCTGCTCGGGAGCCTGCTCGAGCGCGGATCCGCGGCGGCGGTTGACGCGTTAGGCGAACTAAAAGACTCTCTCGGGAAGGCCTTCGGGGAAGCGGCGACCGCCGCCCTCGAGGACTGCGTGCGCCGCTACGACATGGATGCCGCCCTCGCGGCGCTGCGAGCTCTCGCGACAAGCCTGCGCGGCGCCCCCTGACGGTCGCCGGGAGAGATCGGCCGCCTAACCCCGGCCTGGAGCCGCCCGGCGGCCGAGGCGGCTTGCCCTCCCGGGCGGGAATCGGTATTTTAGGGAAAAGTGATTTATAAACCGTCGCACCTCGTTCTACCTGGAGAAACGGAACTCATGTTGTTGCCGCGCACACGCCGCCTGGTACGGAGATGAGCACGATGAGCGATTCCATCCGGACTTCGATCTCCCGGCTCGGCCCCGGCACGGTCGAACCGGGCTCGATGTCCAGAATCTTGATCGTCGACGATTCGCCCGAGAACATCCGCCTGCTCGCCGAAATTCTCAAGAACAGCTACGACATCGTCGTGGCCACGAGCGGGGAGCAGGCGCTCAGGCGGTTGGAAGCCGCTCCCCTGCCCGACCTCATCCTCCTCGACATCGTCATGCCGGGCATCGACGGGTACGAGGTCATCTCGGCTCTCAAGGCCGGGCGGGAGACGCGAGACATCCCCGTGCTCTTCCTCTCCTCGCTCGACAGCGAGAGAAGCGAGTCCAAGGGGCTCGAGCTGGGCGCCTTGGACTATATCACCAAGCCCTTCAGCCCCTCCCTCGTAAAGATGCGGATCAGGAACCACCTGGAGCTCAAGCGGCACCGCGACCACCTCGAGGAGATCGTGCTCGAACGGACGAAGGAGCTGGAGCTCACCCAGGCGGTGACCTTCACGAGCCTCGGCACCCTGGCGGAGTTCCGCGACCCCGAGACGGGCAACCACATCCAGCGCACCGCCGAGTATGTGCGGATGATAGCCCGGCATCTCGCGGACAAGCCGGGCTTCGAGGAGATGCTGTCCCCGTCGATGATCGATCGTCTCGCGCAGTCCGCCCCCCTGCACGACATCGGCAAGGTTGGCATCCCGGACAGCATCCTCCTCAAACCCGGCCCCCTCGGCGCCGAGGAGGCTCTCGTCATGCGCCGCCATGCCTACCTGGGGTTCCGGGCGCTCAAGCAGGCGAGCGAGCTGCTCGGCTCGAACTCCTTCCTGGACATCGCCATGGACGTGGCCTACTGCCATCACGAGCGCTGGGACGGTTCGGGCTATCCTCGCAACCTGTCCGGCGAGTCCATACCCCTCGCCGGAAGGATCATGGCCCTCGCCGACGTCTACGACGCCCTGCGCTCCCGGCGGCCCTACAAGGCCTCCTTCCCGCACGGAAAATCGCTGAAAATCCTCGAAGAGATGGGCACCTGTTTCGATCCCCGAGTGCTCGCGACGGCTCTGGAATGCGAGGAGGAGCTGTTCGCCATATCCGAGCGGCTCATGGACAAGGAAGAGTCGTCGCCGAGTGTCGAGCCCGACTAGGACGCTAAGCCCCGCCCAGCTCCTTCTTCAGGACCTCGATATGCTCCAGGTTGCGGCCCCCGAGCTCCCTGACGCGCTCGGCCACGGTGCGCATCTCGCCGAAGGCCCGCATCATCGAGTTGGCGTCGCTGCGGATGGTCCCGGACAGCTCCATGACCGTCCTCAGGGAGGTCTCCGCCCGGCCTATGCTCGTCTCCGAGGTGGCGACGGCCTCCTTCGTGCCTTCGTTCATGTGCCCGATGCGCTTGATCGATTCCAGGATTCCCGCCGAGTCCGAGGACATGGACTGCATGCCGGTCAGCAAGTCCTCGAACATCGCGGCGAGGCCCCGGATTTCGACGGTCACGCTCCGGAAGAACGAGATCGCCTCCCCGGCGGCCGAGTCGGTCTCGGCGATCGAGGCTCTGGTCTCCGCGAGGGTGGCCGCGATGACCCGCGAGCGGTCGGCGGCCTCGACCGAGAGGGCGCGCACCTGGGCGGCGATGACCGCGAAGCCCCGGCCCGCCGCCCCGGCGTGGGCCGCCTCGATCGAGGCGTTCATGGCGAGGAGGTTGGTCCGGTCGGCGACCTCGGCGATGAGTCCGCTCATCTCTCCTACCTTGCCGACCGAGGCGATCATGCGATCGACCGCCGTGCGGATGGAGGAGAGCTTGGCTTCGGCCCCGCCCGAGAGCCCGAGCAGATTCGCGACCTGCTCGCGTTTTCTGCGCGAGGACTCGGCCATCGTCGAGACCGAGCCCGCCATGGCCTGGACCGAGGCCGACTCCGCGGCGACCTCGCCGGAATACGAGGCGAGGACCTCCTTGACCCGGGCCTGGGACTCGACGATCCGCTCGTTCGAAGTCGAGGTCTCGCCGAGGGCCTGGCTCAGGACCTCGATGCCGTCCACCGTGCCCGATACGAGGCCTTCCAGCTTATGGAGCGAGGCTATGGTTTCCGCCACCGCCGCGGCGATGCCGACGCCGGTCTCGTAGGCCCCGTCCCGGGCCCGGCGGACCGATCGGAGGGCCGCCTCGAAGCGCTCGCGCTCGGCCGCCGCCTCGGAGCGGCGCTCGTCCCCGATCGCGAGATGGACGGCCGCGCCGAGGTAGGCCAGGATCCCGCCGACGATCACCGAAGCCAGGGCGAACGCGAGGCCTCCCGGCGCGCCGCCGGCCGACGCCGACGCCGGAGCGAAGAGCGCGGGCAGGACGGCCAGGACCAGGGCCGATCCCGCGAGGACCAGCATCTGGCGAGGGGAGACGCCCGTCAGGGCCGCCGCCGCGAAGACCAGGAGGGCGAGGGGAGCGAAGGAAGAGGCCGCCGCGGAACCCGAGCTCCAGAGCGCGGCGGCGGCCGCGAGGAGAATCGCCGCGGCCGCGGCGAGCGAATAGCCGCCGGCCTTGCCGCGGCGGGAGGTCCGGGCCGGATCGCGGAGCGAGGCGAGCGACGATATGAGCTTATTCATGCGCTTGACGTGCGAGCCGGCCGAAGGCGGGCCCTAGGCGCCGACGATCTGCTTGATCGTCGCCTGTAGCTGCTCCTTCTGGAAGGGCTTGGCGAGAAAGCCGTTCGCGCCGAGCCCCATGGCCTTGGCCCGGAGCGGCTCCTCGTCCTGGGTCGTGAGCACGATCACCGGGATGGATTTCCAGGCCGGAGTCTTCGCCCGCTCTTCGAGAAATTCGATGCCGCCCATCTCGGGCATATTGATATCGAGGATGATGCAATCGGGCTTCTGGACCGCAAGGGCCTGAAGGGCCAGCTTGCCGTTCTCGGCCTCGGAAACCGTGTGGCCGATTTGCGTCAGGCTCATCGATACGATCTTACGGAGAGTAGCCGAGTCGTCCACGCAGAGAAAATTCATGCACAGCCTCCACAGCAGATTTCCGTATAGCATAGCCCATTGCCATCTTTCTGTCGAGGAACGATACTGCCGTATCATGGACGGCGGCGCGGACGAAACCTTCGGACCTCGGATCGGGGGACGCCCGGATTTCTCGATTCTCGTCATCGACGACGAGCCGACTAATGTCATCCTCCTTCGGGCCATCCTCGAACGAAGCGGCTTTCGCTTCCTCTCCGCGAGCACCGGCGGCGAGGGGCTGGCCAAGGCGCGCGAACTCGCGCCTGATCTCATCATCCTGGACATCATGCTGCCCGACACGGACGGCTTCGCCGTGTGCCGGCTCCTCAAGGAGGACGCGGCCGCGCAGGAGATTCCCGTCATCTTCGTGACGAGCCTCGGCGACTCCAAGGCCAAGGTCCGGGGCCTGTCCATCGGCGGGGTCGACTATATCACCAAGCCCTTCGACGCCGCCGAGATAGTCGCCAGGGTGCGCATCCACCTCAGGCTCCGGAACGCCAACCGCCTGGTCCTGGAATCGCAGCGGCTGAGGCTCGCGGCCCTGCGGGAGGCCCACCAGAGCTTCCTGACGGACCTCGACGCCATGCCCGAGGCCCGCTGCGCCGTCGAGTACGAGCCCGCCGAGGAGGCCGGCGGGGACCAGTACGACGTGATCCGTCTGGGCCTCTCGATCTACGGCTACTTCGTCGCGGACATAGCGGGCCACGGCATCGAGACGAGCTTCCTCTCCTCGGCGCTCAAGGCGCTCTTCCGCGAGAACGCGAGCCTCCTCAATCAGCCCGACGAGACTCTTCGCAGAATCAACACCTTCATGAAGGAATTCCTGAGCGAGGGCCGGCACATCACCGCCTCCTATCTCACGATCAACCGCGCCTCGGCCTCGGCCACCCTCGTCTCGGCCGGGCATCTGCCCGTGATCGTCAGCCGCCCGGAAGGTTCGGTCGAGCTCTTCCGCGCCGAGGGCGACATTCTCGGAGTCTTCGACGCGCCCGTCTTCGAGGCGGCCTCCATGCCCGCCGGCCCCGGCACGCGATTCTGGATGTACACCGACGGTCTCGTCGAGGATTTCGCCGCGGGCATCTCCTGGAAGAAAGGGATGGAGCGGCTGGCCGAACGCGTCGCCGCTCTCGGCGAGCTGCCGCTCAAGGCGGCCCTGGCAGCGGCGGGAGCCTCCCCGGGCGCTCGGCATCCCGCCGGCGACGACCGGCTCCTCCTGGTGTGCGAGGCATGATCGAGCTGTCCTTCGCGGTCGACCTAGCCGCTTCCGTCGCCGAGGCCGAGGCGCTCTGCGGCCGCGTGCGCGCGGCTCTGGCCGCCCTACCCGATTCTTCGGACCGCTTCGCGCTCGAACTGCTCTGCCGGGAGGCCCTCGCGAACGCCGTCGAGCACGGCAGCGGTCTCGACGGCTCGAAGCGCGTCCATTTCGAGCTGCGGATACGGGGAGACCTCGCGGCGGGCCGGGTGAGCGACGAGGGCCGGGGCTTCAGGATCGTCCGGGGAGGCAGCCGGCGCGCCGAGGCGCGCCTTGAACACGGCAATGGAATCGTTATAATGAAACGCTACTCCGACCGCCTGCGCTTCGAGGACGAGGGTCGGACGGTCGTCTTCGAGCGGCGGATCGACGGAGGGAGCCAGGCATGAACGAAAATCCGAGCTATCGCGCGGGACGCGACATCGTGGTCGCCACGGTCGACGCGATGAAGGCCGAGCTGAAGGAGCTCATCGCCTCCTCGGCCGGGAATCTCACCGTCGACATGTCCGGCGTGGAGATGATCGATTCCAAGGGGCTCGGCCTTCTCATCGCCGCCTCCAACACGCTGGGGGCCTCGGAACGCAAGCTGCGCATCGTCGGCGCCGCCCCCGACATCGTCGAGCTGTTCAGGGTCATGCGCCTCGACCGTCACTTCGAGATCGACTAACGCGCCGGAAGGGAGCGTCCATGCAGAACGAAAGCTTCCTGGTCTCCTTCATCGAGGAATCCGGCGACAACCTCGCCTCGGTCGAGAACGATCTCGTCGAGATGGAGCGCGCCGCGCCCGAGATCGACCAGGAGCTGGTGAACCGGGTCTTCCGGGCGGCGCATTCCATAAAGGGCGGCGCGGGCTTCTTCGAGCTCGTCACCGTCAAGGAACTTTCCCACCGGCTCGAGAACGTGCTCGAACTCATCCGCTCGCGCAGCCTCGTCCCGAATCCCGAGGTCGTGAACATACTCCTCGGCGGCTTCGACCGGCTCAAGTCCCTCCTCGATGATATCGAACGCGCTAACGAGGCCGACATCTCCGACGAGGTGGTGGCCCTCGCGGGGCTCGCCTCCTCCTACCTGCCCCCGGAGCGCAAGGCCCAGGCCGTGGAAATGCGCCGCTTCCCCATCCCGGGCAGCGCGCGCGTCCTCGAGGCGGGAGCGCTGCAGATCGAAGCCGCCCGCGACGAGGGCCGGGGCGTCGCGATGCTGCGCTTCGACCTCATCCACGACGTGCAGAGGCTCGGAAGGACGCCCCTGGAGGTCCTGGGCGCGCTCGAGGCCAACGGCAGCGTCCTCGACTCGGTCGTCGACATAGCCGCGGTGGGCGATCTCGACAGCGACATCATCGCCTCCGACCTGCCCTTCTATGTCCTCTTCTCGACGCAGCTCTCGGTCGTCGGGATCTCTCGCATCATCGAGATCCCCACCTCCGGCATCACGATCATGGAGCTGCCGCGAGCGGTCGCTCCGCCTGCCGCGGCGAGCGCCTCGGCCGCCGCCGCCGCGAACCTAGGCGTCGCGAGCGCGGGAACGGCCGTGAGCGCGAGAGCCGCTGCGAGCACCTCGGCAGCCGCCGCCGCGAGCGGGAGAGCGGCCGCGAG
>JAJXZP010000049.1 GCA_021779995.1 bacterium | reverse complement strand
GAGCACGACGAGGGCGTTGATGCCCTTGACCATGAGATCTTCGACGTCGGACACCTGCTTCTGCGGGGAGTCCGCGAGAGCGAGGGTGAACTCGACGCTCTTGTCCTTGGCCTTGATGTCTCTGATGGCCATCTGGGCGTAGTACACGAGACCGCCCGTCCAGCCATGGTCTGCGCTCGGAATCGATATGCCGATCTTCACCTTCTGCGCCATCGCCGGCATGGCGAAGAGCGCGAGAGCCGCGAGCATGACGAAGAGCATCTTCTTCATGACTTCCTCCTGTAATTCCTGTCGAGATTATGCCGCGGGAAACCATCGCCGACGGCGCGGTCATCCCCGGTTCCCGAAAACGATCCTGACGCGCGCGGGCTTCAGCCTCCGTTTCGCGAGCGGGCCGAACCACGCTGAATGAAAACCGCCGCTATGATCACCAGACCCTTCACCGTACCCTGCAGATAGGCGCTGACGCTCAGCATGTTGAGCATGTTGTTGATCATGCCGATGATGACCGCCCCGATCACCACGCCCCAGACCGTGCCGCGGCCGCCGGTCATGGGGGTGCCGCCGATGACGACCGCGGCGATCGCGTCCATCTCGAAGTTGGCGGCCGTGTCGGAGGAGTTGACCGAATTCATCCGGCTGGACAGGAGCACGGCCGAGACGCCGACCATGACGCCGGTGATGACGTAGGTGAGCATCCTGATCTTGTCGATGTCGATCGCCGCGTAGGCGGCCACCTTCTCGTTCGAGCCGACGGCGCAGACGTAGCGGCCGTAGCGCGTGCGGTTGAGGAGCCCGCTCAGGAGGAAGGCGAGGATGAAGAACACCCACACCGCCGTCGGCACGCCGAGGACCGAGCTCATGCCCATGTTGCCGTACGCGTCGCTGTTCGAGATGAACTGTCCCGCGTTGCCGATGTAGAGCGTCAGGGAGCGGAAGATCGCCATGGTGCCGAGGGTGACGATGAAGGCCGCCACGCGGCCCTTCGTGACCAGAATGCCGTTGAAGAGGCCCGCGACCGCGCCGAGGATCATGGCGCCGATCCAGGCCGCCGCGATCGCCCAGAAGCCGCCGCCGAGCCAGTTCACGATGAGAATGGCGATCGCCCCGATGAAGGCGGTCATCGACCCCACAGAAAGGTCGATCCCGCCGGCGATGATGACGAAGGCCATGCCGAGCCCGATGATGCCGGAAAAGGACACCTGTTTCAGGATGTTGAGCAGGTTCCGCAACTGGAGGAAGTACGGACTCGCGATCGACGAAAGCACGAACAGGACGACGAGGGCGCCCAGGGACAGCAGGTTCTCGGTCTTGAGACCGAAGGGCAGGCTCTTGCGCATCTTCAAACTCCCTCTTTGATGCCCATCGCGTAATACATGATCTCCTCCTCGGTGATATGTCCGCCTTCGACCTGACCCGCGGCCCTCCCCTCGCGCATCACGACGATCCGCTCGCACATGCCCATGACCTCTTCGAGCTCGCTCGAGATGAACATGACCGCGAGTCCGCGGTCGGCGAGTTCGCGGATGAAGGCGTAGATGTCATGCTTGGCCTTCACGTCGACGCCGCGCGTGGGCTCGTCGACGATGAGCACCTTGGGATCGGTGTCGAGGCTCTTGGCGAGCGAGACCTTCTGCTGGTTGCCGCCTGACAGGTTCTCGAGGCGGGCGTCGAGCGACGGAGCCTTGATCTCGAATCGGTCGACGTAGAAGCGCGTCTTTTCCAGTTCCTTCGCGCGGCTGATGAGGGGCCGCGCGTAGTCGCCGAGCGAGACGAGGGTCACGTTCTTGTGGACCGCGAAGGACGTGATGATGCCGGCCCCCTGCCGGTCTTCGGAGAGGTAGGCTATGCCAGCCTTCACCGCGTCGGCCGGTTTGCGGATCCGGAGCTCGCGGCCGCCGACGAAAATTCGGCCGGCCGAGACGCGGCGGATGCCCATGATGGCCTCGGCAAGCTCGGTCCTGCCCGCTCCGATGAGCCCGGCGAAGCCGAGGATCTCGCCCGAGCGGATCTCGAAGCTCAGGCCGGCCACCAAGCCCGGCACGGCCAGGCCCTCGACGCGGAATGCCACCTCGCCCTCCGCCTTGCGCTTCGGCGGGAATATCTGATTGAGCTCCCGCCCCACCATGCGCCGGGCCATCTCGTCGATCTCGAGCGCGTCGGTCGTCTCGAGGCAGATGAAACGGCCGTCGCGCAGAACCATCACCCGATCGCAGACGCTCCGCACCTCCTTCAGCTTGTGCGAAATGTAGACGATGGTGACGCCCTTTCCCTTGAGGCGTCGCATGAGGGCGAAAAGGATATCGATCTCATGGACGGTGAGCACGGTGGTCGGCTCGTCCATGATGAGGAGCCGCGATTCGATCTTGATCGCCTTGGCGATCTCGACCATCTGCTTCTGCGCGACGCTGAGCGTGCGGATGCTGGCGCTCGGATCCACCGCGGCGCCGAGCTCCTTCATGAGCTCCCGCGTGTGGGCGATCATGCCGCGCCGGTCCAGGAGACCGCCGCGCGTGCGCAGCTCCTCGCCGAGGAAGATGTTCTCGTAGACATTGAGCGTCTCGACGAGATTGAACTCCTGGGGGATGAGGCTGACGCCGATCCGCTTGGCCGCCGCGGCGTCGCGTAGCTCGACCCTCCGCCCGTCGAACTCGATCGATCCCTGCGTGGGCGTGTAGATGCCCGAGAGAATCTTGATGAACGTCGATTTCCCGGCCCCGTTTTCCCCGATGATGCCTAGTATCTCCCCTTTGCGGATCTCGATGGAGATGTCGTCGAGCACCCGCACGGACGAGAACTCCTTGCTGATGCCCGAGGTCCTGACCAGGACGTCGCTCATTTCTGCATCGCGGCGTCGAAGGCGACGTTCGAAGGCGCGAAATCCACCTTACGAACGAATGCAAGGGCTTCCCGGGCGCCGTATTCCCGCTCCATGCCCGAATCCTCCCACTCGACCGAGAGCGGCCCCTGGTAGCCGATCGCGTTGAGCTCGCGGACGATGTTCTCGAAATCGACGTCGCCGTGCCCGAGGGAGCGGAAGTTCCAGCCCCGCCGTGTGTCGCCGAACGCGATGTGCGAACCGAGGATGCCCGAACGCCCGTCGAGGGTCACGGCCGCGTCCTTCATGTGCACGTGGTAGATCCGATCGCCGAAGTCGCGCACGAAGAGGTGGGGCTTCAGGCCCTGCCAGACGAGGTGGCTCGGATCGAAGTTGAAGCCGAGGGTCGGCCGGCGCTCGAAGACCTCGAGGAGGCGTTGCGCGGTGTAGTAATCGAAGGCGATCTCGGTCGGGTGCACCTCGAGGGCGAACTTGACGCCGCATGAGTCGAACTCGTCGAAGATGGGCGTCCAGAGCCGCCTGATCTCCTCGAAGGCCTCCGCGATCATCTCGTCGCTCGTCTGGGGGAAAGAGTAGAAATACTTCCAGACGGGGGAACCCATGAAGCCCGTGACGGTCTTGCAGCCCATGTTCTTGGCCGCCCGGGCCGTGTACTTCATCTCCTGGATCGCCCATTCGCGGATCTTCTCGGGTCTGCCCTTGTGCTCGGCCGGAGCGAAGCCGTCGAGCCTGGGGTCCCAAAGGTCGCCGACGCATTGGCCGGACAGGTGCGCTCCAAGAGCCCAGCATTTGAGGCCGTGCTTGGCGAGGGTCGCCTTGCGCTCCTCCGCGTACTTCGGCTCGGTCGCCGCGCGCCTTACGTCCATGTGGTCGCCCCAGCAGGCGATCTCCAGGCCGTCGTAGCCGAAGGACTCGACCTTGGCGCAGAGCGCCTCGAAGCCGAGGTCGGCCCACTGGCCGGTAAAAAGTGTCACTGGTCGGGACATGGCATTCTCCTTCAATAGTCGAGCCAGACGGCGCCCTTGCGGGAGCTGTCGACGCACTTGCCGATGAACCTGACGCCTGAGGCGCCGTCCTCGGCGGTCGGGAAGTCGAGATCATCCTCGCCGAGCGGCAAGCCGCTCTTCTTCTTGGCGAGCGCGGTGATGAAGGTCTTGTAGACATTGGCGAAGGCCTCGAAATAGCCCTCGGGATGGCCGGCGGGGATGCGGGAGTAGGACTGCGCGTGGGGATAGAAGCCGTCGCGCCCGCGCGAGAGCGTGACCGTCGGCTCGCCGAGCTTCGACAGCACGAGGTAGTTGGGGTTCTCCTGGGACCATTGGATCGAACCCTTGGAGCCGAGCACCCGCACGCGCAGGCCGTTGTCGAAGCCCACCGCGATCTGGCTCGTCCAATAGAGACCCTTGGCGCCGCCCTGATAGTTCAACATGATGCTGGCGTTGTCGTCGAGCAGGCGTCCGGGCACGAAGGTGTCGAGCCTGGCGCAGAGCGAGCTTATCTCGAGGCCGGTCATGTAGGAGACCATGTTCTCGACATGGCTCCCGATGTCGCCGACGCAATTCGATTTGCCCGACTGCTTGGGGTCGGCGCGCCAGGCGGCCTGCTTGCTGCCCTCGCGCTCCTGGGGCAAGGCGAGCCACTCCTGGGGATATTCGGCGTTGACGAAGCGGATATCCCCGATTTCACCGCGCCTTATGAGTTCGCGGGCCTGCTTGACGACGGGGTAGCCCGTGTAGGCATAGGTGACGCAGAAGAAGAGGCCCTTTTGGCGGGCCAGCATGCCGAGCTCCTCGGCCTCGGCCACTTCGAAGGTCAGGGGCTTGTCGCAGACGACATTGATCCCCTGGGAGAGAAAGGCCTTGGCGACGGGATAGTGCTGGGCGTTGGGGGTCACGATGACGACGAAGTCGATGCCGTCGGGGCGCTGGGATTCGGCCCGGGCCATTTCTTCGTAGCTCGCGTAGAGGCGTTCCCGGGGAAGGCCGAGCGCGCGGCCCGTCTCGAGCGTCTTGTCCTGGTCTCGGGAAAATGAGCCCGCGGCGATGCCGGCCAGGCCGTCAAGGCCGATGGCTCGTCGGTGGACGTCTCCGATGAAGGCCCCTGGTCCTCCGCCGACCATGCCGTAGCGCAAATGCTGGACTGCCGCTCCGGTCGCCGATCCTTCTATCATACAGCCTCCTTTGACGCCTATGCACGCGCGTGCATTACATAGGGAGTAGAGTAGACCCACTTCAGGAAACGCGCAAGGGAAAAATGAATACCGCCGTGAATTTGGGGGCTCGCGCACACTGCGTCTGCGCGCCGCCGGGGCCTCAACGGTTCGAATCGCGCTGAGAGCGCAGGATTCATCCCATTCGAGGTAGCAGAAAAAGGACAGCCCCTATCCCCTGTGGCGTCATCACATTCGCACCACTACAGAAGGGGGCGACGCTCTACTTCAATAAAATCGCCCTCAGCCTGGCGTCGAACTCCGTCCGTCCGTCGAGAGCGCAGATTTTCGTCAGGAAGGCGCCGAGCCCCTCGCGCGCGAGCAGGGTTCGCGCCGCGGTGTCGGCCGGGAAGGGAGCGCCCGACTCATCGGCGGCGTCGAAGGCTAGGGCGGCCCGGAAGACCTCGGCGATGGCGTCCCAGGGCAGGTCGTGGCGCTCGCAGAGGAGGGCGGCCCCGACGATCCGGTCGCTGCGGTGAAGCTTGCGCCCGAGGTCCCGGCCCACGCGGTAGACGGTGTCGCCCAACGCGGCGTTCGCGAAGCGTCCGAGGAGGTCCTCGATGTGGGCTTCGAGGGAAGCGGGAGACAGGTCGGCGGGATACTCGGCCGCGAGGGCGGCGGCCGCCTGCGTCATGGCCCGGCGGGCGGCGGCGCGGATCCCCGGCAGCTCCAGGGCCTCGCAGATCAGGCTCGCCGAGGGGTCGAGCCGCCTGCCCAGGTAGGCGACCGCCGCGTGGCCGAGGTTGTGCACGAAGAGCTTGCGATCGACGTAGGCGAGGATGTCGTCGACCGCCCGGAGGTCCGGCAGCTCCGGCAGGGGACCCAGGAAGCCGCGGCGGTCGACGATGAGCTCGTTGTAGGCCTCGGAGAAGACCCGGAGCCTGTCGACCTCGAGGTCGGCCGCGCGCATGATCGGCACCATCTTGCCGATGCTCGTCTCGACGAGCCCGAGGCGCTCGGCGAGCGGGAAATCCGGGGGCAGGGCCGCCGCGAGGCCGCGGCGAAGCGTCTCGGGGGCTTCGCGGTCGTTCTCGGCGAGGATGAGGTCGAGGGCGGCCCGGCGCCTCTGGTTCGGGTGCACCAGGAGACCCTCCCGGACGACCTGGACGGCTTCGGCAAGCTCACGCCCACGCCCTTCCACGAGGCCATGGACGCCATCCGTTCCGAAGGCCGGGGCGTGCTGGTCTACCTCCGCCGCCCCGGCACCGACCCCGAGATCCCGCCCCAGGCCCCCCTGAGCGACCGGGATGTGGGAGTTGGGGCGCATATTCTTGTCTCTCTTGGAGTTAAAGAAATGCGGCTCC
>JAJXZP010000002.1 GCA_021779995.1 bacterium | reverse complement strand
TAGATCCGCCGCACCCCGGCGCTCGAGGACTGCTCCTTCTGGATGCGGAACTTCCCGAGGACGCCGGTGCGCTCGACGTGGGGGCCGCCGCAGACTTCCTTCGAGAAATCGCCGATCGTGTAGACCTTGACCGTCTCCTCGTACTTCTCGCCGAAGAGGGCTATGGCCCCGGAGGCCGTGGCCTCCTCGAGCTTCATCATCGCCATGGTGACGGGCAGGTCGCGGCGGATCTGCTCGTTGACCATGTCCTCGACCTTCCTGAGCTCGTCGGGACTCATCGGGGCGCCGTGGGAGAAGTCGAAGCGCAGGCGCTCGGCGGTGATGTTCGAGCCCTTCTGGCCGACATGCTCGCCGAGCACCGTGCGCAGGGCCTTGTGAAGGAGGTGGGTCGCGGTGTGGTAGCGCGTGGCGATCTCGCTGTGGTCGGCCAGGCCGCCCTTGAAGACCTGCTCGCTGCCCGCGCGGGAGAGCTCCTGGTGCTTCTTGTAGGCCTCGTCGAACTCCGCTCGGTTGACGGTCATGCCGCTCTCGGCGGCGAGCTCCTCGGTGAGCTCGATGGGAAAGCCGTAGGTGTCGTAGAGCTTGAAGGCCAGGCGCCCCGACATGACCTTCTGCGGGTTCTTGAGGAGGTTCGGGAGCATCTTCTCGAACTCGTGCTCGCCCTTCTGGAGGGTCTCGAGGAACTTGGACTCCTCCTTGGCGAGTTCCTCCATGATGCGCTCGCGGTTCAGGGCGAGCTCGGGATAGGGCGCGGCATAGTTCTCGATCACCTTTTCGGCTATGCCCGGCAGGAAGCTGCCCTCGATCCCGAGCTTGCGGCCGTGGCGCACGGCGCGGCGGATGATGCGCCTGAGCACGTAGCCCGCCCCGATGTTCGAGGGCATGACCGCCTTGGGGTCGCCGAGGATGAAGGTCGCGGTGCGGGCGTGGTCGGCGACGATCCGGAAGGACTTGCCGAGCTCGCCCTCGGCCTCGTAGGGCTTGCGGGCCCCGAGCGCGGCCGTGGCCTCGGAGATGGCCGCGAGCACGGTCGCGAAGGCTTCGGTGTCGTAGACCGAGGCCTTGCCCTGGAGCATCGCGACCGTGCGCTCGATGCCCATGCCCGTGTCGACGCAGGGGTGCTCGAGCGGGACGTATTTCCCCTCGCTCGTCTTGTTGTACTGCATGAAGACGTCGTTCCAGACCTCGAAGTACTTGCCGCAGTGGCAGCCGGGGCGGCAGTCGGGGCCGCACGCGGGCTTGCCCGTGTCGACGAACATCTCCGAGTCGGGGCCGCAGGGGCCGGTCTCGCCGGCCGGGCCCCACCAGTTGTCCTCGCGGGGCAGGAAGTGGATGCGCTCCTCGGGGATGCCGAGCTGCTTCCAGATGCGGGCCGAGTCCTCGTCGCGGGGGATGCCCTCCTCCCCGCCGAAGACGGTCACCGAGAGCTTGTCGACCGGTATGCCGAGGTAGTTGTGGTCGGTGAGGAACTCGAAGGACCAAGCGAGGGCTTCTTCCTTAAAATAGTCTCCCAGCGACCAATTGCCGAGCATCTCGAAGAAGGTGAGGTGGCTCGGGTCGCCCACCGCCTCGATGTCGCCCGTGCGGATGCACTTCTGGTAGTCGGTGAGCCGCTTGCCCGCCGGATGCTTCTCGCCCAGGAGGTAGGGCACGAGGGGGTGCATGCCCGCCGTCGTGAAGAGGACGGTGGGGTCGTTCTCGGGGATGAGGGATTTGCCCGAGATCTCGACGTGGCCCTTGGAGACGAAGAACTCTAGGTATTTCCTGCGCAGCTCGTGGATCGTGATCATGGGCGCGAGTGTAAAGGAGCGCGCCGAGGACCGTCAAGGACGAAGAGGAGCGGCGTAGGCGGAAGAGAGGCGCGGAGGCACAGAGGAGAAAGCGGAAGGGCGCCGAACGATGATTCGACGCGGCACCTCATCCATCCCTTCGCGCCGCTGCGCCTCTCTTCGGCTTTTTCGGATTACGGGTCATGCCAGCCGGCACCTTGGCGCGCCGGACGCGGACTATTCAGCCTGGTCCGGGTGGTTCGCCCTGATCTCCTCGATGCGCGGCAGGATCTCGAAAAAGGCCGCCACGACCTCGGGATCGAACTTCGTGCCGCTCGCCGCGCGGATCTCGTCGTAGACCTTGTCCTGGGTCCAGGCTTCCTTGTAGACGCGCTTGGAGGCGAGGGCGTCGAAGACGTCGGCCACGGCGACGATGCGGCCGGCCAGGGGGATCTCCTCGCCCTTGAGCCGGCGCGGCCTGCCGCCCGATTCCTCGAGCGAGGGGGCGTCCCAGACCTCGACCTCGCGCGAGACGCCCTCCACCTCGAGGCTGCGGACCTCGGGCTTGGCCCGCGCGTAGTCGACCCTGCCGGGGTAGCCTGAGCCGTCCCAGTTCTCGTGGTGCGTGAGGGTGATCTCGGCGGCCATGCGGTCGAAGTCCGACTCGGGGTTCTTGAAGAGCCGGGCTCCGCAGTAGGTGTGGGCCTGCATGACCTGGTATTCCTGCTCGGTGAAGCGCGCCGGCTTCTTGAGGATGAGGTCGGAGATGGCCACCTTGCCGATGTCGTGGAGCATGGCCGCCATCTTGAGGGTGTCCTTGGTGCGGTCGCGCTCCTTCTCGCCCACGCCGTGCCGGAAGGCCCAGCGATCGTAGATCTCGGCGGCGTAGCCCGAGACGCGGTAGACGTGGGCCGCGGTCTCGTGGGAGTCGCGCAGCTCCGCGGTCTGGATCATCCTGAGGACGAGGGCGCGGGTCATGTAGGCGCGCATGAGGGCGTTGGTGGCGCTGGAGGCGAAGTGGCCGACGATGGCCTCGTCCTCCTTGGTGAAGGGGACGACCTTCCCGTCCTCGCCCACGGCGTTGATGACCTGGATGACGCCGAGGAGGCTGCCCGAGCTCGCGATCAGCGGCACGGCCAGGATCGAGGTGGTCTTGTAGTCGTTGGCCTTGTCGAAGGAAGGGCTGAACTTGTAGGGCCGGTCCGGGGGAATGGCATAGGCGTCGTCGATGCGCACCACGACCTCGTTCTCGGCCGAGTAGCCCGCCACCCGCGACTCGTCGATCGGAATTCTCTGATTCGAATACGGAAGCTTCTCGCCCGGGGGAAGCCGCTTCTCGAGGGTGGCGTTCTGGCTGTACTTGAATACGAGCTGATCGCCGTCCTTCTCGTAAATGGTTCCCGCGTCGGCGTTTACCACATGCCTGGCTTCGAGCAGGATCCGCTCCAGGAGGATGTCCGCATCCTGGATCTTGCTCAGCTCGGAATCTATGGTGAAGATGAGATCCCGATAATCACGTCCGCTTCCCTTGATCGACATCGCCGCTCCATATCCGTTCACAAACTGACGGTACTAGTATAGCCTACACGAAGAGATTGCGCACGGCAATGCGTGCGACGCGAGACAGGGAGTGCTTCATGGCGGATACGACGTTCGAAGCGGAGAAAGATGCTCTCATCCACGTGCTCACCGAGGTCTATGTGCGAGGCGACATGGAAATGACCGTCTTCGAGAACGCGGTCGCGAGGATCCACGCCTGCGGCGAGCCCGGCGACCTCGCGGCCGAGGCCGGAGCCCTGGGACTGAGCCTGCCCCCGGCGGGGCTGCGGGCCGGCAGCCCCGCGGCGAGCGGCGAGGCGATCGAGATGAACTGCGCGAGCGGCAGCATCCGCAAGAGCGGCGACTGGGTCGCCTCGGGCAGCTATCGCCTCAAGCTCAGATCCTCCTCGGTGCGACTCGACCTGCGCGAATACGCGGACGCCACGGGCTTCCGCCTCGTCCTGGACCTGGACGCCACCTCGAGCGTCGTCAGCCTCACCGTTCCCAAGAATTTCGAGGTCGAGGATCGCCTCGCCGAACGAACCAGCAGCGCCGTGCGGAACAAGCCCAAGGGCCGCGGCTACGGCGGCAACCGTATCGTGCTGACCGGGAATATCCGCTCCTCGGTGGTCAAGGTGAAGTATCGCTGAGGCGGACCACCCGAGGCTCGGGCCTGAGACTTCAAGCCCCGGGCTTCTCCGGCACCTACCGCAGCCAGCCGCCGAGCCTCGAGGCACAGACCGACGTCCGTCTCTCGAGCGATGGTGCGGCAACTTCCCTTGTGCGCCAGCCGCCGGCTCGATACAAGCCACGCCAAGCGCGGCAGGCAGAGTGAGCAAACGCGCTCAGGCGCCTTCGAAGACGCCCTTTTCGCGGTTCTTGCGGACCTTGTCCCAGGCGAAGACCCGGCCGTTCATGACGATGTACACGCCTCGCTCCAGAAGCTGGGCGGCCATGAAGGCCGTGCCGAAGTTGAACAGCGCGTCGGAGCCCTGCACCTTGTACGGTATCATGGCGCCCGTGAGGACGATGGTCTTGTCGAGGGCGGCCGGCCCCAGGAGCCGGGCGGTCTCGGCCATGGTATCGGTGCCGTGGGTGATGATGATGCGCCCCTCGGCCGCCTTGCGGCAGGCCTCGAGCACGCTCTGGCGGTTCGCATCCTGCATTTGGAGGCTGTCAATGAGCTGGTTGAGCTCGACCTCGACGCTCACCGTGACGCGCGTCAGACTCAAGATCTCGGGGAGGTGGCTCTCCTTGAAGGTGAGCTCTCCTCGAATCTCGTCGTAGTGCTTGTCGAAGGTTCCCCCGGTGACGATGACACGGATGGCAGTGGAGTCCATGGCCCGAGTATGCACCTTCTTCCGGCCTTTGGGCAAGCTGGAAGAGGAGTCGGGTTCAGGGCTTGACGCTTTCGGCGATCCGAATACAATAGCCGCTCTATCGGCAGATTTCAGGAATTCTTTAACATAAAGGAGCGACATTACCGCATGAAGCATAGGTTCCGTAGAAGCTCAACCCATTTCTTTATCGCATCAGTACTTGCATCGCTCTTCCTGTCCTGCTCGCGACTTTCGTTTCAATCGCCGGGGAATTCCGGCCTGTTTGCAGCCTCGATCGGCACGGCCATCCACACGGATGAACTGCCGTCCTACATCGTCTCCCTCGACACCACCGACCCGGTCGCCCCGCTCTATCGCGATAAGACGATGCAGGAAAGCTGCCTGGATTTCTTCTCCGCCCTGACCGGGTCCATACCGATCGCCAAGGCGATTCTCGACAACTCCGTCCGCTTCCAGGTGCCGGCCTCCCTGGCCTTCGCCCTCGCCTTCGAGGAAAGCCGCTTTCAGGCCGACGCGATCAACCGCAACGGCGGATCGATCGATCGCGGGCTCTTCCAGCTCAACTCGCGCAGCTTTCCCGAGCTCAGGATGGCCGACTTTTACGACCCGGAGATCAACGCGCGCTACGGTCTGGCCCACCTGCACTACTGTCTGGCCGCCAGCGGCAACGAGGTGGCGGCGCTCGCGATGTACAATGCGGGGCGAACCAGCGTCGACCGGGGCGTGACTCCCCGCCGGACCCTCGATTACGTATCGCGCATCATGAAGTACGAGGACAATATCCGCACGCTCTTCGAAGTGAAAGTGGCTGCTCACGCCTCGTCGCCCAAGCCCCCCACAGGCGCCGATGCCTTCGCCCCTCCCACGGCCGACCTCTCGCTCGGCCTGGCCCTCGGACAGATACAATAGAAGAAACGAGTCGCGGCCGGCTCGGTCCTCCGCGGCCCGCCCCCGATCGGGAATCGCGGATCAGCGCCTGAGGTTCCAGGCTTCCGAGCCGAAGGTGCTCGTCGCGGCCTCGCGGCCCGCTTCGAGCTCTTCCGCGCTCAGCTCGTCGCGCTCCAGACGGGCGCCGCAGGATTCGCCCCAGGCCGTTTCGAAGCCGCGCTCGAGGGCGCGGACCCCTTCGTCGTAGCCGATCGTCCGTCCCAGGGCCTCGCGCAGCCCCACGACCCGCTTCTTCACGTCGTCGATGAGCTTGCCTTTCAGTTTCTCCGACGGAACCTTGAGCAGGCCGAACATCCGAGCCGGATCCACGTCGAGCAGAATGGTGCCGTGCTGGAGGAGGCAGCCCATTTTCCTCGTCTGGGCGTTGCCCGAGATCTTGCGGGCGGCGGCGCCCCGTCCGAGGGCTATGTCGTTGATCGGAGCGAAGACGGCGTCGAGACCGAGGGCCTCCAATCCGGCCAGAAGACCTGAGCACACCCTTTTGTAGGACTCGAGAATGTCGGGCGGGGCGAGGTAATGCCCCTCGGGCACGACGACCGAGTAGGTGATCTCGGCCGAGTGGAACACGGCCCCGCCGCCGGTGAGGCGGCGCACGGCGTCGACGCCCGCGGCGCGGCAGGCCGCGAGATCGACCTCGTCGATCATGGATTGGAAGTAGCCTATGGTGACGCACTCGGGGACCCAGCGGTAGAAGCGCAGGGTCGGCGGGGAGATGCCCGCGGCCACGGCCTTGAGCACGGCCTCGTCGATGCCCATGTTGAGGCCGC
>JAJXZP010000041.1 GCA_021779995.1 bacterium | reverse complement strand
GTACTCCGGTGGCCGAGGCTCCGGTGGCCGGTACTCCGGCGATCCCCTGGGCGCCCGCCGCGACGCCGCAGGCCAGGAATACGGCGAGTCCCGCGGCGAATACCAGGGACCTTGTCATTTTTCTCACACGACCTCCTACCGACTGTACCCGATTCTAGACGCTGCCGCCCGCGTCGTACATAGGAATTTCCTAGTTCCCGGCCTCCCGGGACGGGAACGCCGAAGTCCCGCGCAGCGCGAAGAGGAAGAGTTCCTTCCTGCTGCCCGCCCCGGTTTTCTGGAAAATGCTGTAGATGTGGTTCTTCACCGTGTTCGGAGAGATGCCCAGGCGGTCGGCTATCTCCGCGTTGCTCCCTCCGCCCAGCAGTTCGACGAGAACCTCCCGCTCGCGCAGGGTGAGGGGCGAGGCCCCGCAGCCGCGCGCCACCGAAAGGGCGAGCTCCTCGCGGGAGAGGGCCGAGGCCTCGGCGGGAAGCTCATTCCGGCTCCGCCGCATCCTCCGCGCCAGCTCGAAGCCGGCGAAGGCGTAGAGGACGAGGGGCGCGAGGGGCAGCAGCGGCGGCCAGGGAAGGGCGATCGCCTTCGTCGCTCGGCACAGCTCGTCGAGAAAGAAGACGGCCCCCAGGGGCGGCACGACGCGGAGAAAGCGGCGGAGCGTTCCCCGGTTCTCCCGGCTCAGATTCTCGCGCCGCCTCAGGACCAGGGCGAGGGCGGAGCCGAGGCAGCCGAAGAGATAGAACGAGGTGGCCGCGTAGGTGCCGCCGATGTAGGGGAAGTACAGATCGCTCGCTCCGCGGAGGGCTATCGCGAGCGTGACGAGATAGGCGACGGCCGTTCCGAGGCCGAAGAGGGAGCGGACGAGGCGCGTCGCCGCGGAGGCCACGGCCAGCAGGGCCGTCCGGAGCGCGAACCACGACGCGAGCGCGAGCGCGAGGAAGGAGAGGTTCCACACCGCGAAGTAGAGGGCGAAGGAATCGACCAGGCCCGAGGCGCGCAGGAAGATGCCCAGGACCGTGAGGAGGGAGACCCCGGCGGCGGCGGCCAGGAAGGCGAGCAGCGAGCCTCCCCAGGCTTCGTTCGCCGAGCGGGCGTAGATGTAGGCGACGGCGACGCAGGGCGTCGCGGTGAGGAGGACGAGAGCCGGTACGAGGAGCTCGAGCCAGGGCATATCGGAGGGCTTCAGCGCTCGGGATCGAAGAAGCGGACCTTGTTCTCCTTGAGGTAGTGCAAGGCGATGAAGAAGGCGCCGCAGACCGCCCAGCCGGCCATCATGAGGATGAAGCTCACGCGGGGATTGAGGTAGACCGAGGCGAGCACGGTCGCGCCCAGGGCCGCGCACAGGCTGTAGATGATCGCGAGGATCTGGCGGTTCGTGAACCCGAGGTTGAGAAGCTTGTGATGGAGGTGGTAGCGGTCGGGAGTGAAGAAGGACACCCCCTGCTTCCAGCGCCTCAAGATCGCGGCGATCGTGTCCAGGATAGGTATGAAGCAGATGGTGACGGCCGGGATGAGACCGGAGTCCAGCTCGGACCCGCCCGATCCGAGCAGAGGGAGCACGGCGAGCAGATAGCCGAGCAGGAGACTGCCCGAGTCTCCCATGAAGATGCTGGCGGGCGGGAAGTTGTAGAAGAGGAAGCCGAACACCGCGCCGGCCACGGCCACGGCCACGAGGGCCGGCAGATACTGCCCCTCCTTGTAGAAGAGCAGGGTCCAGACCACGGCGCCGATGAGGGCCATGCCGCCGGCGAAGGCGTCCATGCCGTCGATGAGATTGATCGCGTTCGCGATGCCGACGATCCACAGCACGCTCAGGACCGGGCCGAACCATCCCAGGTCGATCTCGTAGGGCTTGACGGGGAATTCGATGACCCGGAAGTAGGAGCCGGCGGCCACCACCAGGATAGCGAGCGCGAACTGGACCACGAACTTCAAGCTGGCCCTGAGCGACCTGAAGTCGTCTATGAGGCCGAGAAGCCAGTAGCCCGCCCCGGCCGCCAGCGCCGCCCAGAGCCGCAGGTCCACGACGAGCGAGCGGTTGAAGATCGGCATGACCGCGAAGACGACGAGCGCGGCGACGAAAAAGGCGGCGGCGATGCCGATGCCCCCCAGCCGGGGAATCTGCCCGGTATGGATCTTCCGCTCGTTCAGACGGTCGAACCTGCCGGCGGCGCGGGCCATGCGTCCGACCAGGGGAACCGTCAGGACGGCAATGAAAAACGACAGTGCCATGATGATCACGTAGCTCATGTTGCTTCCCGCCTCGGCGGAATCGGTGTTTCCGCCGCCACGATAGTCTGCAACTTTTCGACGTATTCGTCCAGTATGGTCCTCTCGTCGAACCTTCTCTTCGCGAGAGCCCTCCCCGCGGCGCCCATCCTCTCCAGCTCCGCGCGATCGAGATCGGCGACCGCGGCCATCTTCGCGGCCAGGTCCCGCTCGTCGCGCGGGGAGACGAAGAACCCCGTCTCGCCCTCCACCACGACGTCGCGGCAGCCCGGGATGGCGGTCGAGATCACGACCCGCCCCATGGCTATCGCCTCGATGAGGATGCGCGGCACCCCTTCGTTGTAGTAGGTCGGGAGGACGACGCAGTCGACCTTCCCGATGAGGCTCTTCATGTCGTCGACGAGGCCGAGATACTCGACGAGGCCCTCGCGGGCGCAGGCCTCGAGCTCGGCGCGGACGTCGGCGTCCTCGAAGGCCCCGCAGCAGAGGAAGCGCAGGTCGCCGCGGGAGGCCGCCAGGGCGCGCGCGGCGGCGAAATACTCGGGCGCGCCCTTCTCGCGTATGAGGCGCGCGGCGAAGAGGAAGGTCCGGCGCTCGCCTCGCCCCGGAGGAGCGTCGGGCGCGAAGCGCTCCAGGTCCACGCCCGAGCCGAAGAGGCGCGAGCGGCTCCCCCTGACTATGCCCCGCGACACGAAGTAGTCCAGGTCGGCGTCGTTCTGGAAGAAGACATGCGCGGCCCCGCCCAGACTCGCGCGATAGGCGATCTCGACCGGCAGCCTGACGAAGAGCGAGGCCGCGAAGGACTTGCCCACGCCCGAGATGTTCGGGATGGCCGGTATGCCCAGAAGCCGCGCGGCGAGGGCGGCGTAGAGATTCAGCTTGGGCGTGTACGTGAGCGCGCAGACCGGCCTCTCGCGCCGCACAAGAGAGAAGATGCGGGCGAAGCTCGCCAGTTCCGTGAAGGGGTTCACGCTGCGCCGGTCGAGGACGAAGGCCTCGGTCCGGCAGGCCATCCGCTCCTGGTACTCGTCGCCCCCGGGCGCGCAGGCCACGAGCTCGTAGCCTTCGGCCTCGAGCCGCGCGATGAGGTTCGAGCGGAACTTGTACAGGTACCAGAAGGTGTTCGCGAAGATCAGTATCCGTCCACGTCCCATGCGACTCCCCGTTTCGCGCCGTTTCGCCGCGCAGGCTTCCTAGCTCACCGTCACTTCGAGGCCGATCTTGTTGAGCGAGAGGTCGACGAGCCTGGCCCGCTCGTCCTCGAAGCGCGAGGTGAGCAGGGCGCGCAGGCGCCGCGCGGCCTCGGCCTCGGGCGAGACGAAGAAGGCGAAGCCCCCGCCGCCGGCGCCCAGGAGCTTCATGCCCGAGTAGAAGGGCCTGGTGGCCGCGACCATGGCCTCGATCTCGGGGTTGGTGGTGCTCTCGTGCACGAGCCTGTTCTCGCGGAAGCTTTCCCCTATGATGCGCCCCAGCCGATCGAGGTCGCGCAGCGAAATCGCGTCGCTCGCCTCGCGGGCCAGGGCGGCGAGGCGGGCGTGGGTGAAGAGATAGGCTCTGTCCATGCCGTTCACGCGCTCCACCACGTCCCGCAGGATGTTCTTGGCCAGCCGCGTGACACCCGTGTAGAAGAGGGTCATCCGGTCCGCGCACTCCGGCGCCTCGAAGATCCAGGGATCGAGCTGCCTCACGACGGGGCGCGGCTTGATCGCCGGACGGGACTCGACCAGCTTGAGGCCGCCCACCAGACCGCCGATCTGGTCCTGCCAGCCCCCGCCCGTGGTGAGCATCTGCTCCACCTCCAGCACCTGCAGGAAAAGATCCTCGGGCAGGGAGCTCCGGCCGAAGAAGCGCTCGAGCGCGGCGAGGATGGCCCCGGCCAGGATGGACGAAGTGCCGAGCCCCGAGCCCTTGGGCACGGCGCACAGGAGCGTGATCTCCAGTCCTCCGCCCGAGGCCGCGAGGACGGGTCCCAGCGGGGCCCCGTCGGGCAGGCCCGCGCCGAGCCCCAGGAGAGCCAGGGCCGCGCGCGGCAGGGCGAAGGCGTCCGAGGGGTCGCGGTAGGCGCGGAGCGAGGCGGTGTCGGCTATCGTCTCGCCCTGGCCGAGATCGATCGAGTGCAGCCGCACGACGCTCTCGTGCGTCCTCCGCACGAAGACCTGGATGGGACTCTGGCCGTTCAGGTCCACGGCGACGTTGACCACCGCCCCGCCGTAGCGGTTCGTGTAGGGCGGCGTGTCCGTCCAGCCTCCGGCGAGGTCGAGGCGCAGGGGAGCTCGGGCCCACACGATCTGATCGAGCTTGACCGCGCAGCGCAGCGGCCGCGAGCGGTCGGGCCCCGCGAAGGAGACCTCGATCCGATCGGAGGCGCCCGGGTCCGGCAGGCCCGCGGCGCGCAGGAGGGCGCCCCGGTAGGCCTTCAGGAGCGGTTCGTCCGTGGCGTCGCGGCGCTCGGCGAGGCGCCGCAGGTCGAGCCCCAGGGGGACGAGAGCGACGAAGTCGCGGGCCGACACGGCGGAGAAGCCCCCCCGCCCGAGCGCCGCCGCGAGCTGGAGGCGCCGCGCCTCCTCGCGCTCGAGGTCACGCGCGGCGGCGTCCGAGAGAGCGTTGGCCCCCGCGATGGAATGGCGCCGCGCCGAGCGGAAGCGCCGCGCCCAGGACTCGGGATCGTCGGGAAGGCGCCAGTAGCCCTCGAGGAAGTCCGGCCCGGCGTTCTCGACGAAGAGCGGCGCGGCCTGGAGGTCGAAGGCCGCGGCTCCCGCGGCGGCTCTCGCGACCGCGCTGCCGTCAGTCCGGCCGGCCGCAGACTGCTCGGCGACCGCTCCCGCGGCGGTCGACGCGGCCGCGGACTGCTCGGCGGCCGCTCCCGCGGCGGCTCCCGCGCCCGCGCCGCCGTCGGTCCCGGTGCGGCCGGGAAACAGGTCGCCGGCTTCGAGGCCACGCTCGGCGAGCCAGTCCAGGAGCGGCCGGCCGCAGAAGCGCAGCTCCTCCAGCGAAGGCTGCGGCTTGAAGCTGTCGTCCTGGTGGTAGACGAGGCGGACCATGGCGCCGCCTAACGCGCGCTCGTCCAGGCAGAGCCCCCGGGGCAGAGGCCGCTCCAGCTCGAGATCCCGAAGACCGACGAGGAGATTCCCGCCCTCGCCGCCCAGCCTGATCCGCCTGCAGTTCTCCACGCAGACCCCGCCCGGCCCCGAGGCGAGCTCGGCCTCGAGCGAGTCGAAGCGCACGAGAGCCTCGCCCACCTCGGGAGAGAGCTCCTCGTGACTCTGCGCGTAGAAAGGCGCGATGGCGCGCGAGCGAAGCTCGCGGCAGGCCGCGGGGAACTCGGCCACGCTGCCGAAGTGGATGAAGGCGCTCTGCCTGACGAGGACGCCCGCGAGGCCGAGGGGGTGGAAGCGATCGTAGAGGAGGTCGAGGAGCGGATCGCCGGCCCGGCTCCTGCCGGCGATCCGCTCGCGATACGCCTCGCGGTCCAGGCCGGAGAGGCAGGCGGTGAGCAGCTCGAGGTACAGGTCGAAGGAGAGCTCCGAGGCCGCCAGGAGCTCGGCGACGCTCCCGCCGGGAAGGGCCTCGCCGGCCAGGTCGACGAGAGCGCGCAACGCGTCTCCCCGGAAGGACACCAGGCCCAGGTCGAGGGCGCAGGTCTCGCTGCCCGCGATGCGGCCCCGCTCGGCGAGAAGCTCGGGCGCGGCCTTCTGGAAATAGTCGCGCACCGCGCCCGTCACCGGGTCGAAGGCGAAGGCCCCGTGCCGCGAGCCCTGCTCGAAGCTCGCGGGAGCGGCGAAGCCGCAGAGGGGAGAGTCGGGCAGGTCGAGGAGCTCGGTGTTGAAATCGACCAGGGCGTCTCCGGCGGCCACGAGGAGCTCGCCCCGGCGCCAGGGGTACTTCAGGAAGAGCGAGAGCTCGAGGTCGAGCACCACGGGCGGCAGGGCCGAGCTGGAGTCGACGCTCACCGGGGCGAAGAGCTTGCCCTCGGGCATGTAGGCCGGCAGCCTCCGCGACTCCCCGCCGGCGTGGATGAGGAGAATGCTGCGATCCTCGAGCGCGCGCTCGCCGCCGGGCGAGGCGGCGCCGAGCGAGGTGCCGCCGAGTGAGGTGCCGCCGCGTAAGGCGCCGCCAGGCGCACGGCCGTCGGGCGAGGCGCCGCCGGGCGCACGGCC
>JAJXZP010000067.1 GCA_021779995.1 bacterium | reverse complement strand
CCGTCCGCTGTTCGCTGTGCCCTCACCGCTGCGCCATAAAACCGGGTGCCGCGGGGCTCTGCCGGGTTCGACGCAATCGAGGCGGCGCCATGGCCCTGCCCTTCTACGGCTTGCTGTCCGCCACGGCGCTCGATCCGATCGAAAAAAAGCCGCTGCATCATTTCCTGCCCGGCTCGGCTGTCTATTCGGCCGGCTTCGTGGGCTGCAACATGCGGTGTCCCTTCTGCCAGAATTGGGAGATTTCGCAGCGCACCGAGGAGGCCAGGGAGCGCGTATCGCCGCGGGAGCTCGTCGAGGCCGCGCTGGCCTCGGGATCTCCCTCCCTGGCCTACACCTATTCCGAGCCGAGCGTCCATTTCGAGTATCTCATCGATGCGATGCGGCTGGCGCGCCAGGCGGGGCTTTACAACGTGCTCGTCACCAACGGCTGCCTTCTCGAAAAACCTGCCCGAGAGCTCCTGACCCTGACCGACGCAGCGAATGTGGATCTCAAATGCTGGTCGAAGGAGGCCTATCGGAGCAGGCTCGGCGGGGACCTCGAAACCGTGCTCGCCTTCATTCGCCTCGCCGCCGGGCTTTGCCACCTCGAAGTGACGACGCTCGTCGTGCCCGGCCTCTCCGATGCCGCGGCGGACATGGAGGGTATCGCGAAGCTGCTCGCCTCGCTCTCGCCGGACATTCCGCTCCACCTCTCCGCCTACCACCCCGCCTGGAAAGAAGATGCCGCGCCGAGCTCCCGCGGCGACATCGAAAACCTGGCGGCCCTCGCCGGAAAGAGCCTGCGCTACGTCTATATCGGCAACGTCGCCGGGTCCCGGGCCGACACGATCTGTCCGCGCTGCGGGGCTGCGGCGATCCGCCGCCGGGGATATGCGACCGATGCCGGAGGGATAGTCCCCGGCCGGGCCCCTCGCTCGGCGGCCTGTTCATCCTGCGGCGCCCCCCTCCCCATCCGGCTCTGACCGCCCGCCGGGAAAGCTCTCCCGCTCCGGGTCCCGGTACGGCTTGACGCCGCAGGGACCTCCGAAAAAGCGCCTCGGCGTTTTTTTATCCGAGAGCTCCTCTTGACATTTGTCGGGTCCTTTGGCAATGTACACGCACCGATTGCACGGTGGGTGTAGCTCAGACGGTAGAGCGCCAGACTGTGGATCTGGGTGCCGTGGGTTCAAATCCCATCACCCACCCGACGGCTGCACCCCGCATAAGGGTCCGGTCGGAGGCTTTTGGCCTTAGACGCGTTCGTAGCTCAGCTGGATAGAGCGACGGACTTCGAATCCGTAGGTCGCAGGTTCGACTCCTGTCGGACGCACGGTGCATGAGGTTGAAATGGGCCGCTAGCTCAGCTGGCAGAGCAGCAGACTCTTAATCTGCGGGTCGCAGGTTCGATGCCTGCGCGGCTCATGAGTCGGATGCGGGACGGCGAAAGCCGTCCCGCATTGCGACAAGCTCTCGATCGCGTATCGTTTCGGCGCGGACGGGAGCACTTGACAGCGGTCATGCCGACGGCTACCTTTTGGCGGTCGCCCGCGACCCTCAGGTCGCTCGACGCGAGAGTGGTGGAATGGCAGACACGCCAGACTTAGGATCTGGTGCCCCCGGGCGTGAGGGTTCAAGTCCCTTCTCTCGCATCTTCGGATGCGCGAAGGGCGCATACTTTGCGGGAATAGCTCAGTGGTAGAGCGCCACCTTGCCAAGGTGGATGTCGCGGGTCCGACTCCCGTTTCCCGCTCTCAAGCGACGAGGCGATTCGGATTTACCGAGTCGCTTTTTTTTTCATTCCGGCCGCCTGGAGGCGGCCCATCCCCTCGCCTAAGAGGAAACGCCGTGATTTCCAGCAAGAACATCGAAAAGCTTGAGCATTCAGCCGTCAAACTCTCCCTGGTCGTCCCTCAGGAAGACGTCAAGAAAATCTACGACACCATGATCGCGGAATACGGCAGAACCGTCCATATCGACGGTTTCCGGGCGGGGCACGTGCCTGCCGCGGTGCTCCTCCGCAAATTCGGGGAAGAACTCAAGATAGAGGCCATGGGCCGAGTGCTCGAAAAGGCGGTCGAGGAAGCGGTAGCCGACATCGAAGAGAAGCCGCTCGTCTATGCGACCCCCTCCCTCGAAGGCGAGCCCGAGTTCGACCCCGGCAAGGACTTCGCCTTCGCCGTGACCTACGACACATTCCCGAACGTCGAAGTGACCGACTGGAAGGGCCTCGAACTCGAGCTTCCCGTCGTCGGGATATCCTCCGAGGACGAGGACCGCGAATTGGCCCAGTTGCGCGAGCGCAACGCCATCGTCGTGGAGAAGGACGGCTCCGCGGCCGCGGCCAAGGGCGATGTCGTCACGGTGGACTACCGCGAACTCGACGCCGAAGCGGCCACGATCGAGGGCAGCGAACGGCAGGATTTCACCTTCGAGCTCGGTACGGGCTACAACATCTACAAGTTCGACGACGAACTCGCCGGAATGAAGAAAGACGAGGAACGGATTTTCGAAAAGAGCTTCCCCGAAGATTACGAGGACAAGGACCTCGCGGGTCGGACCGTCAAGATCGCGGTCAGGCTCGCCAAGATCAAGGAGAAGAAGCTCCCCGACCTCGACGACGACTTCGCCCAGGATATCTCCGAAAAGTACACGACGCTCGAGGACCTCAAGGCCGACCTTCGCGCCCGCCTGGAGAAGAATCTTTCCGACAAGCTCCGCCAGGTCAGGGAGCAGGCTATCGTCGACCGCCTGCTCGTGCGGACGACCGTCGATCTTCCCCGCTCCATGGTCGACGCCGAGCTGGCAATGCGCCTCGACAGCTTGAAGCGCCAGATGAAGATCGACAGCGACGAAAACCTCGAACGCTTCCTCTCGTATTCGGGCAAGTCCCGCGGCGAACTCCTCGAACAGTGGCGCCCCTCGGCCGAGAAGTCCATCACGACCCGGCTCGTCCTCGAAAAACTCGCCGAAGAGGGGAAATACGAGTGCGGCGCCGAGGAGCTCGAGGCCGAATACGAGCGGCAGGCGAAGGAGAATTCCCTATCTGTCGACGAGATCAAGGCCGAATATGAGAGAAGGGGCTCGGTCGACTACCTCAAGGACCGCATCAAGGAGGACAAGCTGATGGACGCCATCTTCGCCGAAGCCAAGGTGAAGCAAGGCAAGAAAATGTCGTTCATGGACTTGTTCAAGGATAATGAGTAATATTCCCCGGTGAGGTACGTTTCAATGGATGAGCGAATGCACAACCTGGTGCCCATAGTCATCGAACAGACGGGCATCGGAGAACGATCGTACGATATCTACTCGCGGCTGCTCAAGGACCGGATCATTTTCATCGACGGCGAGATAAACGATCTCACCGCGGATCTCACCGTGGCCCAGCTCCTTTTCCTGGAGTCGCAGGACCCGGAGAAGGATATTTCCCTGTACATCAACTCTCCCGGCGGCTCGGTCACGGCCGGCCTGGCCATCTACGACACCATCCAGGTCATCCGTCCGGATGTCCAGACGATGTGCCTCGGCCAGGCCTCGTCCATGGGAGCCCTCATCCTGGCCTGCGGCACCAAGGGCAAGCGCTTCGCCCTGCCCTCGTCCCGCGTGCTCATCCACCAGCCCTGGGGCGGCGTCCAGGGGCAATCCTCCGATATCAGCCTGCAGGCGCGCGAAATCGTGAGGCTGAAAAAAATGACGATCGACTATTTCACCCGGGCCTCCGGCAAGGACGAGGCCACGGTCGCCGCGGACATGGAGCGCGATTTCTTCATGTCGGCCGACGAGGCGCTCGCCTACGGCCTCGTGGACCGCATCCTCGAGCGGAGGAAACATGGCCAAGCAGAAGCAAAATAACGGCGGCGAAGAGCGCAGCTGCTCGTTCTGCGGCAAGAGCGCCGAGTATGCGCGCCGCCTCATCGCCGGGCCGGGCGTCTACATCTGCGACGAGTGCGTCAAGGTCTGCGAGCAGATCCTTTCCGAGGACGACACCGAGATCTCGGCCGGCTTCACCGGCGACGTGCCCAAGCCGCGCGAGATCAAGGAATACCTCGACCAGTATGTGATCGGCCAGGACTACGTCAAGAAGGCGCTCTCGGTGGCCGTCTACAACCACTACAAGCGCATAACGCGACCCAAGGACCACGGCTCGGACGTGGAGCTGGAGAAGTCCAACGTCCTCCTCATCGGCCCCACGGGCACCGGCAAGACCCTCCTGGCGCGGACCCTCGCCAAGAAGCTCAAGGTGCCCTTCGCCATCGCCGACGCCACCACCCTCACCGAGGCGGGCTACGTGGGCGAGGACGTGGAGAACATCCTCCTGAAGCTCATCCAGAACGCCGGCGGCAACATCGGGGCCGCCGAGCGCGGCATCGTGTACATAGACGAGATCGACAAGATCGCCCGCAAGGGCGAGAACGTGTCCATCACGCGCGACGTCTCCGGCGAGGGAGTCCAGCAGGCGCTCCTCAAGATCATCGAAGGCACGAGCGCCAACGTCCCGCCCCAGGGCGGGCGCAAGCATCCTCAGCAGGAATACCTGCGCATCGACACCACGAACATCCTGTTCATCTGCGGCGGGGCCTTCGTGGGCCTCGACAAGATCGTCGAGAGCCGCGTGGCCAAGCATCCGCTCGGCTTCGGCGCCGACGTGAAGCCGCGCAGCGAGAAGGACCTGCACAGCCTCTTCGCGCAGCTGCATCCCGACGACCTCATCAAGTTCGGCATGATTCCGGAGTTCATCGGCCGACTGCCCATCCAGGTGTCCCTCGACGACCTCACGCGCGAGGACCTGCGCCGGATCATCACCGAACCGCGAAACGCCGTCCTGCGCCAGTACCAGGAATCGATGCACATCGACGATGTCGAGCTCGTGTTCGACGAGGGGGCGGTGGACGCCATAGCCGACAAGGCCATCGCCCGCAACACGGGAGCGCGGGGCCTCAGGTCGATAGTCGAAACGCTCATGATGGACGTCATGTACGACATACCGTCCATAGACGGCGCGAAACGCGTCGTCGTCACGCGCGACACGGTCGAGGGCCGAACGTCTCCGGCCGTGGAGCTGCTCAAGAAAAGCGCGTGAGCATTTTCGAGTCGCTGCGCGGCGGGACGGCGAGCGAGCTTCCGCTCCTGCTCGTCCGCGACTCCGTGGTTTTCCCCGCGACGGTCTCCCCGCTTTTCGCGAGCGGCAAACTGGTTTCCGCGGCGCTCGACGCGGCGCTCCGCGCGGACAAGCGCGTGATCGTGGCCCTCTACCGCGGCGGGGACGAGGCGAAGGCCGAGACGGTCGACATCTTCCCGATCGCGACGCTCGTCCGCGTGGTTCAGCACCTGCGCCTGCCCGACGCCTCCGTGAGGCTCCTGGTGGAAGGCGAGTCCCGCATCCGCGTAAAGCGCTTTCTTCTGCGCGCCGACCACCTGGTCGGCGCGGGCGCGGTTCTCGACGATATCGAGCCCTCCCCCGGAAGCGAGCTCGAGGCCACCCTGCGTCTCGTGAAGCGCAATTTCGGGAAATACGCCGAATTGGCCAAAAAAATCCCCCAGGAAACCCTGACGCTCGCCGAGCAGGCCAGAGGCGTGCATGCCCTGGTCGACGTCGTCGCGCAGGCGCTTCCCCTGAGGTTCGAGACCAAAAGGGAATTGCTCGAGATCGAAGACGCCAAGGAGCGGCTCGAAGCCGCGGAGGCGGCCATCGAGAGCGAGTCCGAACTCGTCAGCCTGCAGCGCAAGATCGGCGCGAAGGTGAAAACCCGCATCGACCGCAACCAGAAAGAATACCTGCTCAACGAACAGCTCAAGGAAATCACCAAGGAGCTCGGAAGGGACGGCGACGAGAGCGAGATAAAGGAGCTCGAGCGCGCTCTTCTTGCCAAATCGCCGCCGCCCGAGGTCGCCGAAAAAGCCAAGCGCGAGCTTTCTCGGCTGGGCAAGCTTCAGCCCTTCTCGCCCGAGGCCGGGGTGCTGCGCGTCTACTGCGAGTGGCTGGCCGACCTCCCCTGGTCGGCCAAGAGTTCCGACAACCGGGACATCGAACGGGCCCGCCGCACGCTCGACGAGGATCACTACGGCATGAAAAAGCCGAAGGAGCGCATCCTCGAGTTCATCGCCGTGCGTCAGCTCACGGAGCGGGCGCGCGGCCCGATCCTCTGCCTGGTGGGGCCTCCGGGCACGGGCAAGACGAGCCTCGGCCGCTCCGTGGCCCGCGCCCTCGACCGCGCCTTCGTGCGCACGAGCCTGGGAGGCCTGCGCGACGAGGCGGAAATCCGCGGGCACCGCAAGACCTACGTGGGGGCCCTCCCCGGCAAGATCATCCAGTCCATGAAGAAGGCCGGCACGGTCAATCCCGTCTTCCTCCTGGACGAGATCGACAAGATGTCCTCGGATTTCCGCGGCGACCCGGCCAGCGCCCTCCTGGAGGTGCTCGACCCCGAGCAGAACTCCACCTTCACCGACCATTATCTCGAAC
>JAJXZP010000151.1 GCA_021779995.1 bacterium | reverse complement strand
GGCTATTCCACGACCATGCTCGGCCGCAGGCGGCCCATCCTCGCCATCAACTCGAGCAACAAGACCGAGAAGCAGGCGGCCGAGCGCGTCGCGGTCAACACGCCCATCCAGGGCAGCGCGGCCGACCTCGTCAAGCTCGCCATGCTCCGCGTCGACGCGGCCCTGCGCGCCGCCTACCCCCGGGCGAAGCTCCTGTTGCAGGTCCACGACGAGCTGATCGTCGAGGCCCCCGAGGCCGAGGCCATGGCCGTGGCCGCCCTCGTCAAGGCCGAGATGGAGGCGGCGGCCGAGCTGAGCCTTCCCCTTCGCGCGAGCGTGGAGACGGGCAGGCGCTGGGGAGACCTGCACTAGCATGCTGCTCGGACTGACCGGAGGCTACTGCGCCGGCAAGAACGCCGCCGCGACCATCCTCGAGAGCCAGGGCTGGAAATGCATCGATGTCGACAAGCTCGGCCACGCGGCCATCGACCGGGCAGCGGACGCGATCATCGGGCGCTTCGGCCCCTCCGTCCTCGGCGCCGACGGCAAGGTGAACCGCAGGGCGCTCGCCGCCATCGTCTTCTCGGACAAAAAGGCCTTGGCCGACCAGGAGGCCATAGTCCATCCCATCGCCATCGCCATGATCGACGAACTCCTGGCCCGACTCGAGGCCGCGGCCGCGCAGGGCGGCCGCGAGCCGCTCGTCTGCCTGAACGCAGCCCTCCTTTATGTCGCGCCCCAGGCCGCGCGCTGCGACGCGATCATCGAGCTCCGCGCCCCCCTGGCGCTCCGCCTCAAGCGGGCCGGGGCGAGGGACGGGGCTACGCTCGCGGCAGCCCTGAAGCGGATATGGAGCCAGAAGAATCTCTGGCCCCGCCGCGCATCGATGGGCCCTCCCGTCGTCGTCGTGCGCAACCGCGGCGGCTGGGAGGATCTGGAAGCGGCCCTGAAGCGGGGGCTGGAAGAGGCTCGCGGACGGATCGCGCGCCCTCGCTGAGCGTTCGAACCGGGCCCAGAGGTTGTACAACCGGTCCTAGCGAAGAAAAAGGCTTGTCGTCCTACGAATCTAGGGTATAATCCAACTTCGACAGAAAGCCGTGCCACACCCGCCGGCGTCTTCGGACGCGGCGACATCAGAGCACGGACTTTAAGGAGAAGGACTATGCGGAAAACGATGGTGCTCGTCCTGCTGCTCACTCTGACGGCCGCCGTTGGCGTCTTTGCCCAGAGTGCCCCGCCGGCCGCGGGGTCGAACCTCACGATCGGCCTCGTCATGGTCGGTCCCTACAACGATCACGGCTGGAGCGAGGCCAACTACGACGGCCTCCAGTACGTCCTCGCCAAGGTGCCCGGCACGAAGCTCGTCTACATCGACAAGGCGAACTCCTCCGACCGACCCGGCACGACCGTATCCCAGCTGGGCGAAAGCCTGGTCGCCCAGGGCGCGAAGATGGTCATCTTCAGCTCGGACGACATGACCGACGAGGCCATCAAGTTCGCCAAGGCCCACCCGGACATCTTCGTCATCCTCACCTCCGGCGATCAGCAGTGGAAGGAAGGCAAGAACTACCAGCCCCTGCCCAACATGATCAACATCATGGGCAAGGTCGAGTACATGAAGATGGTCGCCGGCTTCGCCGCCGCCATGACCACCAAGACCGGGAAGATCGGCTTCCTCGGGCCGCTCATCAATGACGAGACCCGCCGCCTCGCCTCCTCGGCCTACCTGGGCGCCCGCTACGCCTGGGTGCACTATCGCCACAGAAGCGTCGACTCCCTCAAGTTCAAGGTCACCTGGATCGGCTTCTGGTTCAACATCCCCGGCGTCACCTCCGATCCCACCCAGGTCGCCGACGACTTCTTCAACTCCGGCTACGACGTCGTGATCTCCGGCATCGACACCACCGAGGCGGTGGCCGAGGCCGCCAAGTTCAGCGCCCAGGGCAAGAAGGTCTGGGCCATTCCCTACGATTATAAGAACGCCATCGAAGAGGGCAAGGGCGTGTCGCTCGGCGTGCCCTACTTCAACTGGGGTCCCGCCTACGTGAACGCGGCCAAGGCCGCCATGGACGGCACCTGGGTGAACCACTTCGAGTGGAACGGCCCGTACTGGAAGAACATCAACGACCCGGACAAGTCGGCCGTCGGCTTCAACAAGGGCACCCTCACCAGGGAAGTCTCCGAGGACGTGGACCGCTTCGTCGGCCAGATGGCCCGGGGTCTCGACCTCTGGGAAGGCCCGCTCTACCTCCAGGACGGGACCGAGTACCTGAAGTCCGGCCAGAAGGCCACCGACCAGCAGATATGGTACCTGCCCCAGCTTCTGAAGGGCATGGAAGGGCAGAGCGTCTCGAAGTAATCCGGGAAACCGCGGAGAACGCCGAGCCGCGGGGACGCCGGGCATGGATCGCGATGCGCGCGGCAGCGCGCATCGCGGCCGCCGCCCGGCAGCCCGCCTCACGCTGCGAGCCGGCGTCTCCGCGCTTTCGCACCCTTGTTCCTTCCCTCCCCAGACAAAAACCTCCTATGGTCACGAACTTCGTCGGCGAAAGGAAGAGCGAATGCTGGTCGAGTTGCGCGATATCGATAAGACGTTCGGCAAGGTCCGCGCCAATGCGGCGATCTCGCTGAGGATTCCCCCCGCCAGCATCCAGGGCGTCCTGGGGGAAAACGGCGCCGGGAAGAGCACCCTGATGAAGATCCTCTCCGGCTTCTACACGCCCGACTCCGGCGAGATACTCCTCGACGGAAAGGCTGTCCAGATCCACTCACCCGCCGACGCGATCCGGCACGGCATAGGGATGCTCCACCAGGACCCCCTCGACTTCCCTCCCATGAAAATTCTGGACGACTTCATCCTGGGGCGCCAAGGCGGTCTCTTCCCCAATCACCGCGCGGCGTCCAGGGAGTTCCGCGAGCTGGCCGGGCAATTCGGCTTCGCGCTCGACCCCGAGGCCTACGTCGACTCCCTGACCGTCGGAGAGCGCCAGCAGCTGGAGATTCTCCGGCTCCTCTGGCTGGGCGCCCGGGTCCTCATCTTCGACGAGCCCACGACAGGCATCAGTCTTCCGCAGAAGGTGAAGCTCTTCGACACGCTCAAGAAGCTCGCGGCCGAGGGCATGACCATACTGTTCGTCTCGCACAAGCTCGAGGACGTGGAGTCCCTCTGCACGAGTGCGGCCGTCCTCCGCCAGGGCGAGCTCGTCGGCGCCGCCGAGCCTCCCTTCGACACGAGGCTTCTCGTGGAGATGATGTTCGGCAAGGAGCTGCCCCTCGCCCCGAAGAAGACCGCGGTTCCCGGCGGGAAGATCCTGTCGGTCAAGTCAGTCTCGATCGAGGGCGTGCGGCTCCAGATCCGCGGGGTCGATCTCGACGTCCGCTCGGGCGAAGTGATAGGACTGGCCGGCATGGAAGGCTCGGGCCAGTCCCTCTTCCTCGGCGCCTGCGCGGGCCTGACCCAGCCCGTGGGCGGCTCCTTCTGCCTCGACGAGGATGAGCGCGACATGACGGGCCGCTCCCACCTCGAGTTCAAGAAGCGCGGCGTGGCCTACCTGCCCGCCGCGCGGCTGGAGCAGGGCCTCGTGCCGGGCCTCACCCTCACCGAGCACTTCGTCCTGTCCGAGGGCCTGGGCGGGCTCTTCGTGGACCGGAAGAAGGCCGAGGCGCTCGCGAAGGAGCGCATCTCCACCTTCAACATCAAGGGTACGCCGGAGAGCGTCGTCGAGGCCCTCTCGGGCGGCAACCAGCAGCGCGCCCTCCTGGCGCTCATGCGGCCCCGGCTTACGCTCATCCTGGTCGAGCACCCCACGCGCGGACTGGACATCGAGTCGACCATCTACATCTGGAGCAAGCTCAAGGAGCGCTGCGAGCAAGGCACGGCCATAGTGTTCATCTCGTCCGACCTGGACGAAATCCTCCAGTACAGCGATCGCGTCCTCGTGTTCTTCGCGGGACAGGTGTCGCCCCCGCTGCGCGCCGAGAGCCTCTCGGTCGAGCGGCTCGGCGCCCTCATCGGCGGCAAGGACTGGGAAAACCTGCCCAAGGAGGCCGTCAATGCGTGACACACCCTCGAGGAGAGTCCTGTTCCAGGTCGGGGCCGTGGTCCTGGCCCTCCTCGTCACCACCGTGGTGCTCATCGCCGCGAAGGCCCCGCCGCTGGCCGCCTTCGCCAACATCGTCCAGGGCGCCTTCGGGAGCTGGGACGTGACCTCGAACGTCCTCGTCGCCTGGGTGCCCCTGCTGCTCGTCACCTCGGGCCTCCTTTTGACCTTCACGGTGGGACTCTGGAACATCGGCATCGAGGGGCAGATCATCCTCGGCGGCATCTTCGCGACCTGGGCGCTCCGCGTCTACGGCTCGAGCGGCATGAGCCCGACCGTCGTGCTCATCCTGGCCTTCGTCGCCGGCATGGTGGGCGGCTCGCTCTGGGCGATGCTCGCCGGGGCCCTCAAGACCTTCGGCGGCGTCAACGAGATCTTCGGCGGCCTGGGGCTCAACTTCGTGGCCACGGCCCTCAACATCTGGCTCATCTTCGGGCCCTGGAAGCGCCCCGGCGTGGCCTCGATGTCGGGCACCCTGCCCTTCGACCAGAGGCTCTGGATGCCCACCGTCACGCCCCAATCGATGCTGAGCGTGCCGACGGTGATCATAGCCGTGGCGGCGATCGCCATCGTCTACCTCATGATCCAGGGCACCTATTTCGGCCTGAGGCTCAAGGCCGTGGGCAAGAACGCGAAGGCCGCCTACATTCTCGGCATCCCGACCTGGCAGCACATGATGGCCAGCTTCGCGCTCTGCGGGCTCTTCGCCGGCGTCGCGGGGGCCGTCCAGGTCACCGCGGTCTACCACCGGCTCATTCCCTCGATCTCCTCGGGCTACGGCTACCTGGGCCTCATGGTGGCCATGCTCATCAACTACAAGGCCGCCTTCGCGGCCCCCGTGGCCCTTTTCTTCGCCGCCCTCAACGTCGGCTCGATCCAGCTGCCCATCGTCCTCAGGCTGGACTCCTCGCTCGCGGGCGTCCTCCAGGGCACGCTGGTCCTCTTCGTGCTCCTCGGCCACGGCGTCAGGCAGCGCGTACTCAAGAAACCGCAGGTGGTGTCATGACCGAAAACGAAGTAGTCCGAAGCCTGGCAGGGGTGCTCGCCGCGGCGGGGCCCGTCATCTTCGGCGTCACCGGGGAGACGATCTCCGAGCGCGCCGGCATCATCAACCTCTCCATGAACGGGACGATCCTCCTCTCCGCCATGGGCGGCTTCGCCGTGAGCCTCTCGACCCACAGCCTCGCCCTGGGCTTCCTCGCCGGAGCGGGAATCGGCGCCCTGGTCGCCACGGTCGTGGCCTTCTCGAGCATCACGCTCAAGCAGTCGCAGGTGGCGGTGGGTTTCGTGCTCGCCCTCCTCTGCCGCGACCTCTCCTACTTCCTCGGCAACCCGATCATGGGACAGATGGGACCGCGGGTCTCCCTTCTGCCCATCCCGGGGCTCCAGCACCTGCCCCTGCTCGGCCCTCTCCTCTTCACCCAGGACCCGATGACCTACTTAAGCTTCATCCTCATCTTCCTGGCCTGGTTCTTCATCTTCCGGACAAGGCCGGGGCTCATGCTCCGGGGCATCGGCGAGAAGCCCGCGGCGGCCTACGTGCGCGGGGCCAACGTAGGGCGGCTCCGCTACTTTTACGCCGCCCTGGGAGGGGCCGTGGCCGGCCTCGCGGGGCCGATCTACTCGCTCTCGGTCAAGGCGGGCTGGAAGGGCACGATCTCGGGCCTCGACGGCATAGGCTGGATCGTGCTCGCCATCACGATCTTCGGCGGCTGGAGCCCCTTCCGCGCGGCCCTGGGAGCCTACCTCTTCGCCTTCCTCCAGTGGCTCGGCCTGGTGCTCCAGCCCAGCCTGCCCGGCGTGCCCTCCCAGGTCCTCCAGGTGGCGCCCTTCCCTCTCATGATCCTCACCCTCCTCCTCGTGAACATAGGCCAGGCCGAGTGGGTCGAGCGCACGCTGGCCCGGATGCCCGAGCCGGTGCGGCGCGACCTCGGCAAGCTGCTGCGGGCGATGAACGTCACGCCGCCCGCGGCCCTGGGGACGCCCTTCGAGAAGGACTAGAAAGCGCTTGATCGACCCCCCGACTTTGCCGATAGAGTATGGAGATGAGAGTCGCCGCCCCCGGCGCCCGTACGCAGGGGGGGCGGCCCTGGGAGGGTCGTGACGATGTCCGCGGAACGCAAGAAGCTGCTCTGGATCGCCCTGTCGGTCACCATATTCGTCCTCGTGCTCGCGGCGACAGGGTTCTTCCTATTCGCTCCCAAGAAGACCGGGGGAGGTCTCACGGCTCCGGCCAGCGTCGGCAACGCCGCGGTTCCCCAGGCCCCGAACCCGCAGGACTTCCTCATGACGCCTCCGCCCACGCCGCCCTCGGACCAGGGCACTTCGGGCGGCAACGTGATCGTGGTCTACGGCGACAAGCCCGCCAATCTCGGCGGAACCACGGGCGCCGCCGGGCAGCCGGCGGGTTCGCCGACGGCCGGCGCCGCGGCGGCC
>JAJXZP010000240.1 GCA_021779995.1 bacterium | reverse complement strand
AGGCGAAAGGCCGTCTAGGCCTGCGAGGAAAACCGCCTCCTGGACCTGGGCCGCGCTCAGGCTCGCGGGCTGGAAGCGCAGGGCCGCGTCAGGCGCGGCGAGCACGTTCGACTTCTTCGCCACGATGAACTCGAGGTCGGCCGTCATGCCCGGGAGCAGGGCCCCGTCCTCGTTGTCCGCGTCGACCATCACGTAGTACTTCACGACATTGTCCGTGGTCTCGGGCACGAGGCGGATCTCCTTGACCCTCCCCCCGAAGGTCCTGCCGCCGATGGCCTCGACCGTGAAACGGACCTCCTGGCCGGGCTTGATCGACGCGATGTCGAGTTCGTCCACCTCCGCCTTGATCTCCATGCGAGAGAGGCTTTCGGCGAGCGTGAAGAGGCTCGAGGCGTTGGCGCTGGAGCCTTCGAGGACGCTCTGCCCCGGATCGATATTGCGCGTGAGCACGATGCCGTCGATGGGAGAGCTTATGCGGGCGTACTGGTTGATCTCGGTCTGGATCACGTCGAGGGCGGCGCGCGCGGAGGCGAGGTCGGCCGTGCAGCTCGCGAGACTCGCCCGGCTCGACTTGAGGTCGTAGTCCGAGACGAGCGACTTGCCGGCGAGCGCCTCCTTGTTCCGCGTATCGAGGGCCTGCAGATCGTAGGCCGCCCGGGCCTTGCCGAGCGCGGCCTGGGCCTCGGCCTCCTGCAGCTTGAGCATGTCCGTGTTGAGCTCGGCGAGGACCTGGCCCTTGCGGACCCGGTCGTTGTAGTCGGCGTCGACCTTCTCGACGCGGCCGCTCATCTGGGCGAGCACGCTCACCTCGGAGACGGGCGAGAGGGTGCCCGAGGCTGTGACCACGCTCTCGATCGTCGACCGCGCGAGCGTCGCGAACTCGTAGGTCTCGCCTTTCGCGGCCGAGCCGGAGCGGGAGCAGGCGCCCAGTACCGCCGCCAGGACGAGCGCGAACGATGCCATGAGGGCCGAGGCGGCCCGTAGTTTGCCTTTCATGCTTGGAAGTCCTCCTTAACCGGCAGGCCGCCTAGCCGTTTCGACTATCCAGCGGTCTGCCCAAGGAGGATCAAAGCAATTTCCGTGCCAAAACACCCCAGCCCGAGCTGCGGCCTGCCCGCGGATCCGCGGATCTGCGGACCCGCCGCAGAGCCTGTCTCGTCCCGCGCGAGCGGCAGAGGCGGCGCGCACCGGCACCATCCCCGAAATCCGCGCGCCGGAAATCGCAGGCACCGGCGGCAGATTACGGCGGCGCTCACTGCGCACGGGGGCCGGGAAAAGTCACACCTGAGCAAATTTTTCGCAGCGCCGGAGACTGCTGCGCACATCATGCGCAGTTCGTCCCGGCCCTCCCCGGCGCCGAGCCCCCGGCGCGTGAAACGCCGCGCCCTCAGCCTCGCGTCAGGGGAGTGAGCAGGACGACGAGAAAGGAGTCCGCTCCCGTGAAGCCCTGGGTGTCGTTGTAGGCGATGCGCAGCTGGATCGTTCCGGAGGACATCGGCGTCGGCTCAGGCAGGCCGGTCGAGGCGCTGACGGCCATGCGCGTCAGCGGCAGGACGCTTTCGGCGATCGCCTCGGCCGAGGGAATCGTGATCGGCGCCGCCGCCGCGTCCGCCCCGGCGTATTTCTGCGAAAGAACGAAAAGTCTTTCGCTCCTTCCCTCTTCCTCGAAGCTCGATGCGGCCCAGTCGACCCGCAGCTCGCCGGCGCTTCTGTTCTCGAGGACGAGGTTGACCTCGACCGGCCCGAGCGAGGTTCCGCTGCCGCCCATCACCACGGCGAGGTCGCGCAGCGCGAGCGCTCCGCGAGAACCTCCGCCTTCGATAGAGAGCGCGTAGGCCGATCCGAGAAGAGCCGCGCCTCGAGCCTCCTGCGAGGACGAAGCCATTCCCCCTTGAGGAGGCTGACCGCCGCCGGGGCCGCTCCCGGGGCCGCCGCCCATCGACATATCGCCGCCCATGCCGCCTTGTCCCTGTCCGGGAGGTCCACCCGGCCCGCCCTGCATGCCGCCCGAGCCTCCCGGGCCGCCGAAGCCGCCGGGACCGTTCTCGGATCCGCGGCCCGGCGTCGAGCAGGACAGCATCCCGGCCGTCATGCCGAGCGCCAGGACACAGACCGCCCCGACCATCATCGTCTTCTTCATTTCGTCTCCTTCGCTATCCTACAATTGAAAGCTGAACGACAGATCGACTTCGAGAGATTCGAGCGCGGCTCCAGCGCCGTTCGCGTAGGTCTCGGTGTAGCCGGCGGGATAGGTGCTGGTGCTGCCGTCGCTGTTCGTCACGGTGTAATCCTGGGTCAGGGTCAGCTTCTCGTCGCCGCGGAGCCCCTGGATGCTGCGATATGAGATCCGCAGGCCGAGCCTAGCCTTGGGCGTGATCGCATAGCCCGCGGCGATCTCGGGCTCGACGAGAGTCCCGCCGGAGAAGCTCTCGGTGAATTCGATCGAGCGGTAGACGTGGTCGTCCTCGTCGTCGCAGCTGACCGCGGAGGAAAGAGTCAGCCCTCCCTCGACGGAAATCCGCGCACTCGGGCGATACGAAAGCTTCATCCCCAGAGCCGGTATGACGTAGGTCTGCCGATAGAGGATGCCGAGTCCGTAGAGCCGCTCCTGTGCGAGGGAGGACGACCAGTCCGTTCCGCCGGAGGCGTACTGGTAGTAGCCGTCCCGCGCCGACCACTCGAGATCCGTATACTCGAAGGAGGCGAAGAGTCCCGCGCGCAAGCCCCGCACGAGTTCCCACATCCAGCCGGCCAGGGCGCGGGTCGAGAAGGTCCGCTCGGTATCGCAGTCGCTCGTGGAGAAATCGGTCTTGTTGTAGTCCCCGATGTCGTAATTGGGCCAATCGGAATCGGTCATCGCGCCGGCTTGCCGGGCACTCCGGACTTGAGGCTCAGGGTCGCGAAGAAACCGCCGGAAGAAGCATAGTCGATCCGCAGCCCGTAGACATAGAGAGGGGAGAAGTTCCAGTCGAGCTCGCTCTCGGTGATCGATCCGTCGTACACGAACTCCTTGGCGGTTCCCGCCTCGATTCCTCCGTAGGTCGTCATCGAGAAACCCGACGAGAGGAGGGCGGAGGCATCCGAGCCGGGCGGCGGCGATGGGTCCCCGAGCGCCGTCGCCGCGGGCGCCGCGGACAGGTCCCGAATCGATATCAGGGCGAGGCAGCAGAGAAGGGCGAGGATCGGCGTCTTTCCGCCGATCCGTCCCGCCGTCGCGTCGCGCATCGCGCCACTGCGAAAACCGGGGGCATTTTCGGCCACGTTAGGCACACTTCCTTTCCGCGCCGACCGTCGCGGCCTTCCGCCCAGCGACGCGGCGCGAGTCCCCGGGAAGGTACGCCCCCTCCATGAACATCGCGTGAAGGAATGCGGCGCCCGCGCGTGAAGTTTCCGCGGAATCGCGCGCGGCTCTCTTCACCGGTAGGCGCGAAGCGTATACTGTGAGATCAGTATGAGTGCACGAGAACCGTTGATTCTCATCGCCGACGACGAGGAGCGCATGCGCAGACTGGTCGGCGACTACCTGCGGCGCGAGGGCTGCTCCATCGTCGAGGCCGCCGACGGCCGCGAGGCCATCTCCCGGTTCGCCTCCCGGCCGGGCATAGACCTGGCGATCATCGATGTCATGATGCCCAATCTGGACGGATGGGTCGCGCTCCGCGAACTGAAGGCGCGTTCCTCGATCCCGGTGCTCATGCTCACGGCGAAATCGGAAGAGGAGGACGAACTTTTCGGTTTCGGACTCGGGGCGGACGAATACATCCGCAAGCCGGTCAGCCCCCGGGTCCTCGTCGCGCGGGTGAAAGCCCTCCTCCGCCGTTCCCTGCCCACGTCGAGCGAGTCGGACGCCGAGCTTCTCCACAATCTTCGCGCCACCGGCATCGCGATCGACACGGCCGGCTGCCGCGTCACCGTCGACGGGGCGGAATCGGCGCTCAGTCCGAAGGAGTTCGACATCCTGCTCCTCCTCGCCTCGAATCCGGGCGTGGTCTACAGCCGCGATCGGATCCTCGACTCGGTCTGGGGCCTCGGCTACGCGGGCGATCCCCGCACGGTCGACACCCATATGAAGAATCTCCGGATGAAGCTCGGCGGCGCGGGGCGGGCCATCGAGACCGTCCGCGGCTTCGGCTACCGCCTCTCGCGCGCCGAGGGCGAATGAGGCTCGGCACCAGGATCTTCCTCGGCACGACGGGCCTCGTGCTCGGCGTCACCGCCTTTTCCTGGCTCCTCTCGGCCGCCTTCCTGGAGCCTTTCTACACCGCGCGAAAGCGCGCCGAGCTGGAGAGGATCGCCCTCGCGATCGGGCCTCTGCCCGCGGACCCCGCCGCGTCGTACGACCGCTTCGCCGTCCTCGAACAGTCCGCCTCGGTGCATATCACCGTCATCGACGCGAAGGGCGGCATAGCCTACGACACAGGCGCCGCCGACTACACGATCGTCGTGACGGACGCGGGCAGGCGCCCGCCGCCGCCCGGGCCTGCCCCCTCGCTTCCGCCGCCGCCCTTCGCGATACCGGGGCTCTTCCCTCCCGCATCGGCCGGGGAGGGAGCCCGGAATTTCCTCGATCGACTCCGGCCGGGCGAACCGACCTTCCTCGAGTCGACCGATCCCCGTTTCGGCCTGAGGATCCTCTATCTGGTCCGACGGCAGCGATCGGGGCTCGTCCTCGTCCTGAGCTTCCCGCTCGCGCAGGTCGAGGAGAGCGCCCGCCTCGCCGCCCTCTTCTCGGTGCTCTCCGGCCTGGCGGCCCTGGCCGTCGGAGGGGCCCTGTCCTTTTTCTTCGCCAGGAGCGTCACGAAGCCCCTCGTCCAGCTCAACGCCCTCTCGCGCTCGCTCGCCCGACTCGATTTCAGCCAACGTTTCTCCTCGACGCGGAAGGACGAGGTCGCCGAGCTCGGCCTCACCCTGAACGAGCTCTCGGCGAGCCTGGCGCGGGCGCTGGCGGAACTGGAATCGACCAACGCGAGGCTCCGCGAGGACGTCGAGCGCGAAAGGCGGGTGGACGCGATGCGGCGCGAGTTCATCTCGAGCGTCTCCCACGAATTGAAGACGCCGATAGCCCTCGTCCTGGGCTACGCCGAGGGCCTGATCGAAGGAGTGCCGCAGGGTCCGGAAGGGGCCCGCGAGTATCTGGCGATCATCGTGGACGAGGCGAAAAAGATGGATATGCAAGTCCGGGACCTCCTCGAGCTCTCGCAGCTCGAGTCGGGTCTCCTCCCGCTCCGGAAGGAGAGCTTCGATCTCGGGGAGCTGGCCGCCGAGGTCCTCGCCTCCTTCGCCCCCACGCTCGCCGAGCGCGGCATCGGGACGGAGCTCCGCCGCGCTCCCGCTCCCGTGAGGGCTGATCGCCCCCGGGTCCGGCGCGCCGTCGTGGAATACCTCAGCAACGCGCTCTCCCACCTCGACGAGGAGCGCCGCCTCGAAGTCGAGGTCGCGGCCGCGGACGGCATGGCCGAACTGGCGGTGTTCAACTCCGGCGAGGCCATACCCGAAGGAGCTCTCGAGCTCATCTGGAAAAGCTACTACCGCGTCGACAGCTCCAGGAGCAGAGACTTCGGCGGCACGGGTCTCGGGCTCGCGATCGTGCGGGGGATCGCGGCCCGGCACGGAGGGACCTGCGGGGCGCGGAACCTGGAAGCAGCCGAGGGGCGGCCGAGGGGCGTGCGCTTCTTCCTTCGGCTCCCCTCTGACTGAAGACCCGCCGGGATCAGGGGCGGTGGATCGCTCGAGGCGCGCGATCCGCCGGGATCAGGGGCTGTCGCCCCGCGCGCCGGGAAACCCGCCGGGGGCCGGGGCCCCGGAACCGCCGCCCGCGGATGGCGTGGCGCCCTTCCCGGAACCGGGACCTCCCGGGCCGCTCGAACCTGACCCCGGGCCTGACCCCGAGCCGTTCGGACCGGACCCCGGGCCGCTCGAACCTGACCCCGCGCCGCTCGGGCCAGCCCCCTGAGCCGATCCGGCCGGCGCCGGGAAAGCGGCCCCGGCCGGGGAGCCTGAGCCGCCGGCCGCGGCACCGATGCCGGCGCCCGGCCTGCGGTAGATCGTGAAGGTCTTTCCCGCAATGGTGATGGCTTCGACGACCAGGTACCTTTCGCCGCCCCGGCCTGGCGCGGCGGCAAGCGACACGCTAATGCCCCGGACGACCGCCGTCGCCCCCGCGGCGAACAGGGAGGAATAGGAATAGTAGTAGAACCGGGGCATGACGAGCATCAGCATCCCGTCTCCCGTGTCGAGGACGGGCGAACCGGCGACGAAGGCCAGCTTCCCGTGGAAGGTCCCGCCGGCGCTCTCCATCTCGGCGGCCTGGGCCGAAAGAGCAGCCCCCAGCGCGGCGAGGGTCAGGGCGAGAACGAGATTGCGCATCCGGCATCCTTCGAGCTCACGACCCCGGGGTCACGCCCGTCCCTTCGGGGCGGTCGTCGGCCGCGGCCGAGAGCCGCGAGCGCTCCAGGAGGGCGAGGACCTCGATACCGGCGAAGTCGTCGAGGATGAAGCAACCGCCCAGGCCCTCGATGAGGCGCCTGGTCAGCTCGAAGTTCCTCTTCTCTTCGTCCCGGAACGGCGCGGAACCCCCTCCCTCGCCGATGACCCGGAAGGCGACGAGGCCCTCGGGAAAATCCATGAGCTCGATGCGGAGTATAGCCGTGACGGCGGGCGGGGGTGAATGCCCGAGGCAGCTCGTCACGAGTTCCTCGACCGCGAGGCCGAGCCGCAGCGCGGCCTCCTCGCCGAGGAGAAAATCGGAGCCGTGGATGACGAAGGAACGGCCTCCAGTACCGACCCGGCTCAGGGCGAGAGCTCGCGAGACGAGGCTCTCGCAGAGGTCCTGGAAGGGGACGCCCGCCCCTCTTCCCAAACCGAGGCAGAGCTCGTAAATCGACGCGATCGTGAAAACTCGCTCCTCGAGCCAATCGAGCGAGGCGACCACGAGATCGTCGCGCACCGAGCCGCGGCGTTCCTCCAGCAGGCCGAGGATCACCGACAGGTCGCTGCGGAAGCGGGGAAGGGGCCGCCCCCGCGGCTGCCCTCGGAGCGACCCCGCCGCGGCCGACGCCGACTCGGAAAAAATCGAACCTCCCGCGGACCACGACTCGTCCATGCGCGCTCCTCCCATCCTGCCGTCTGGGCAAGTGTAGATCGCGCGTATGAAGATCCCGTGAAGGGAAGCCCGAGGAAAGCGTGAAAGCGCGCAAAAAACGGCCGCCTTTACAGCGACTCGACGAGCAGTGCCACGTTCAGGGCCGTGACCACGATCCCGCAGGCCAGCAGGATCGCCGTGGTCGAGCGCTTGTTGACGAAGCTCCCCATGACCTTGCGGGAGGAGGTCAGGCGGATCTGCGTGAAGATGGTGAAGGGCAGCTGGACGCCCAGGGCCATCTGCGAGATCACCAGGGCCTGGAAGGGGTTCCTGACGAGGAGGGCGACGATCGAGGCGCCGACGAGGGTGAGGAGGATGCCGAACTTGGTGTGCCGGTCCTCGAGGTCGTAGCACTCGCCGAAGATGCCCGTGTAGATGGCGCCCCCGGCCATGCCCGCCGTGATGCTGGAGGAGAGGCCCGAGAACAGGAGCGCCGCCGCGAACACGAGGCCGGCCGCCTTGCCCATCATGGGCTCGAGCAGGCGCTTCGCGTCGCCGAGCTCCTCGACCTTGATGCCGCCCGCGTGGAAGGTGGCCGCCGCGAGGACGATGATGGCGCAGTTGATCGCCCAGCCGATGATCATCGACAGCATCGTGTCCAGGAACTCGAAGCGCAGCTGATGGCGCACCTTCGGCTCGTCCTCGAGGTTCCACTGGCGGCTCTGGATGATCTCGGAGTGGAGGAACAGGTTGTGCGGCATCACCACGGAGCCCAGGAGGCTCATGATGAAGAGGATCGAGCCCTTGGGGAAGTCGGGCACGAGGGTTCCCGTCCAGGCGCCGGCCCAGTCGACCTTCACGAGCGCCAGCTCGAACACGAAGGACAGGCCGATGAGGGAGACGAAGCCGATGATCCACTTCTCCAGCTTGCGGTACGAGTTCGAGAAGAGCATGAAGACGGTGAAGCCGCAGGCCAGGACGATGGAGGGCTTCAGGGGCAGGCCGGTGAGCAGGTTCACCGCGATGGCCGCCCCGAGCACCTCGGCGAGGGCGGTGGAGATCGCCGCGGCGACGGCCGAGCCGAGGATGGGCACGCTGGCCTTGCGCGGCAGGTGGATCGTCGCCGCCTCGGAGAGGCAGTAGCCCGTCGCTATGCCCAGGTGAGCCGCGTTGTGCTGCAGGACCATGAGCATGACCGTGCCCAGGCTGACCACCCAGATGAGGGAGTAGCCGAAGATCGAGCCCGCGGCGAGATTGGAGGCCCAGTTGCCCGGATCGATGAAGCCGATGGTGACCAGCATGCCGGGGCCGATGTAGCGCAGGATCTCGAGCGCGCCGAAGCGCGGATGGTGGCGGCCGTGGAAGCCTCGGCCTCCGCCCCGGAAGCGCCTCCGCAGGCCCCGGCCGCCCGGCCCCGCGCCTCCGCTGTCATGGCGGCGATCGGCGCCGGCCCGCGAGTTTTCGCTCATGTTGTTAGATCACCCTAACACAGGGCGGCCGCTCCGTCAATCCTCGCGCCTCGCCGCTTCGTTGACGGCGCGCATCCTTTCTGCTATAAGGTGAGCCGACGAGCCGCGGGGGCCATGGAATGCGGTGAGAATCCGCAGCGGTCCCGCCACTGTAACCGGGTATGAGCCCGACCGGCGCTGTCGTCCCGCAACGGACGACGCAGCGCAGCCATTGCGACCCAGAACGTCGCGAGAAGGCGTCGGAGACCTCAGACGATCCGGAAGCCAGGATACGACCCCGCGGCCGACCGGAACCTCAAAGAGGCTCCGGTCGACTTCGTGGATCGAGGACTCGTCGCGCCCCCTTCGTCGCCGAAACCCACCCCGCCGAAGCCGCCCCCTCCTCGATCCGCTCGCCTGCGCACCAGATGTGCGCGGAGCGGAAAGGAGCCTGCATGCGGCGTATCGCGTGCGTATCGATCCTGGTCCTCGCGGCTTTGGGACTGGGAGCTCAGGAGTCCGGATCGAGTCCGGACATCGGGACGGTGGACGTCACGGCCCAGGCCTTCAGTCCCCTCATCCTCGCCCCGGCGGGCAGCGTGACCGTCCTCAGCGCCGCCGACATCGCCCGCTCGGGCGCCTCGACGGCCGCCCAGGCGCTGGAAGCGGTGCCGGGGGTGACGGTGAACAGCTACGGGGCCAGCGGCGCCCAGGCCACGATCAGCGTGGGCGCGGCCCCTTCGAACCAAGTGCTCGTCATAGTGGACGGGATCAGGCTCAACGATCCCCTCAACGGAGCCCCCGACCTCAACCAGATCCCCGCCGCGAGCATCGCGAAGATCGAGGTGCTCCAGGGCGGGGCCAGCGCGGCCTACGGCGCCGACGCGGTGGGCGGCGTCATCGTCATCACCACGAAGAAGTCGGGCAAGCAAAGGCTCAATCTCGGCGTGACCAACACCGCCTATCCCACGGCCCTCGGCCTGGGAGGCGCCTCAAGCCTCGTGGACGGGCAGAAGTTCACCATGGACTCGGGCACGAAAATCGGCCTCGCGGACCTCGCCGTCTCGGCCCAGGCCGAGCGGGGCTCGAACGCCTACGACTACTCGAACGCCGGCACGAGCTCCCTGCGCTCCAACGCCCAGTTCTGGAACGCGGGCGGCAGCGCCTCGCTCGGCCTGCCGGCAGCCGGAGGCCGGTTCCAGGGGAGTTTCGCCGGCAACTATCAATACAACGGCGCCCCGGGCCCTCTCTACTCGCTTTCATCCGTCGAATCCCAAACCTACACCAATCTGCATGGCAGCCTCGGCTGGTCGAGCGACGCCCTGGCGGGAGGACTCCTGAGCCTCGACGTCCTGGGTCACGGCAACTATTCGGGAGAGACCGATTCGCTCTACAGCCCCTATCAGGTTTCAGGCACCGGCCTGGATATCCGAGCCGTCGATGCAGTGGCCAACTTCTGCAGCCTGGGCTTTGGAGGTTCAGCGTCGTATGAGGCGGCAAACGAGTCGATTTTCGATTCCCGGCCCGATGGCCAGCCCACGAGGTTCTCGCTGGGCTCCTATGTCGAACCCACCTTCCTCGTCGGGGACAGACTCAAGATAACCCCCTCGCTCCGCTATGACTGGAATACTAACTATACGGCCGGACTGTCTGAAATGCTCGGAGCCGTCTACCAAGCGAACGATATTCTCGATTTAAGGCTTTCAGGGGGACGATCCTTCCGCTCGCCTACATTTGCTGATTTATATTGGCCATTAACGTATTACCCAGATTATGGTTACTATTACCAAGGCAACCCGAATTTGAAACCTGAGACGTCCTACTCAGGCGAGCTCGGCGCCGATCTCAAGGCCGGGAAGCTGAGTTGCTCAGCCAGCCTCAAGGCTCGCTACGTCGAGGACATGATTACGTACTATACGGATCCCGTGACCTACAACGGAACCGAGATCAACCTCGACAGCGTATTCATCTCCGGCGCCTCGCTCAGCGCCAGCTACGCGATCGGCCCGGCCACGCTCGCCGCCGGCTACGAGTTCGCCTACCCCGTCGACCTATCGGGCGGCAGCACGATCTGGAACGGCCCCGTCCTGACGGACTCCTCGCAGCACACGGTCACTGCCTCGGCGGACTTCGCCTTCGGCCGCGCCACTGCCGGACTCACCGGACGCTTTGCGAGCAGTCATACGGACTCGGCCTCGACCTCGCAAACTCTCCCGAACCTCTTCCTCCTCGGCCTCCGCAGCTCCTTCCAGGTCGCGCAAAACACCAAGCTGACCTTCGACGTCGACAACCTCCTCGACCAGCAGTATCAGGTGATCTACGGCTATCCCATGCCGGGCATCACGCTCAAGCTGGGCATGCTCGTGAGTCTCTGAGCCGCTGATCACCGCGGGGGCGGCCGAGGCGCCGCCCCCTTCGCGCACACGGGGCGGCTGACAAGCCGCCCCCTATAGCGCATCGCCGGGCCGGTCGCTCCGTCGGCAGGGCAAAGACGCTGTACGACTACCCAGCGGCCGGCGATGCGCCAGCCTCGTCAGGATAGGGAAAGCCGAGCGGGACCCCCGATGCCCCAAGACTCTCGAACTGCTCGTCGCAGTGGACGAGGATAGCCTCGACGGTCGAGGCGCGGACGGCGATGAGGGCATCGGCGAGCGGCAATCGAATGGAAGGACTGGCGACATAGACCTCGGCGGAGTCGTCGAGGAGCATCGCCTGGAGCTGATCGGCCCCGGGCCTCTCCGCGATAATGGGCGAGCAGAGCCGAGGTATCGAGAAGATAGGCGGCCATGCGCTTGTCGCCTTCGCTTTCCCGCTCGGCGACCAGCTCCGCGACAGAGTCGCGCTCGGGGGACAGTGCCTTGCCGCGGCCGAGAAGCCGACGGACGCTCTCCGCCCGATCGGGGATCACGCGGACGAGTAGTTCGTCGGGCTTCTCCCCTTCGCGCCAATCGAGCTTCCATCCTGGCCGAAGGCCGAGGCTCCGGGCTAAAGCCTGGGGGATGGAAACCATAGTCTTCGTGGTTACCGTCGTTTCCATGATCTAAGCCTGATCAGGTAGCGATGAATATTTTAAGGAAGGCTCTGCGAAATACTGCTGCATCTTGCAGCACCTCGCTTCGGCCGGCAGGGCCAAATATCGGGAGCTGAGCCCGCCTCGACGATCCGCCCGCCTCGACCAGCGGCCCGCCTCGACGATCCGCCCGCCTCGACGAGCGGCCCCCGGTCGGCGCTCACGATGCGATCGGCTCAGCTGCCGTCGAGGCACCGGTCGATCCTGTCCATGAGCTCGCTTTTCCTCCACGGCTTCATGAGCACCCCGTCCGCGGTCCCGCTCTCCAGGAGCGACTCGATGGTCTCCGCGCAGGCCTGCCCGGTGACGAGGATGGCCTTCACCCCGGGATGGCTCTCTTTGACCACCCGGAGGAATTCGTCGCCCTTCATACCCGGCATGAGCCAATCCGAGATGACCAGGATGAGCCTCACGCCCTCGGAGCCGAGTTCGCGTATGATGTCCAGCGCCTCCTCGGCGGTCAGGGCCGTCTCGTACACGAAACGCTCGCCGTAGTGGGCCTTGAGCTCCTGCTTCAGGGCGAGGACGATGATGGCCTCGTCGTCGACGCAGAGTATGGCCTTGTCGGGATTCATGCGGCACCCTCCCCTTATTTTGCGATCGGAGCATCCACGGCGCGCAGACGGACCGTGAAGGTGGAGCCGCCCGGAAAACTCTCGAACGAGAGCGATCCGCCGAGCCTGTCCACGATCCGTCTGCATATGTCGAGGCCGAGTCCCGTGCCCTCGGCCGGCGCCTTCGTGGTGAAGAACGGAGTGAATATTTTATCGTGTACTTCCTCGGGGATGCCCGGGCCCGTGTCGGAAATCGCCACCGCGACATAGTCCCCCTCGCGGGAGATCGAGACGCCCAGGCGGCCCTTGTAGCCCATGGCCTGGAGCGCGTTGTCGACGAGGTTGGCCCAGACCTCCTTGAGCCGGTCGCGGTAGCCCATCACCTGGTCGTCGCAGGTGTAGGAGCGCTCGATCACGACGGCCCGGGTCGCCTTGCCGCGATAGAGCGCGAGGACGGCCTCGACGCTCTCCGCCGGCCTCACCGCCTCGAGCGGATCGAGCCCCTCGCTCCTGGAGTAGTTCGAGAGCGCCGACACCGTGCCGGAGGCCATCTGCGCCGCCTCGGCGATGATCTGCGCGGCGGCGAAGAAGGCCGCGCCGCGGCCGGCGGCGAGGACGAGCCCGGGGCCGAAGGCCGAGGCGCGGATCTCGTCCTCGAGATCGAAGGCGTCGAGCGAGGCGATCTCGTCGGCGAGGACGCGGGGCTTGTCCAGGCCTGCAGCCTCCAGCCGGCGCCTGAGCGCGCGCCGGAGCTCCCGGTCTTCGGGCCCCTCGACCCGCCCCGCCATGCGGCGCCCCCTTCGCAGGAGCTCGACGAAAAGCCGGCGGTCGGACTCGCCCAGGGAGGCGTAGAGGGGCAGGACTCGCTCGAGGAGCTCGGCCTCGGAGTCGAGGATCGTGGCCACCGACGACCTGATGGCGCCCAGGGGAGTGTTGAGGCCGTGGGCCACGCTGGCCGTCAGCCTTCCGACGACGGCCATCTTGGCCGAGACCTCCAGGCCGTCCTGGGCGAGTCGCAGGTCCCCGAGAGCGCGCTCGAGCTCGAGGTTGGCGGTCTGGAGCGAGGCGGTCCGCTCGGCCACCCGGGCCTCCAGGCCGGCGAGCGTGCCTTCGAGGCTGGCCGCCATGCTGTTGAAGGCGAGCGCCAGGACGCCGACTTCCCCGCCCTCCTCGACCGGGGCTCGCACGGACAGGTCTCCGGCGGCGGCGCGCCTCGCGCTCTCGGCCAGGGCCGCGAAAGGAAGCGCGCCGTGGCGAAGATGGCCGCGGCGATGGCCGCGAGCCCCAGGAGGAAGAGCCCGGCGAGGGCCAGGGCGAAGCTCTGGGCGGGAACCAGGATGCGGGCCTTGGGGGCGACCAGGCCGAAATACCAGGGCGAGGCGATGCCGGAAATCTCGATGGGCGAGAAGAAGACCAGGCTATCTCCGCTCTTCGCGGGGCCGGCCAGCTCGAACTCGAACCCCTTCCCGGAGCGGAGCGAAGCGAGCAGGGAAGCCCGCCGGGATGCCGGAGTGCCGCCTCCGAAGGCCGTGCCGACGAGCGCGCCTCGGGGATGCCCGACGATGGTGCCGGCGTCGGTGACGATCACGCCGTAGCCGGTCTGGAAGGGATGGACCGACGACACGATCCCGTCGAAAAGCGAGACGGGAAAGTCGAAGCCCACGACGCCCCGAAAGACGCCGCCTGAGGAGATCGGCCTGCAGAGGCTCGTCTCGAGGACCTGGTCGGAGGCTTGGCCCGTATATGAATACTCGTACGGCGCGATCAAGGTCAGGCGGCCCGAGGCCTTCGGAATCGTGTAGAAGTCGCCGCGGTAGGTCGCGTCGTCGATGCCGCCTTCCAGGATGCTCCCGTTCGCCCGGTACCAGGTGGCGTCGAAGGCCCCGTTCTCGGTCGAGAGCATCGTCCCCCGGTAGGGCGCCGGATCGTCGCCGATGGCGCCGGGCTCCCATTGGGCCCAGGCCGCGAGCACGTCGGGCTGATGCTCGAAGGCGCTTCGCAGTTCGGCCGCGATGACGCCTCTCCTTCGTTCCGGGGGGATCGACTCGAAGGCCGAGAAGGCGAAGGCGAGGGTCCGGACCGAGCCCGCGAGCGCCTCGAAGCGGGACGCCACCTTGTCCGCGTAGCCGTCGCTCAGGGTGGCCGCATAGCGAAAGGCGTCGCCCGAGACGGTGCGATACGCGAACGGCAGGGCGACCGCGACGATGGAAAGCAGCGGGAGGAAGGCGGCTAGCCCCACCGAGAGCAGCATTCTGCCGAAGAGACGTGAAGTCAAGCGCATGGGCCCCCCGAGCCGGCTCCGCCGCCATTTCCCGGAACCTGTCGTCTTCGGCGGAATTCCCGCCGCGCAGGCGCCCGCCGGAATCAACCATAGTTCCGGCGGCCGGTTTTGTCCAACGCCGGGCCGCGGGCGCCCCGGGCGCGCCGTCCGATTCATGGGGCCTAGGCCAGTGGCGAAAATGAGCCCGATCCGCGCGGCAGGGGGCGGATCGGGCTCAGGCATCCGTATCGGACGGGACTCTAGCCCGAGCCGCCCGTCTGGCTCCGGTACATCTTCGCGTAGACGCCGCCTGCGCCGAGGAGGCTCTCGTGGTCGCCCGACTCGACGATCCGGCCCCCGTCGACGACCATGATGCGGTCGGCGTCGCGGATCGTGGACAGGCGGTGCGCGATGATGAAGCTCGTGCGGCCCGCCATGAGGCGGAGCATGGCCTCCTGGATATGGAGCTCGGTGCGCGTGTCGACGCTGCTCGTGGCCTCGTCGAGGATGAGTATGGCCGGGTCGGTGAGGATGGCCCGCGCGATCGCGAGGAGCTGGCGCTGGCCCTCGCTCAGGTTCGTGCCCGACTCGGTCAGCGGGCTGTCGTAGCCGCGACTCATGCGCCTGATGAAGTGATCGGCGTTGGCCATCTTGGCGGCGCGGATCATCTCGCTCTCGTCGGCGTCGCTCTTGCCGTAGAGGATGTTGTCCCTGATGGAGCCGGAGAAGAGGTAGGTGTCCTGGAGGACTATGCCGAAGCAGCGCCTGAGGCTGTCGCGCCGGTAGCCGCGCAGGTCGACCCCGTCGATCAGGATGCGGCCCGCGCTGGGATCGTAGAAGCGCGCGACGAGGTTGACGATGGTCGTCTTGCCCGCGCCGGTCGGCCCCACGAGGGCGGTCACGCTCCCCGCGGGGGCGTGAAAGTCTATGTCCTTGAGCACCGCGACGTCGGGACGATAGCCGAAACCGACCCGCTCGAAGACGACGTCGCCGCGGGGCCGGTCCAGGTCGATCGCGTCGGGCCGGTCGGGCGGCTCCTCGCTCTCGTCGAGGATCTCGAAGACGCGCTCGGCTCCCGCCACGGCCGTCTGCAGGGTGTTGTAGATGTTGGCGAGGTCGTTCAAGGGCCGCGCGAACTGCCGCGAGTAGCCGATGAAGCTCGCGATGACGCCCACCGTGACCGCCCCGCGCACGGCCAGGACGCCGCCCACGAGGGCCACCGCGGCGAAGCCGACGTTGTTGATGACGTTCATGAGGGGCATGATGAAGCCCGACCAGATCTGGGCCTTCGTGCCCACCTCGCGCAGGCTCGCGTTGAGCTCGGCGAAGCGCTCGATCGAGGCTCCCTCGCGGCCGAAGGCCTTCACCACCTGGATGCCCGACACGCTCTCCTCGATGTGGCCGTTGAGCGCCCCGAGCATCACCTGCTGCTCCTTGAACAGCACGCGGGTCCTGCGCGATATGATCCGCGTGAGGATGAGCACCAGGGGGAGGGTGACGAGGGCGGAGAGGGTGAGCGCGGGACTCAGGATGAGCATCATGGCGAGGGAGCCGCCGATGGTGATCACGGTCGACATGAGCTGCGCGGTGGACTGCGAGATCGTGCCCGAGATGTTGTCGATGTCGTTGGCCAGGCGGCTCATGAGATCGCCGTGGCTCCGGGTGTCGAAGAAGGCCACGGGCAGGCGCTGCAGCTTGTCGAAGAGGGAGCGCCTCAGGCTGAACACGATGCGCTGGGAGGTCCCCGCCATGATGCGAAGCTGGCCCACGCTGACCGCCGCGTCCATGACGAAGGCCGCCAGCAAGGCGATCACCGCGGCCTCCAGGGCGCCGAAGTCCACCTTTCCCGTCATGGCGTCGATCGCCTTGCCGATGAGCCAGGGGCCGGCCAGGACGAAGCAGCCGTCGAGCAGGACGAGGACGAGCACCGCCACGAGGGCGCGCCTCTGGGCGCCGAAGTATCGCCAGAGCCTGCGCAGGGTGCCCCGCGCGTCCTTGGCCTTGGCCCCGCCCTGGAGCCAGCGCGCGCCGCCGCCGGGTCCGCCGCCGCGCCCGACGCCGAAGGCGGGTACGGGCGCGTCAGCGGGACGGGGCGCCGCTCTCCGCTCAGCCATGGGAGCCTCCGCCGATCTGGGATTGGTAGATGTCCCTATACACCTCGCAGGTCGCCATGAGCCGGGCGTGCGGCCCGAATCCGACCATCTCCCCGTCGTCGAGGACGAGGATGGTGTCGGCCTCGAGCACGGAGGAGATGCGCTGGGCGACGACGATCGTCGTCATGGCGGCCGAGAGCTCGCGCAACGCCCGGCGGATCGCGGCCTCGGTGACCGCGTCGACCGCGCTCGTCGAGTCGTCGAGGATAAGCAGGTCGGGCCGCCTGACCATGGCCCGCGCTAGGGCTATGCGCTGCTTCTGCCCGCCCGAGAGGTTCACCCCGCCCTGGCCCAGCACGGTGCCATAGCCCTCGGGGAAGAGCGAGATGAACCGGTGAGCCTGGGCGGCCGAGGCCGCGGCCTCGACCTCCTCCCTCGTCGCGCCGTCCCGGCCCCAGCGGATGTTGTCCTCGATGCTGCCCGAGAACAGGAAGGTCTTCTGGGGCACGAGCGCGATGCGCGATCTCAGCTCGGCGGGGTCGAGGGAGGCGGCGTCGATCCCGTCGACGAGGATGCGCCCCCGCCTCGGCTCGTAGAACCGCGCGATGAGATTGACGAGGCTCGTCTTGCCCGAGCCCGTGGAGCCGATGATCCCGAGGGTGCGGCCGGCGCCGCAGGAGAAGTCTATGTCGAGGAGGACGTACTCGTCGGAGGCGCCGTAGGCGAAGGAGAGCCGCTCGAAGCGGAGCGACATCCCGCCGCCCGGCGCGGCGGCGTCCCGGCCGGCCCGGCTTTCGGCCGCCTCCGGTCCGGCCGGCCGGGGACGGGGCGGCGGCGCGAGGAGCATCACCTCGCCGATGCGCTCGGCCGAGGCGCGCGCCCTGGCGAACATCGTGAAGATGAAGGAGATCATCATGAGCGAGGCGAGGATCTGGGTCATGTAGTTCACGAAGGCCACGACCTCGCCGACGAGCATGCCGCCCCGGGATACGCGGTAGCCGCCGATCCAGAGCACGGCCACGATGCCCGCGTTGACCGTGAGCGAGATCGCCGGCGAAAAGATCGCCATGACGCGCAGGACCCTCGTCGTCGTGTCGGAGAGCTCGCGGTTCGCGGCGGCGAAGCGCCCGGTCTCGTAGTCGAAGCGGTTGAAGGCCTTCACGACGCGCACGCCCGCGAGGTACTCCCGCATCACGCCGTTCACCCGGTCGATGGCCGCCTGGATCCTGCGGAAGAAGGGATAGCCCGCGCGGACGTTCACGAGGATGAGGACGGCGACGAGCGGCACCACGACGCCGAGCACGGGAGCCATGCGGGCGTTGAGGAGGATGGCCATGACTATCCCCCCCGCGGCGAGCAGCGGCGCCTTGACGAAGATGCGCATGGTGCCGTTGACGAAGGCCTGGACCTGGGTGACGTCGTTCGTCAGCCTCGTGACGACCGAGGCCGCGTCGAAGCGGTCCAGGTCGTCGAAGCTGAAGGACTGCACCTTGGCGTAGAGCGCGCCGCGCAGATCGGCCCCGAAGCTCTGGGAGACTCGGCTGGAGATGATGTTCCGGCCCGAGGCGGCGAGGGCGCCCAGGAGCGTGACGAGGAGCATGAGTCCGCCCAGGGCCAGCACCGTGTGCAGGTCGCGCCGGGCGACGCCCGAGTCGATCACCTTGGCCATGATCGTGGGCTGCAGGAGATCGCAGGCCGCCTCGGCGGACAGGAAGAGCACGGCGAGGAGGAAGGGCCTGGCGTAGATGCGGACGTAGGGCCGAAGATAGGAAAGGAGGGACTGCCGATTCTCGGAAGGCGGGTGCTGCACGGAGGCGAGTATACGACGGGAGGCAACTAGCATTCCATGGTCTTGACATTTCAAATTTCTTAAGATAAAAGATATAGAATGTGATATAATGAATACGTCATTACCAATATGAACATTTATACATGAAAATGCGAGGAAAAAGTATGAACCATGTAAAGAAAGCGGTTTGTGTTGCTACTAATCTCTTCCCCCTTGTTTTCCTCTTCTTTGTTGGTTGTGCGAACCCAACAAACTCGGATTCTCCCTCTTCGCCTGGGTCGCCCACTGAAATTGCGGCACCAGTTGTTTCGCCAAGTGGTGGTTCAATCACATCGGCGACGAAAATCTCTATCACCTGTCCATCCAATGGGGCAACAATTCTCTATACTACAGACGGGACCGATCCAAGTGAAAAATCGGGCACTATTAAGGGCAATAAGTATTCCTCGCCATTCACACTTCCTCAGGGTACGACAACTCTCAAGGCAATGGCCTATAAGACCGGATGCACCGACTCTTCGATAGTCAGTGATACATTGACTATAACGGCTCCGATCGTATATGTCGGGGGGTATTACACAACGTCATCCGGGGGGCCTGGATATGCCTGCTATTGGAAGGATGGTGTCGAAACCGACCTCGCTTGCGGTTCTTAGGGAGGTCAGGTTTGGGGGAGCTTCCTAGCGGAGGGGACTCCCTATTTTGCAGGATTTACTCAAGCGACCTCAACCAATGCATGCTATTGGGCAAATGGCATTCGGCATGACTGCCTCACCGACACCACCGCCGATTCAAATGCACGGGCTATATATGTGGCAGATGGAAATGTATACCTCGCTGGAGATATTGGCTCCACTCCAACCTACGCATACTATTGGGAAAACGGGATGACACATGTACTTCCTGTGCCAACTTCATATTCTGCAGAAGCTACATCAATATATGTCTCTGGTAGCAACGTCTATGTGTCGGGATTTTATCATACATCCACCGGACCCGTCGTACCCTGCTATTGGCTCAACGGAAACAGGTACGACCTGCCTTGTAGTACTGGCGGTGGTGAGGCACTTTCGATCGATGTTTCGACAGGCTCTATCATTATTGCCGGGTATTATTATAATGGATCGATATATGTCGCCTGCTATTGGAGCAATGGCATCAAATACGATCTCCCTCTCGTAGGCAGCTACAACACCTACGCCAATTCACTCTCGATATCTCCAGAAGGAGATATTTTAATAGCCGGTTTCTATGGTACTTCATCAACTACAGCGTGCTATTGGGATAATGGGACGAAAATCGACAGGAATGTCACCGGCATACAGCCGGTCGCCTATGCCATTTATGCTGCCGGTACGGGAGTATATACGGCGGGACGGTACGGGACAACGAAGACAATCGGCTACTATTGGTCCGACAGCGAAAAAGATCTCAGCCCTCCAAACGGCGGATACAGCACCGACGCGATTACTATTCTTGTACAGTGATTTTTTCGCGGCTTCGCATCGCATCCGATCGTCGATATAGACTTGCCACGAGAACGGCGAGCGTATACCATCGCACGCATGAAAGCCGCCGTTTCCCTGGTCCGCTGCGCCGACTACGATGAAGCCGCCGTCGAGGCCGCCGTCCGCGAAGCCTGCGAGTCCGCCGACTTCCCCGACCTCAAGGGCAAGAGCGTCCTCCTCAAGCCCAACATCCTCAAGGCGGCCGACCCGGCCGAGGCCGTGACGACGCATCCCTCGGTCCTGCGCGCCGCTATACGTTATGCGAAATCGAAGGGGGCGGCCCGGATACTCGTGGGAGAGTCCCCCGGCTTCCAGCTCGGCCAGGCGGCCTTCCGCAAAAGCGGGCTCGCCCGGGTCGCCGAGGAGGAAGGCGCCGTGTGGGTGGACTTCGCCGAGGGCGTCCAGGTGGACAATCCCGGCGGCCTGGTCGTGAAAAACTTCACGATCGCCAAGGCCGCGGTCGAGGCGGACGTCCTCATCTCCCTGCCCAAGCTCAAGAACCACACCCTCATGTACTTCACGGGGGCCATGAAGAACCTCTTCGGCTGCGTGCCCGGGCTCCAGAAGCCGCAGTTCCACCTGCGCTTCCCGGAGCGCCGGCGCTTCGGCCAGATGATCACGGACCTCAACGTCGCCCTGCGCAGCGACTTTTCCATCATGGACGCGGTGATCGGCATGGAGGGGCCCGGCCCCGGAGCCGGCTATCCGCGGCCGATCGGGGCGGTCCTCGCCTCGCGCGACCCCGTAGCCCTCGACCGCGTGGCCTGCCGCGTCATCGGCCTCGACCCCGACCTCGTCCCGAACCTCGCCGATGCCCTGACGCGGGGCCTCTGGATCGCCTCGGACGAGGAGATCGAGCTGCGCGGCGCTCGGCCGGAAAGCCTGCGCGTCGCCGACTGGAAGCAGGTGCCGCGCGAGACGGCGAGCCGCATCCGCATGCCCCCCGCGCTGCGGAATCTCTTCGTGGGCCGGCCCTTCTTCTCGCGCTCGAAGTGCATAGCCTGCGGCGCCTGCGTGGAGATCTGCCCCGGCACGGCGCTAGTCCTCGCGCCCGATCCGCTCGCCAAGACCGGACGCTCGGTCCGCGTCGACTACGGTACCTGCATCCGCTGCTACTGCTGCCACGAGGTCTGCCCGGCCGACGCCATCCGCGTCGCCAAGGCCCGGCCCCTGGGCTTCCGCTAGGACCGCGCTCGCCTGCGGCCGCGCCCGATTGTAATGGCGCCCGCCTGCGGCGAAGCCGACCGCGCCCGCCTGCGGCCGCGCCCGATTGTAATGGCTCCCGCCTGCGGCGAAGCCGACCGCCCCCGCCTGCGGCCGCGCCTATTCCCTATTCCCCGCCCATGCCGCCGAAGACCTGCTGCAGCCGGGCCCGGTTCCTGGCGACGAGCGCGGCGTCGGCCGGATTGACGGAGGCCCGGTACTGGTCCGCGTATTGCTTCATCGTCGGCTCCTTGGACTGGGCGTAGGCCTCGTCCATCATGACGATGAAGTAGCCGGAGGCGACGGCGTTGTAGACCTGCCAGAACGAATCCCGCCAGCCGTGGCGCCGGAGGATGGCCGCAGCCTTGGCGTTCGTGCGCAGGGCGGTCATGGCGTCGGTGGCCGAGGCGGCCCCGGGCGCGTCCCCGGACGAGGCGGCGGGCGCGGCCGCGGAGGGCTCCTGCGCGGACGAGCCTCCCTGGGCATCGTCTTCGGCGGCGAGCGCGTTGAACTCCTTGGTGATCGCGGGCATGTCGGCGATGAACTTGTCGACCGTGGCCTGGGTGAGCACGCGCGGCGGCGTCCCCTGACCCGCGGCCTGCGCGAACAGCGTCGCCGGTCCGAGCGCGAGGGCCAGGACGACGAGCGCGACGAAAAGCTTTCTCATGAGACCTCCCCTGCTTCACCTTCCCATTTTCGGGGCCTGGTAGGCAAGACGCTCGCGCGCCGCCGCTGACGGTCCGCCGCGGATGGTCCGCCGCGGATGGTCCGGCGCTGACGGACCCGGCGTGCCGGGCATTTTCCTAGGAGCAGCCCCCGCGGTTTGCCCGGATAATCGGCAGGGCGGGCGCCGCGCCGGGAGAGCGGATTCTCCTTTGGAGATCGGGGCGAAGGCCTGCGTTTTTCAACTTTACATCGACGGCGGGATGGGCGATAGTGTCCGGATCGCCGTCGCGACTCCCTCGCCTGGAGGCCGGCGATCGATGCGATAGCGGGAGGAGCAACGGCATGGCGGAGCAAGCTCGGAAGGACCTGGCCCCCGCGGGCCAGGCTGCGGCGGACCCGGCGCCCGTCGGCAGGATCAGGTTTCGCGTCAACGGCGCAGAAGTCGAATTCGGTCCCGAGTCGGGCCTGAGCCCCTCGACCACGCTCTCCTACCTCCTGCGCGAGAAGCTCGGCCTCACCGGCCTCAAGGTCTCCTGCGACGAAGGGGCCTGCGGGGCCTGCACCGTGCTCCGCGACGGGAAGGCCGTCCTCTCCTGCATGAGCCTCGCGATCGAGGCCGACGGCCACGATATCCAGACCATCGAGGGCCTGGCCCCCGACGATCCCGTCGTCGAGGCCTTCGCCGAGCAGAGCGAGCCCGGCCACGGCACCGCCCTCCAGTGCGGCTTCTGCACGCCCGGCTTCGTGATGACGACCAAGGCCTTCCTCGACGAGAATCCCCACCCGACCCTGGCCGAGGTCAAGGAAGCCCTGTCGGGCAACATCTGCCGCTGCGGGAGCTACCAGGCCATAGCCCAGGCCGTCCTCCACGCGGCCGAGAAGATCGAGCGGAGGAGGACCTCGTCATGATCCGGCCCTTCACTCCCCGCGTCGAGCGGCAATTCATCGGCAAGTACCGGCCCAAGGTGGACGGGAAGGAGAAGGCGAGCGGCAAGGCGCTCTACGCCGACGACCTCTCCCTCAAGAGCAGATTCCCGGGCCTGCTCTACGCCAAGGTATACCGCAGCCCCCTCCCGCACGCCCGGATCAGGTCGCTCGACCTCTCCGCCGCGCGGGCCTACCCGGGGGTCGTCGACATCCTCAGCTACGCGGACCCCGACGTCGCCGCGCTCAAGAGGACCAACGCCGGCTGGACCGACGGCGTCGACACCGTCTCCTACCGCAAGATGATGTGGGGCACCTTCCGCGACCGCCTCGTCCTCGGCGACACCGCGCACTGGGTGGGCGACGAGGTCGGCGCGGCCGTCGTCGCCGAGAGCGAATTCGCCGCCGAGGAGGCCCTCAGGCTCATCAAGGTGGACTGGGAGGTCTATCCCTTCGTCCTCGATCCCTACGAGGCGATGAAGCCGGGGGCTCCGGTCATCCATCCGGAGATCACGCGGGACAACATCTTCCCCCCCGACCCCTTCGGCGGCGAGGAGGTCTTCGTCGACAAGGGCGACGTCGAGGCCGCGCTGGCCGCCTCCGAGGTGACGATCGAGTGCCGCTCGGTCTACCACAACGCGACCCAGGGCTCCCTCGACAACTGGTGCTGCGTCGTCGACTGGAAGCCGGAGGAGCTCACCGTCTGGTCCAATTCCTACGCCGTCGACCAGACGCGGATGCACGTGAGCCAGATGCTCGACCTCCCCCTGCACCGCGTCCGCGCGATCAGCTCCTACGTCGGCGGCCAGTTCGGCCGCGGCGACACCGGCGACCAGCCCTTCTTCCTCTTCACCGCCCTGCTCTCCAAGCGGACGGGGAGGCCGGTCAAGTTCCGCCACACGAGGCGCGAGAGCTTCCACGACTCGCGGCAGCCGGCGGTCTACACGGCGCGCGTGGGGGCGAAGCGGGACGGCGGCATCGTCGCGATGCACTTCACGTCCGTGGGCAACGCGGGGGCCTACGCCGACCACACGATGTTCGCCCTCAAGTACGCGCCGAAGGAGATCACCGAGGTGGCCCTCGCCCACGTGCCCAACGTGCGCTTCGAGACGAGGGGCGTGTACACCAACAAGCTCCCGGCCTGCATGATGCGCGGCGTCGGCAACTCCCAGTTCAACATCATCTTCGGCCAGGTCGTCGACCTGCTCGCCGAGAGGCTCGGCATGGACCCCGTCGAGCTCGCGATCCGGAACTTCGGCCACGAGTGGGAGAGCCTCCCCGACCCGAGCCTCGCGCGCGTCCTCAAGGAGGGCGCCGAGCGCATCGGCTGGGCCGAGAAGCGCCACAAGCCCGGCGCGGGGCCGCTTCTCGCCGGCACAAGACGCCGCGGCGTCGGCTTCTCCTTCCACCCCGCCTGGCACGCCGAGTGGCAGGAGACCAGGCGCGGCAAGGTCCAGGTCTCGATCACCCTCAACCCCGACTGCACGGTCCTCCTGAACGCGCCGAGCGTCGAGACGGGCAACGGCTCGAACACCTGCAATGTCCTCGGCTGCGCCGAGGCCCTCCGCTTCCTCGGCGTCGGCTTCGAGGACATCCGCTGGGGATCGACGGTCGATACGGCGATCGGCCTCAAGGACTGCGTCCAGACCGACAGCGCCGTTTCCTACCTCCAGTCCGAGGTGATGGCGGTCGCCGCCGTCGAGCTCAAGGAGAAGCTGCTTGAAATCGTCGCGCCCGCCCTCGGCGCCGCCGCCTCCGAACTCGACATCGCGGGAGGCGAGGCCTTCGTGAAGGCCGAGCCCTCGCGCCGCGCATCGGTCCGGGAGCTCCTCCTGCAGGGAGACCTCGCGCCCATCCTCGTCCTCAAGAGCCGCGCCCCCCTCGCCACCCGCACCGGCGTCCCCTTCTTCGCCAACTTCGCCGAGGTCGAGGTGGACGAGGAGACGGGCAAGGTCGAGGCGCTGAAGCTCGTCGTCCTCAACGACTGCGGCACGGTGATGTACGCCTCCGGGGCCGAGGCCCAGCAGATCGGCGGCCAGGTCATCGGCCTGGGCGAGACCCTCACGGAGGAGATTGTCTACGACCGGGCCACCGGCGTGCCGCTCAACTTCAACTGGATCGACTACCGCATCCCCACGATGGCCGACATGCCCGAGGTGGAGCCGGTCCTCCTCGAGGTGTGGAAGGGGGCGGGCGAGTACGGGGCCTGCGGCATCGGCGAGGGCACGGTGACCTGCACGCCGCGGGCCATACTCAACGCCGTCTACAACGCGATCGGGGCCAGGGTCGACGAGATCCCGGCGACCCCCGAGAAGATACTCTCCGCCCTGGCGGCGAAGGCCTCGGCCGCGCGCGCCGCAGCGGCCGGAGCCACTGCAACGGCAGGAGCGGCCGGAGCTGCCGCAACGGCCGCGCGCGCCGGAGCCGCCGGAAGCGAGGTCGCGCCATGATGCTCGGAAACTTCAGGCATGTCGCCGCACGCTCGGTGGACGAGGCCCTCGCCGCAGCCGAGGGCGGGAACGCGGCCTTCAACGCCGGCGGCACCGACCTCCTCGGCATCTTGAAGGACCATGTGCACCGGCGCTACCCCGAGCGCCTCGTCGACCTCAAGCCGATCCGGGAGCTCGCCTTCATCCGCGAGGAGGGAGGCGGCCTCGCCGTCGGCGCGCTGACGAGCCTCGCCGAGATCGCCGCGAGCCCGGCGGTGCGCGCGGGCTACGGCCTCCTCGCCGAGGCCGCGCGGGCCGTCGCCTCGCCCCAGATCAGGAACATGGGGACGATCGGCGGGAACATCTGCCAGGAGCCCCGCTGCTGGTACTACCGCTATCCCGAGAACGGCTTCGAGTGCCTGCGCAAGGGAGGCAGGGCCTGCTCGGCCCTCCTCGGCGAGAACCGCTTCCATTCGATCTTCGGCGCCGCGCGCGTCGGCAGACCGAGCTGCTCGGACGAGTGCCCCGACGAAATCGACATCCCCGCCTACATGGAGCTCGTCCGCTCGGGCGACCTCGACGGGGCGGCGCGCCTCCTCCTCCTCCGCAACCCCCTGCCGGCCGTCACCGGCCGCGTCTGCCCCCACTACTGCGAACGCGGCTGCAACCGGAACCTCTTCGACGAGTCCGTGTCCATCCGCTCGGTGGAGCGCAGGCTTGGCGACCGCATCCTCGAGCGCCCGGAGGCCTTGTACGACATGCCCGCCGCCCGCTCGGGCAGGCGGGTCGCCGTCGTCGGCGCCGGGCCCGCGGGTCTGGCCGCAGCCTTCTACCTCAGGCGCGCGGGCCACGAGGTCCGCGTCTTCGACCGGATGCCCGAGGCGGGCGGCATGCTGCGCTACTCGATCCCGCCCTACCGGCTCCCGCCCGCGGTGCTCCGATCCTTGGTCGCCTCCTACGAGAAGGCGGGCATCGTCTTCGAGCTCGGCGTCGAGATCGGCCCGGGCCCGCGGAGCCTCGCGGCCCTCCGGAGGGAGCACGACGCCCTCTTCCTCGCCACGGGGGCCTGGGGCCAGAGGAACCTCGACATCGAGGGCTCGGAACTCCTGGAGTCGGGCATCGACTTCCTCAAGAGCTCCTCCGACCTCGGCTCGACCTCCTCCCGGGAGGCGATGGCCGGCGCGGAGGTCCTCGTCGTCGGCGGCGGGAACGTCGCCGTCGATGTCGCGATCAGCGCCCGCAGGCTCGGGGCGAAGCGCGTCACCATGGTCTGCCTCGAGTCGCGCGACGAGATGCCCGCCTTCCCCGAGGAGATCGAGGAGGCGCTGCGCGAGGGCGTGGGCCTCCTGCCCTCCTGGGGGCCGAAACGCACCCTCCTCCGGGGAGGGAGGCTCGCGGGCATGGACTTCGTCGCCTGCGCCTCGGTCTTCGACGCCCGGGGCCGCTTCGCCCCGAGCTTCGACGAGGAGCGGACGATGCGCCTCGACGCCGACCGCGTCATCCTCGCCATAGGCCAGGCGGCCGAGCTCGGCTACCTGGGCGGTCTCGTGGGCTCGGAGCGGGGCCGGATCCGCGCCGACGCCGAGACCCAGGCCACCGAGGCCGACGGGATCTTCGCCGGCGGCGACGCCGTCACCGGGCCGGCCTCGGTGATCCAGGCTATCGCCGCGGGAAGGCGGGCCGCCGAGGCCATCTCCGCGGCCGTCGGGGGCGCCACTGCCGTCGGTGGCGCCGCGGCCTTCGGGGGCGCCACTGCCGTCGGGGGCGCCACTGCCGTCGGGGGCGCC
>JAJXZP010000177.1 GCA_021779995.1 bacterium | reverse complement strand
CCGCCGCTACACCGCAGCCGATTATCTCGGCCTCGCCGCGCGGATGGAGGCGGCCATTCCCGGCCTCTCGCTGTCGACCGACATACTCGTCGGCTTCCCCGGCGAAACCGAGGAGGACAACGACGCCACCCTCGCACTCATGGGGAAGGTCCGCTTCGCTTACTCCTTCATGTACCACTTCAATCCCCGCGACGGCACCCCGGCCGCCTCGCTTCCCGATCGGGTGTCCGAGAAGGTCAAGCGCGAGCGGCTCTCCCGCGTCATAGCCCTGCAGAAGCGCATCACCGGCGAGCTCATGCGATCTCGCATCGGCTTCGAGGAGGAGGTGCTGGTGGAGAGCCTTTCCCGCCGCACGACGACCGAGGTGCTGGGGCGCACGCAGCGCGACGAGATGGTGGTCTTCCCCGCTCCGGCCTCGCGCGTGGGCGGCTTCGCCCGCGTGCGTCTGACGGGACTCTCGGGAAACACCTTCCGCGCCGAAGAGATATGAGATGGACAATCTCCGCGGCTCCTTGTTCGCCTTCCGCTTCGCCCTTGCCTCGATGGCCGCCCTGGCCCTCGGGCCCTGCCGCGCGGCGGCCCAGACCCAAGGCGCCCCGCTCGCCGCGCCTGCTCCGAGCTCCGCGCCCGTCGCGGCTCCGGCGCTCGCGCCCCGGAGCGAGAGCCTGGCGGCCGCGCGAAAGGACCTGGCCTCCGTACCGGCCTCCGGGCTCGCGGTCCGACTCGCCGCCCTGACCACGACACTGTCTCCGGCGGACGCCGTCGACCTCATCGACGAGAACGTGGACAAGGTGCCGATTCCCGCGGAGCGCGCGAAGCTCTGCGAAACCGCAGCCGAGCTGTACCTCCTCTTGGGCGACTTCCTCGACGCGGCCGCTTCCTACCGGCGCGCCTCCGCCCAATCGCCCGCGGGCGATCCCGCGGCGCTCCTTCGCGCCGCACGCTGCGAAATCGCGGCCGGCGAGAACGATCGCGCCCGGGAACTGGCCGCCGCCGTGCTGCGTGCATCCCCCGGCGGTGCTTTTGCCGTCCAGGCGCGGCTCGTCGACGCCTGGGCTCTTTTTTTCGCCGGAGAGACCGGGGAGGCCAACGCCGCGGCGCAGGCTGTGGACACGGCGCCTTCGACGGCCGAGCGGAAAGAGGCCAGGTTCCTCGTCTGGGTCTCGTCGAGCCCCCGCGCGAAAGCGGCGGCCGCCGCTCAGCTCGGAAAGGAGTTTCCCGACAGCCCCGAGGCGCTCATGGCTGCGGGCGATCTCCCCTTCGCGCCTCTCCCCCACTGGTATCTCGGGCGGAACCTGCCGGAAGGAGCCGTCGGAGACAGTTCCGGGCCGGCGGCCCCGGCTCCCGCCTCGCGAGCCGCACCGACCGCTCCCGCCCCTTCGCCTCCGGCCGTTTCGGCGCCCCCGCCTCCCGGAGCCGCCGGCAAGGCCGAGCTCCCGCCCCATCCGATAGACGGCGCGCATGCGGATTCACGATTGCAAGTCGGCTACTTTTCGGTCGAATCCAATGCGCGCAATTTCGCGGCCGAGCTCTCGGCCAAGGGCTTCCGCGCCGGGATCGACGTCAGGAAGCCCGCTCCCGGCTCTGTCGAGGGCACGCGATGGATTGTCTACGTGGAAGGCGGGGCCGATCCCGACATCGCCAGGATCCGTCTCAAAGACGCCGGCTACGAATCCTATCCCATGGATTGAAGTCCGCCGCGCGGCATCGTGCGGCGCGGCGCTTCGAGCCGGCTTCGGCCGCCGCCCTCAGCCGCCGACGCGCTGCTCGAAGACGAGCTTGTTCTCCTGAAGTATCTCGAGCCCCGAAATGCTCACTCGCGCCGGATCCAGCACGAGGCGCCTCGTCGTCGTCGGGCCCGACTTCGTCTCGGTGTAGGTGGCCCGGTAGGTCCGCCTGCCGCCGGAAAGCCCGTTGTCCTTGAGCACGCTGAGCGCGAGGACCATGTCCGGTCCCAGGCGGTACAGGTCGAAGGCCCCCCGTTCGACGGTTCCGTTCCGCTGCAGACTGTAGCTCGGGGAGGCGAAGAGCAGCACCGATCCGTCCGACGAACGGTACGGCCCCTCGAGCTTGAAGTCCGGAAGGGCGCTTTTCGACGCGTTGTGCGCTATCGATTCCATGGCGTTGGAGGGCAGCTTCTGGTAGCTGCCGTCCCAGGAATTCTGCGAATCCACCTTCATGCGCAGATCCTCGAATACCCGCACCGAAATGGTGTCGGCGCCGGTTAGTTCGATGTCCATGAGCCGCCGGAGATTCGTGATGTCCTCGTTTTGGCAGCCGGCGTAGAGACCGTAGCGGGTCGAGTGCGAGTCGGTCCAGCGGAAGACTTCCTGGGTGTCGGTCGTATAGAACGTGATGGTATTGTTCGGCTTGTCGAAGATGAGAAAGCGGGCGCCCGGGTCGAGGGGCCCCTTGTCGGACTCGTACCAGCCCCCCTGGAGGAACTTCTCGAAGTCCTTCTCCGAGCCGGTCAGGACCTTCGCTATCGCCTCTCTTTCGACCTGGGCCCCGGGGATGCGCGCTTCCGCGGTCTTGACATAGATTCCCCGCTTGAGGTCCCAGGTGTAGGTGCTCTCGATCTGGTCGAGCAGGTTCTGCGAACTCTTGTCCCGGTCGAAACCGTAGATCGGAATGCTGTCGCCGTTGGTCTGGCCGAGCTGGTAGCCTTCCGAGCGCTGGACGTCCCCGATGCTGACGGAGTCGGCCTTCAGGGAAAGGATGGGCGTATAGCTCAAGGGTCCGTTGCCGGGAGCTCGCCGGAACACGACGATAGTCTGCTCGTTCGAGTCGTCCATGCCGGTGCAGATGATCTCCATGTTGTGGTCGCCTATGAGGTCCTTCGCCTGCACCGCGAAGGTGGTCAGCTTGGTCGCGAGGGTGTCTCCCTCCCATGCGCGAATCCAGGTCTTCCTGGCCGGTACGTACACCGCCACCACGATGGTGAGCCGCCCGTCGGGACGGTCGGTCTTTCTCACGATGAGGATCTGTTCGTCTCCCTGGCCTCCCTCGTCCTGGACGAGAAGCGTGGAGACGACATCGAGGATGATTTCGTTGGGCAGGGCCGCGATGTGGTTCACGGCGGAGGTTCCCTGGGTGCCGGCGTTGAGTTCGTCCATTTTCGTACCGCGCGGAGCGATAACCACCTGCTTCGTGGCCACGGGGCGCGCCGCCGCCGCCGCACCGGCGCGCTCGCTCAGGAAGTAATAGATGGACATGCCCAGGACTACGGCGCAGACGACGAAAAATGCAGCCTGGATGAGACGCTTCATGATGCTCCTGTGCGCGGCGAACCGCATTCCGCGGCGGGAGGCCGATAGTTCGCGCTCATGTCCGATGCCATGCTATGCGCGCGATAAAGCCTTTCCGATGGTTTGTAGCACGTCGGCTTTGCTGGCTTCAAGGGTCGAAGCGCAGGTGAAGCCGGCCGCCGTCTTATGCCCGCCTCCGCCGAACGATTGGGCTATATGCGCCACGTTTATCGTCCCCTTGCTGCGCAGCGAGCAGCGCAGCCGGCCCTCGAGATTTTCCTTTAAGAGGATCGAGACCTCGATGGTCCTGCCTTGGAGCGGGATATTCACCAGGTCCTCGGCGTCCTCGTAGGCGACCCCCGACACAGCCAGGTCGGACCGCCTCAGGGTCTGCACGGCGATCCTGTTCTCGTTGTGGAGCTCGAGCGTAGAGAACACCATCTTCTGGAGGATGAGGACGCCGATCGAGCCGGATTCGTACAGGCGATTGTGGATGGTGTAGGGCTGGACGCCGAGCCGGACGAGTTCCGATGCGAAGGCGAGGGTCCGCTCGCTCGTCTTGGGGTAGGCGAAGGAGCCCGTATCGTACACCATGCCCGCGAAAATGGCCTCCGCCGCGTCTCGCGAAAGATGGACTCCGAGCAGCCGGACGAGCTGATAGATGAGTTCGCAGCTGCTCGAAGCCGCCGAATCGACGAACGATAGCGGTCCCGGATCGCCTTTGACCTCGTGGTGATCTATGGCCATATACCGCCGGGCCGAGCCGAGCAATTTGTCTCCCGAAGAACCCAGGTAGGTGAAATCGTGGGTATCCACGACGACGAGTGTCGATTCCGCCGGGTCGAAGGGAGGCCAAGCCGAAGCCGAGACGGGGACGAAGATGCCGGCTTGATCGATAAATCGGTACTTCGCCGGTATACGGTCCGCGATCGCCGGCACGGCTCGCTTGCCTACCGAGCGAAGCGCGAGCACGAGGGCGTAGACGGCCCCGAGACCGTCCGCATCGGGCCCGTCGTGAGAAGCTACGATGTAGCAGTCGTTGGCCAGGAAGTAGTCGGTCAGCTCGTCGAGCGTCATCAGGTTTCCCGCTTTTTCCCGTCGTTTTTCTTCCGCGATCTTAATAGAAGATAGGACGTTGCCGCAAGCGCCAGAAGAAGGACGCCGAGTCCCGACCAGATGAGAAAAGGCGCGATCACCCCCGCCGAGCCCTGATCGGGTGCGGCGGCCCCCGTCATGGAGGCGCCTGCCCCGGTCACCGGGCCCGGCTGCGCGGCCGTCCCCCCGGAACCTCCCGCGGCCGAGCCCTCCGACCCCGCCGAGGTCGCGGCGGCCGCGCTCGGTGACGCGCTCTGGCCGCCGCCGGAGGAGCCGCCGGCCGAGTCAGCTGTCCTGTTTGTCGGCGCCTCGGTCAGGAGCTTCATCACCTCGGGCGCGGCCGCGTCGACTTTTGCCCCCACGCCGAATCCGACCGTGATGGCACGGAACTTGCCCAAGTCAACTCGTTTGACGTATTGGAGAGCCGGATGATTGAGACGGTAGTCTTTTGCGGCATACGGACTTCCCTTAGGCGCTTCCTGTCGTTCATCGGTCACGAGCAGCACGTATTTGGGCCTATCCGGCCGCCCCAGCTCCGCGAGGTCGCGCTGCGCGGCGTCAAGAGCGGCTCCGATATCGGTGAAGCGTCCGTCGGCTTTCACCGCTCGCAGGGTGCGGATGGCGGTCGCCTTATCCGCTTCCGTGGCGATGGTGCCGTCGTAGAGCCGGTCAACCTTGCCGTAAAATGTTTCGAGGATCAGGCGGTCACCCGGAATGAGAATCGGTTCGAGCACATCGCCCGCCACATAGGCCTTGACCTGAGCGAAAAAAGGCGCCATCGACAGGGATTTGTCGAGCAAAATGACGACATCCAGCCCCTTCGAACGCTTTTCGGATGAACTGGATGCCGTCGGGAGCTGGTTGGCGGCGGCTTGGGTCGTCGTGGTCTGAGCCGCCGTCGAGGGGAAGTTGGTTATGGCAAAAAAGCACGCTACAATAAAGGACCATGAAACGAGGAGGCTGTGAGGACGGTTCACGGGTGCCTTCCTTTCCGCGGGGTTATGGGCCGCCGCAACGATTCTACCATATTAAGGCCGAGATCGTTCACGAAAATTTCATTTCGGTCTTTACAATTTTCTTCCTACTTCGATACTATACAGCAAGAAACCTTAATCGCGTAAAGGAGATACTATGGGTGCGATAGACCTGCCTAAGAGTCCTAATGTATTTCATCCGGAAAAGCCTTCGGCCGTCGGTTCCCGCAATTCTCTCGCCCAGGAGGGCCGCGACCAGCAGCGCGAGGTCAACCAGCTGCTCGAAGAGGAGACCAACAAGGTCATTCATCACATCAACGCCCGCCTCCCCAAGGAGGTTCTCGAGCGGCTCGATGTCATGGGCGGGTTGAAGGAAAAGCTCTACAACTACTTCAACCAAAATTACCAGAACATGTTCAATCGTTTCATGGTCACCACCGAGGACGAGATGGTGAAGAAGGTCAGGAACTTCATCGACAAGGAAGAGATGAAGTCCCTCGCCCGCTACACCCCGAAAGAGATAGCCGAGCTTCTCGACCAGGTAGGCGGCGCCGACAAGTTCAACACCGGCGAAGTCGAAAAGTCGATGGTCAACATGTTCGGCCACCTGCAGGGCCACATCCAGCGCGGCGTCAACGAACTCGAGAATCTGACCAACGCCCTGCTGCGGCAGAAAACCGATGTCGGCGCCTTCATCCGCGGCGAGAACGCGTACTCCGTCGTCAAGTGCTCCTTCAAGGACAATCTGAACAAGCCGAAGACCGTCACCGACGTCAAGCTCTCGGTCAATATCCTGGATTCCGAGCTCATCTCCCCGATTTTCCACTATCAGGTCACCGTCGAGTACCTCATCAAGGATCTCATCTCCAAGCACCTCATCGATCAGATCGACAAGGAGATCGAGAAGCTCAAGGACCGGCTGATCGACGCCGGCAAGGAAGAGCTCTCCGACACCGAGATCATCTTCGAGAAGATGAACCGCATCCGCGATTACACGGACGACGACGCCGAGAATCCCAAGTCCAAGCGCTACACCATCATCGCCAAGGACCTCATGGAGCGGATCAACAACCTCCGCGCCGAGATCGACCCAGCCACCTTCGACCAGCTCAATGTCCGCGAGAATCTCAAGAAGATCGTCGACATCGAGAACATCCGGAACCGCGGCTACAACACCGCCGTCAACTCGATCACCTCGATCCTCGACACCTCGAAGATGGGCTACCAGTATATCGAGAACCTCAAGAACGCGCGCGA
>JAJXZP010000035.1 GCA_021779995.1 bacterium | reverse complement strand
CGGCGCGGCGGCGAGCGGCGCGGCGGGACGCGCCACGACGGCGAGTGACGGTATGGCGAGCGGCGGCGCAGCCGCGGACGGCGCGGCGGGGCGCGGCGCCCGCTTCGTCATCGAACTTCCCGTCACGGAGGCCCGGACATGAGCGTTTCGATCGGGGACAATGCTCAGAGCCCGCCCGACACGCGCCCGCGAGCCCTCATCATAGAGGACGACCTCGCGATAGCCGAGCTGGAGCGCGACTACCTGGAGGCCGCCGGCTTTTCGGCCGATGTGGAGACGAACGGAGCCGCCGCCATCAAGCGCGCCATCGACGCCATGGGCCACGGACCGCACGTCGGCCGCCAGGATGCCGCCCGGCCCTACGACCTCTTCGTCGTCGACCTCATGCTGCCGGGCGCGGACGGCTTCACCGTTTGCCGCGAGCTGCGCGAGCGCAGCGAGAAGCCCGTCCTCGTGGTCTCGGCCCGCTCGGGCGACATCGACAAGGTGCGCGCCCTGGGCATCGGCGCCGACGACTACATCACCAAGCCCTTCAGCCCGGCCGAGCTCGTCGCCCGCGCCCGCGCCCACCTCGACCGCTACGAGCGCCTGCGCGGCGAATCGAACTCCGCCATCATCAGCTCGGGCGACCTCGTCATCGACACCGAAAAAAAGGCGGTCACCGCCGGCGGCCGGGGCGTCCAGCTCACCGCCACAGAATACGCGATCCTCCTGCTGCTCGCGCGCAACCCCGGCCGCGTCTACAGCCGCGAGGAAATCTTCGAGGCGGTGCGCGGCGAGGGTACCTACGGCGAGGTCTCCACCGTCACCGTGCACATGCGCCGGCTGCGCGAAAAGATCGAGGCCGACCCCTCCAACCCCCGGCACATCGAGACGGTCTGGGGCATGGGCTACCGCTTCGTCGACTAGCAGCAGCGAGGGCCGGCGCTTGCCCTGGGTCCATCGCGGCCCTATAGTTCATTCATGGCTGAAGACTTCAGTATCGATCTGGACGTCGCGCGGGCCTTTCTCGCCGCCAAAGACGAGAACCGCGAGCGGGAGCTGGACGCGCGCTTCGAGAAAGCCCGGGCCGATTTCGCGGCCATCGTCGAGTACATCGTCGAACGCTTTCATCCTGCTCGGATATACCAATGGGGCTCGCTCCTCGACCGCCGGCGCTTCAGCGAAATCTCCGACATCGACATCGCCCTCGAAGGGCTGCCGGACGTCGAGACCTACTTCGCCCTTCTCGGGGAGGCGATGAAGATGACCGCCTTCCCCCTGGATATCGTCGAGATCGAGAAGGTCGGCGCCGAGAACGCGCGACACATCAAAGAAACGGGGAGGCTCGTCTATGAACGACCCTAGGAACGCCGAACTGGCGGCCGTCATCGAAAAGCAGATCCGCCTTGCGCAGAACATTCGCTCGGCCATCACCCAGGCGATGGAACACGACGTGCCGCTGCTGGGCCGGACAGGCAACGCCGCCGTCCTCGTCGCCGGTCTCATCGAAAACTACTACACCTGCCTCGAAACGGCATGGCAGAAAATTTCCCAGCGCTTCGAGAATCACCTTGAGTCCGGTCGCTGGCACGTCGAGCTTCTCGACAAAATGCGTATCAAGATCGAGGGCGTGCGCCTACCCGCCGTTTCGGAGGAGAGCTACCCCGCCCTCCTCGAGCTCCTCAAGTTCCGCCATTTCCGACGCTACTATTTCGAGCTCGAGTACGACTGGGATCGGATCGACTTCCTGCTGAAGAAGCTCGAACAGGCGCACGACCTCGCGCTGGCCGACCTGCGCCGTTTCGTCGACTTCCTGAATAAGCTCTAGGCGCGGGCGATACCGGGAGCAAAAAGTGCGGCCGCCTCCCCAGCCCGCATAGTGTCACTCTTCGTAGACATCCTTGCGGTGCCCGACGAAAATGACAACAATCGTCATGTCGCAATCGCGAATTTGGCATAAAACGCGTTAGGCGAAATCGCCAGCCTGCCGATAGAAAGAGAAGAAGTGGCGCGTCGTCCTGACGCGCCATTAGGGAAATAGTCTTTGGTGAGGCAAGAAATGCAAGGATTGCTACATAAAGTATTACTATACTTTGAAATAATTGCGACCGCTCGTGTATTGACAATGTGTGCACATCAATATATCTTTGAATTATGATCTTTGACTGGAGTGAGGGAAAGAATGCCCTTCTCAAGGAATCCAGAGGCATCGGGTTTGAGAGAGTCGTATTGGCAATAGCGAGCGGCGATGTACTGGCTGTCTTTGATCATCCGAACAAGGAAAAGTATAAGAAGCTAATCATGATTGTGGTGCGGATTGAAAATTACGCTTATGGAATACCTGCTGTAAACGATGGTGAATATTGGTTCTTAAAGACAATTATTCCGAGTAGGAAATATACAGATATCTATCTTCCAGGAGAAAGGAGGAAAGGGAAATGAAAGTGGAAGACGAGGACAAAGACTATATTGACTCTTTAGAAAATGAAGAATGGAAACCTGTGAGGAACCCAAAGTCCCTTATCCAAGAACTCCAGGAAACGGCAGTGAATACCATGGCAAAAGATCAAAGAATGAATATTAGAATAGGGAAAAGGGATTTGGAAGGGATAAAGGCAAAGGCATTGGAAGAAGGGATGCCCTATCAAACATTGGTGGCAAGCATAATCCATAAATACATAAGTGGTAAACTAAAGGAAGTATCCTAGATTAGGAAGAGTTGGCGGGACTGTAATCGAGAATGTGGGACTGCCACGTTCGGTCAATTTTTCTGAGAAGCTTCACCGCGGTCCTTGAATATCGCCACGGTTTCCAATCTCGTCCTCGTCACCCGCGATCCCGGGCGCACTCGTCGCTTCTTCCCCAGGACGAGGCTCGCTTTCCCCGATTGCCCGAACGACTACATGATTCTCCGCAGACTCGCCGCGACGCTGGTCCAGAAGCCTGGCGAAGGGTCCGTGGTGAGGCTCGCAAACTCGGCGGGGGTGTACACGAGAAGATCAGTGGAGGGGACGAGGTCGAGAACCTCCGGAAAGTCGAGGGCCCGGTCGAGGAAGGGCGTGGCGGTATCCACGACGAGGATGAGGTCGATGTCGGAATCGCGGCCGAACTCGGGCGTTCCATAAGAGCCGAAAAAGTAGGCCGCCTGGACGCGCCCGGCGAGAATGCGCTTAAGCTCGGCCTCGTACTCCGCGCCTGTCCTTCCGGAAAGCGGGTCGCGGGTGTTCCAGACGATGATCGGATCAGCCATCGGCTTCAATCTCTTCCGAAGCTCGGGCCACGAGGCGTTCGGCGAATAGCAGGGCTTCGCGGGCCTGATCCTCGTCGAAATACTCGAAGGGCGCGCCTTCAACGAAGGCATCGGGATAACGAGTGGCGATGTAATAGGCATCGAGCCTTCGCCCTATTTTCGCTATATCCCCATCGATTCCCAAAGACTCGGCGATCTTTGCTAGAGAATGACTCCTGATCTCCGAAGCCCCTCGTGCGAGCGCGATAGCCTTAAGACATTTCTCTCCGATCTGCTGTGCAGTAAAGCAAACGGCGGCCCAATGCGAACCCGTAAGTGAGTCTCTGGCCCAGGACAGATCTTCGTGCGCCTGCTTGAGCCAATCTCCCGCCCTGGATTTCATAATGAGAATCTATCTCATAGAAAGATGAGGGGCAACACGCTTCGGCGAGAAGTAAAACCCCGGCTCAATCAAGATTTCCCCCGGCCGGCCTGGGGCCTATAGTAAGTCGAAAGGCAGCATGAAGGCCGGCGCTTGCCCGGAGCCCTTCGCAGACCCACTAGTTTGTTCATGCCCGAGGACTTCGGGCTCGATTTGGACTCCTCGCGCCCCTTCGCGGCCGCCGAGGATGAGAAGCGAAAACTCGAACTGGACGCCCGCTTCGAGAAAGCTCGAACAGGCCAACGATCGCGCGCTGGCCGACCTGCGCCGTTTCGTCGACTTCCTGAATAAGCTCTAGGCGCGAGCGACACCCAGAGCAAAAAACTGAGGCCGCAGCCTCAATTTCCCGTTCGCCCGCGCCCGCGCCCACCTCGACCGCTACGAGCGCCTGCGCGGAGAGTCGAACTCCGCCATCATCAGCTCGGGCGACCTCGTCATCGACACCGAAAAGAAGGCGGTCACCGCCGGCGGCCAAGGCGTCCAGCTCACCGCCACCGAGTACGCGATCCTCCTGCTGCTCGCGCGCAATCCCGGCCGCGTCTACAGCCGCGAGGAAATCTTCGAGGCGGTGCGCGGCGAGGGCACCTACGGCGAGATCTCGACGGTCACCGTGCACATGCGCCGCCTGCGCGAGAAGATCGAGGCGGCCCCCTCCAACCCCCGGCACATCGAGACGGTCTGGGGCATGGGCTACCGCTTCGTCGACTAGCCGCGGCGAGGCCCGCTCGCGCGCCCCGAAGAGGTTGCGCGTCGTCCTGACGCGCCAAAAGGAGGAAAGACAAATGAAAGTGGAAGATGAGGATAAAAATTATATTGAATCTCTGGCCCAGGACAGATCTTCGCGCGCCTGCTTAAGCCAATCTCCCGCCCTGGATTTCATAAAGAGAATCTATCGCATAGGAAGATAGGGGGCGACGCGCTTCGACGAGAAGCGAGGCCCTGGCCAAAACAAAATCGTTTCCGGCCGACCCAGGGCTTGTTCAGCCGAAAGGCAGCATGAAGGACGGCGCTTGCCCGGGGCCCCTCTCGGGCCCGAATAAAACAACCATAAGTCACTTTTGCACTGAAGGCAATGGAACCTCGAAGTACTGCGGTTGTGATGAACCAACGGTAACGCTTGCCGACACTGTGGCAGGACGCTTGATGGGATATTTCCCAACCAATATAAAAAGGTAATAGCGTTGCCCAGCGTGGGCGACAAAATCTAGTTTTGGCAAATAATATCGGTTAAGCGTGCTTAAGCGTTCACGCGACGAATAGTCGCTCTGGTCGCCCCAGTCGCTCCAATACGATTGCATTTCGTTGAGGCTGTAGAGTTGGGCTTGGGACACCCCATCCTCGGACTTGACATTGGCAGCTATGCTCAACTCGCTGGGCTGGGCCACGGTGACGTCGAGGCGGAGCACCACAAACTCATTGGGTCGTCCCTTGAGCATCGTGTTCGGCGCAATGAAGGGATTAGTCACCGCATCGGTTCCATACGCCCAAAGATCGGAATTCTCAAGGAGACGTATCGAAACTTTGGGTGCGATTCCCCTGGGAGGAACTGAACTACAGGAAAGGATTATAGCGCTAAGAGCGAGTAATGAAAGAAAGACCAAAACTATACGTTTCATGGTTTCATGATAAACACCTTTTCCAGCTTAAGCAAGCGCTCATACCAAGCCAGGAATTACTACGAGGAAAAACGAAGCTGCCAAACTTCAGGATGACTTCTCTCCAAAGACTATTATGGTTATTAATACTTTACAATACGCCCCACCGTGACTTTCAGCTTACGAAGCTTTGAGTCGATCACAGTTTTCACTATGCGCACAAGAGGCCCCCGCAAGGGGGCCTCTTGTGCGAGCCGCAGCTCACGCTTACGCTTTTGTTCCCTTAGTAGTTGTAGGAGAACGAGGAGTAAACGAGGTTCTGATTAGTGCTAGCATTGGCAGCATAGGAAGGCAGCACAGCGTAGAAGTCGCCGACCGTCATGGTGAAGCCGCCGGAGGTGAAGGACACATTCGGGCCGGCGCCATAAGCCATGACAGGGGCAGTGCCTGCAACCTGCGCCGGCGTGTTCAGACCGCCGTCGACGGGAGAAATGAAGGTGAGAAGATTTGTGGCGCCATAGCTGTAGATATCCGCAACGAGGCCAACCTTGGCGGCGCTGCTGACCTGATAGAAGACCGCGGGCTCAAAGATGAACTCGGCTTTGTAGTTGCTGTCGCCGTAGAGGCTCTGGCCCATGTACATCTGAGGGGTGAGGGCTCCAACCGGATACTTCACGAACTCAGCAATCTGGGTGAGGGAATTGGCGCTGGTCGTAACATACTCGGGATTGAACTTGGCCTCGACCTGGAGGGTCAGGTTCTGCACGGCCTTGACATCGACGCCGCCATAGACATAGCCGAGGGTGCTGCTGTTGTTGTAGGCCGGATCGGTGAGCGTGAAGCCGCCGGCAGCGAAAAGCTGCTGGCCGGAATAGGACACGCCGATGAGGGTACCCGACAAGGCGTTCGCAGCAGAACCAGCGGTCTGCATTTTGGTGCCGCCAAAGGGGAGGAAGAAGCCGACATTGAGGCCGGACATCGGGGTGAAGGCGAAGTTGGCACCGAGCTGACCATCTGAATTACCCCAGCTCTCCCATCCATCGGTAGCGAAGGAATAGTCATCGAGCACGCCGGCCTTGACCTTGAGGAGGCTGCCGCCGAAGGTTCCCCATACATAAGCCTGGTTGAAGGTCGGAAGCTTTCCGTTGGTGGAGAGGCCAGTAGCAGTGTCAGCGTTCTTCCACTGCAGACGGCCGAAGAAACCAGAGTTCCCATCGGGGCCGGTGAAGGAGAAGGAGAGCCGGTAGCGGCTCGAATCCTCAGTGCTCCAGTCCCAGGCGCTCGCAGCGTAGGTGCTTGTGTTGCTGTCGCTGAGCACGCCGAAGCCCTGGCCCATGGAGAAATTCCACTTGACGGTGGGTGCCGCATTCTGCGCGAACACGACACCGCCTACCATCATGAGGGCAAGAAGCAGAACGACTAACTTCTTCATCAAAGTCCTCCTTAGCATTTGCAAAGGGGGTAAACCGACGGTTTAGTGATCCCCTTTCCTAAGTTCTATCGGGCAGTATAGCCAGCGCGTTTTACGGTGTCAAGTTTTTTTTAGGAATTACCATGGTTCCCCCCCGCCTTTCGCGGGGTCGACTAACTCGTTCTTCGATAAAGTTTTGCCCCAGACATTCCGATAGGATATCCATGCAATTAATTAAACCAATACCTCCATTACATCCAAGACTGCACCGCGCCGTCACCCGATAACGAAGGAATCGCTCGCGATCTTGTTTCGAGACTTCCCGGCTCGTCGATGCATAGATCGTCGTGAGGATGGCCATGGTTTTGCCCCGGCTCCGTCAATCATGAGCCGTTTCAAGTTCTGCTGCCACCGCCCCGACGACCGCTACGAAAGCGGCGTGGAAGGGCCCGAAATCGGCGACGAGGGACGGCAGGTCGCCGTTGAGGATGCGCAGGCGCCGGGGATCGAGCCCGTCGCCGTAGACATTCCGGAAGGCGTGGCGGAATCGCATGAGCTCGTCCATGCGCCTGGCATATTCGCGCGGGAATAGCCGTGGCCGCGTTCCGGAAATCTCCAAGGTCATGCGGTCCAGCAAATCCTTGTGCCAGAACCTCTGGTCCAAGCCGTTCTCGAAGAATTTCGCGACCCTGAGGAAATAATTCTCGAAGGCGCAATAGATATTGTGCAAGGTGTACCCGAGGGCCGCCCAGTCCAGCTCGTCGTTCGCCCCCGCCTCGATCCGCTCGGTGGCGCGACGGTTCTTGGCGAAAAGTTCCTGGATCGAAAGGTAGCCGGCCTCCAACTCGGTGACCAGGCGTCCGTAGTCTTCGGCTTCACGCTTCATAGAGCGTCACTCCCTCGGCTTCGACTCGCGCGCGCATACCTTCGTTCGCGCTTTCCAGATCGACGATGTCCACGTGGAAAGCCGAGGATTCGACGATGCCCATCGCGGCGAGAATGTCCCCTCCCTCTATCGCGAGATCGATGTCCGAATCCGCCCGGAAGCCGCGCCCCCTGGCTGCAGAACCGAAAAGTATGACGCGCCTGGCCGCACCTCGTGCCGCCAGCTCGGCCGCAAGTCTCGCGGCCTCGATTCTAGCCTCTTCCAGACGCCTGGCGGCCGCCTCGGCCTCGCGCGCGTTCTCGCGGCGCGCGTTTTCCGCCATGGCATGGATGAACTCGGGCGGCACCGAGGGCGAATGTGCGCTGTCCATTCCTCTACTATAAGGCTTGCGAAGCTCCGGCCACAAGGCGCGCCGGGAGCGTGGCCGCGCAACCAAAGAGCACGGGGATGCCTTAGCCGATACTTGGAGGAAGAGGATCGCCATGTTCTTCCCATGACTCGACAAGCTTTCTCGCAACGTCTCGCGCTATTTCGATAGTCTCCTCGGCGGTCCTGCCCTGGGCGACCAAGCCAGGGAAATCATCGGATACCGCCAGCCAGACTCCTTCGGGCAACAATTCAACCTTGAGTCGAAAGGCATACTCATCAGTATGTGGCATGATCACCTCCAGTCAGGTGCGTTGCCGGGCCCGGCTCTACCTGCCGGCCTTCCAGTCCTCCATCGCCTTCGCGAAGAGCGGGATCGCGCCCCGGATGGTCGCCTCCGAGACGCAGTACGATAGGCGAAACCAGCCGGGCGTGCCGAAGCCCCGGCCCGGCACGCCGAGTACCTTGTATTTCTTGAGGTGCATGACGAAGGCCACGTCCGCTCCGCCGTCGAGGTCGAGCCCGGAGGCCGCGGCCTCGGCGCGGCGCGCCGTGGAAGGCTCGGGGGCACGGGCGAAGATGTAGAAGGCGCCCTGGGGGTCGGGGAACTCGTAGCCGGCGGCCCGCAGGCCCCGCGCGAGTTCGGAGCCGCGCCGGGCGTAGCTCCGCACGTCGCACTGCTCGTCCAGGAGCTCGGCGACGGCGCGCTGCATGAGGGCGGGCGCGTTCACGTAGCCGAGGTTGCGCGTGCACATGGCCAGGGCCTCGAAGAGCTCCTTCGCGTCGGCGCAGCGCGGCGAGACGGCGATGTAGCCGATCCGCTCGCCGGGCAGCGAGAGGGTCTTGGACCAGCTGGTGACGACGATCGTCTCGGGGTAGGCGGCCATCGCGGACGGGACCTCGGCGCCGCCGTACACGATCTCGCGGTAGGGTTCGTCCGCGATGAGGTAGGGCATGCGCCCGCAGCGCGCGCCGTGCTCGGAGAGGAGGGCCGCGAGCGCCGAGAGCTCTGCTCGCGTGTAGATGACTCCCGTGGGATTGTTGGGCGAGTTGACGATGACGGCGGCGGTGCGCGGCGAGAGGGCGGCGCGCACGTTCTCCGCGCTGAGCGAAAAGCCCGGACCGGCCTCGACCTCGACGACGATGCCTTGATGATTCTGGATGAAAGAATGGTACTCGGCGAAATAGGGCTTGATGACTATGACTTCGTCGCCCGGGTCGAGTATCGCTTTGAGCGCGGTGTTGAGCCCGCCCGCGGCGCCCACCGTCATGACGATCGAGGAGGCGCCCATCGCGAGGCCCTGCTGCGCGCTCGCCTTGCGCGCCACCGCCTCGCGCACCGAGGCGTAGCCCGCGTTGGGCATGTAGCCGTGCGTGCCCGCCCGGGTATCCTCGACGAGACGCCGCATCACCGCCCGGAAGGCCTCGGGCGGCTCGAGGTCGGGATTGCCGAGCGAGAAGTCGAAGACCTGGTCGGCCCCGAACTCGGCCTTGAGCTTGACGCCCTCCTCGAACATGCGCCTGATCCACGAGGAGTGTTCCATGCTGTTCTTGACCTGGCGAGAGATAGGCATCGCATCCTCCAACGCGCGCCCCGAGGGGGGCCGCGGGCTGCGAGTGTAGCACGACCGCGAAAACGCCGAAAGACGAAACAGGCCCGCTGCGACGCGTAGAAACGCTATGCCGCACAGGTTGTGCGGCACATGCTCGCCTCGGCGGCGGCGGCGCGGTCCCGCGCGGACGGCGTCGCGCCCGGGGAAGCGTTGCGGTCCCGCGCCGGCGCGGCTATACTCCGCCGCGGAGGTGGAACATGGCGTGGTACGCTGACTGGGTCCGCAATAACGTCCTGCTCTCGGCCTTCGTCCAATTCGCCCTGCTGGGCACGCTGGGCGAGGTCCTGGGCATTCTCGGCGCTAGGCAGAAGGCGGGCGGCGGAGCCCTCGAATGGCTCGCCAAGGCCCTCGTCTGGGGCGTGCTCGGCATTCTCATCAAGTACGCGTTCACGGGCTTCAAGGGCTTCCTGCAGGTCCTCGTCGAGCAGGGCTTCCTGCCCGGCATCTGCGAGAGCGACCTCGTCCTGAGGGCCTTCTCGCTCTCCTTCCTCACGAACGCGATGTTCGGCCCCCTGCTCATGTTCCTGCACCGCAGCTCGGACAACATCATCGCGGGCTCGCGGGGCTACCGGGGCATCGACAAGAGCCTCGCGACCCTCGCCTGGTTCTGGGTGCCCGCCCACACGGTCACCTTCTCGCTGCCGATCGACTTCCAGATAGGGCTGGCGGCGCTCTGGTCGGTGGCGTTGGGGCTCATCATGGGCTTCACGAAGCGGAGGGGCTGAGCCGGGACCGGGCGAGCCCGGACGAAAAAAGGCCCCGGCGGTACTGCGCCGGGGCCTCGTTATTCGCGTGAAGACCGCTCTAGAGGGTCGGATCCTGCTTCTTTTCGTCGAGCGGGGGAACGCCGAGCGGGCGCGGCGCGGCGGCCTTCTTGGCGACCGGCTTCTTGACCGCGGTCTTGGCGGCGGCGGGTTTCTTGGCCGCGGGCGCCTTCGCGGCCTTGGCCGCGGCCGCCTTCTTCTCGGCGGGGGCCTTCATGGCCTTGACTGCGGCCGGCTTCTTCGCGACGGTTCTGACGCCGACTGTCTTGGCCGCGGCCGGCTTCTTCGCCGACGCGCGGACGAGCTTCTTCTCCGCGGGCTTCTTGGCCGTCGCCTTCGCGACGGGCTTCTTCACGGCCGCCTTGGCGACGGGGGGCTTGGCCTTCGCGGCCGCCGGCTTCTTGGCGCCTGCGGCCTTCGCCGGCTTCTTCGCCTCGGCGAGCTTCTTGACGCCGACAGCCTTCGCCTGTTTCTTCGCGGCCGCCTTGGGCGCGGCCTTTGCGGCGGAGACGGCGGGTTTTTTGGCTGCCGCCGCCTTCGGCGCCGACTTCTTGGCCGGCGCGGCTTTGCTCTGAGAAATCATCTGAGCCTCCTTCTTCGCCTGCGCAGCCTTTTCGGCCTTGGCTAAGGCGACCTTAGGTATGCCTTCGCTTACCTTTACACCCGCGCCAGCGGACTTCGCCGAAGTCGGGTTTTTGATCGTGCGGGAAGCGGCCGACCGCGAGGCGCGCGCGGCGACCTCGACCCGGGCGACCTCGACCCGGGCGGCCGCGGCCTTGGCGGCCTGCGGCTCGAAGACGGCGCGATCCCAGCCGCGCCTCACGAGCTCTTCGTAGGCCCGCCTCGCCGTCTCCTCGAGCGGCAGCCCCGGAACGGCGGCGAGTTCGGCGCAGAGATGCCCCAGGCCGCAGCGCAGAAACTGCGAGAGCCGCTCCTCGGGGCCGCCTTTGGCCGCGAGCGCGGCCAGATAGGAAAGAAGCTGGTCGCGGGCCTGCTGGACGGCCTCCTCATCCAGGGGCCTGGGCGCCCGCTCGAGGGCATGGTCCATGCGCTCGTGGATCTTCGCGTAATCCTGGAAGAGTGAATCGTCGATGCGCTTCTCCTCGACGAGGCGGATGTCGATAAGCTGAGCTGCGCTCCTTCCGGCCATCGGCGGCGTCCCCCTTTCGGCTCACATTTCAATTAGCGTATATGATGACGCAGGAGAACGCCGCGCGCAAGCTCGGCGAAGGAAAAGCGCGCGGGAAAGCCGCGATTTTTCGCTCCATGCTGATTATATTTCGGCACGCGGAGAAGAAATCGTTACAGGATACCGGGGCGGAAGCCTCGATCGACCCAGCATTAGGCGGTTCCCGGCGGCCGAAGAAGGGTCCGCGAAGGGTATTCCGCCGCCCAACCTGCGATTTCGGCCGTGACAGGGCCCGTTTTCAACTTGGATTGGAGCGCCTCGGCGTCGTATACTTTAGCGAAGATCGAGGAGGCAGCATGATCCAATGGAACGCCGAGTTCGCGCGTAGGCTCTCGTGCCGCGAAGAGGAAAAGCGGCAGATGGCTCCGCTCATTCGGCGCTTCATGGACCTCGCGCGCATCGCGGGCAGGGAAGGGTACCAGTCCCTCGAAGCCTCCTTGTCGGAGCGCGACGATCCCCTGCTCGCCCTCGGGCTTCGCCTCGTGATCGAGGGCCTTCCTGAGCCGGCGCTCGAGGACGTGCTCGCCACCTATCTCGTCGCGGAAGATCGCTCGGGCTGGCCCTTCCTCAAGGCCTGCGTGATCATCGAGGGGCTGCTCGCTCTCGCGGCCGCCGATGAGCCGGCCCTCCTCGCGCGCAAACTCGTGGCCTACTACGGCGCCGACCGCGCGGCCGCCGTCCTCGAGGAACTGGAGCGCGAGACGGAGGAAGAACCTCGAGCCGAGGGCGCGACATGATCCGCGCGCTCGCCGACCGCGCCCCGGCGCAGTGGGAGCCCTCGCGGGCCTCGCGGCAGAAACGCGACGCGCTCTTCGAACTCGCCACGCGCATCGCGGCCATAGCCGAGCGCTCCCGGGCCTTCGAGCGCGAGGCCCTGGCCGAGGCCGCCCTGGTCGAAAGCCGCAAGATCCTCCGCGCGGGCCTCGAACTGGCCTCCACCGGCGCGGAAATGGAAGCCATCGAGGCGGCCTTCGCCGCGAACCCGCCCTTCGCCCGCGCCGATCCCGGCGAGGCGCTCGAACTGAATGTCACCCTGGTCGGCCTCCGCGGGCTCCTCGCCCGCGAACACCCCTACTCCATCATGCGCCGCATGAGCGCGAGGCTCGGGATCGAGTACTTCGACAAAACCGAGGCGTGGATCCTGTCGCGGATCGGGCGGCGTCGAGCCCGATCCGAACCGCTCATCGTGCCGGGCGAACTGCCCGACGTGATCCGCGCCCTCGCCCTCGATCCGCGCAGCCTGGAGCTCGGCCTCAGGGCCGCCGGCAGGGAGCTCGCCGCCGCCGCCCTGGCGGGCTGCCCGCAGGAGAGCATCGACCTGGCCAAGCCCTGTTTCGGCAGGATCGGGGCGGCGATTCTCGAAGACGACGTGGCGCATCTGCGCTCGCGCCTCTCGGGCGACGAGATATCCGAAGCCCAGGCCGCCTTCGCCGAGGTCGTCCGCACTCTGGCGGAGCGCGGCAGGCTCAAGCTGGGCGAGGAGGCGGACTTCAACGCGCCGCCCGCCTTCGTGGCGGCGCTCACCAAGGCGGTCCTCTCGCTCGACGACCGCGTGCTCAAGGCCGGGCTGCGGGGGCTCGACGGGGCGGTACTCGCCGTGGCCATGCAGGGCATGGAGCCCGGCGCCCACGACCGGATCCTCGGGGTCCTGGCCAAGCGGGACGAGCGACGGCTCCTCGACGCCATCGACGACGCCTTACCCCTGGAAAGCCGGACCATTCAGGAGGCGGGACGCAGGCTCTCGACGAAGCTGCTCGCCGCGGCGAAGGCCGGACAGGGCTCCAAAGCCGCGACCGCCTCGACCGAGGCGCTGCAACGGCTCACCCTGGTCAGGGACTGGGAAGAATAGAGTTCGGGAAGGCTCGGATCGACGAGACCGAAGGGGCGCTCCGGCGCGGCGACGACGGATGGACGTTGACGAGGCGGACAAGGTCGGCCGGCACGCCCGCTCCGGCGCGGCGACGACTAACGTCCGCCGCGCTTGGCGCCGACGGCGGTTCCGGCGCGCGGCTTGGTCGTGCCTTTCGTCGCGGCGGCGCGGCTCGAGGAGCTGGCGCTCGCGGGTTTGCTCGTGCCGGGCCTGGCCGCGGCGCGGCGCGTGCTCTTGGCGGCCGCGGGGCGTAAGGCGGCGGCCTTGGCCGGCACCGCTTTGGCTGGCACCGCCTTGGCCGAGGCGGTCTTGGCGGAAGCGGTCTTGGCCGAGGCGGTCTTGGCGCTCAGCGTCCGCTTCGGCAGGCTGCGAAGCGCGTCGGCCGGGGTGAGCATGCGCTCGATCATGGCGACGCGCAGCTCGCAGGCCGCGCGCAGATCGAAGGAAAAGTCCGACTCGATCCAGGAGCGGATCGTCATGTGGATCGCTCCCTGCGCGGCGAAAGCGAGCGATTCGGCGTCGATGTCCCGCCTGATCTCGGAGCGCGAGACCCCGTCTTCGACGCAGGAAAGCAGCTTGCTCCATTCCCGTCTGCGCAGCTCGGCGAGCTTGTCGTGGAGGTCCGAGTAGCCGCGGAACACGTGCTCGCCGTGCACGAGAATGTACGCGAAGTCCTCGCCCGTGGCTGCGATATCGGCGATGGACAAGAGAGCCGCGAGGAGTCGTCCGAGGCCGCGCTCTTCGCTTTCGTAGGCGTTTTCGACCCTGGCCTGGACGAACTCGAAGGCCTCGAAGAGGCCGCTGAAGAGTCCGTCGACGCCGTCGAAATGCCGGAAAATGGCCGGTTCGGTGATGCTCGCCCGATTCGCGATGTTCTTGAGCGTCGCCGCGCGCGGGCCTCCCTCGCTGATGACGGCCACCGCCGCCGAGAGAACTGCCGTCTTAGCCTTGGAATACGGCCAGCTGGGATCTGATTCGAGGATTTCCTGGGTCATTCGTCCAATATATCAATCTTCGCCAAATGTGGGAAGCGCCGCGCCGACGGAGCTCGAGGAAGGATCGGATCGGCCGGCCCGCGGTCGAAACCCCACCAGGACGGTCTCGGGCCTGACGTGGAGCACCGAGGAGCAGAAGGAGCGGGCCAGGTCGGCGAGGCTGGCGCGTATCTTGTCCTGAAGCTCGGCATCGCCGAGCGACTCGCGCGCGCGCTGCTCGAGATCGGCCGAAAGCTGGCTGCGCATCGCCTCGGCCTCCTTCTTCAGGCGGAAGACGGCGTTGGTCAGGAGATTCTGTCCCTCGGTCCGGACCTCGATGGTGTCCGTGTGCACGGCGGGCAGGAGGACGTCGGGGTAGGGAGCGGTGAGCCTCAGGGTCTTGCCGCTGCCGTTCCAGACGGCGGACCACTGCTTCGCGTCCTGGAGATCGACGTAATACGAGGTGTCGGCCAGGGCCGAGATCTCGACCTTGGCGCTGAGGTGGAGGATGGCCAGGATCTGCGCCGTGAATTCCTTCGAGGCGCTGTAGCGTTCGGTGGCGGTCAAGAGCACGAGCTTGCCCGCCGGCCTGATATCCTCGAGGTAGAGGACGAGTTTCTGGGAGACGTCCTTGCGCATGAACGAGACGCGAGGCAGCCCCAGGACGACCAAAAGGCCGACGAGGACGACCGCGGCGAGGACCAGGAGTCCTCGGCCCGAGACGAAGGGCTTGCGATAGTAGGCGCCTGTCATAGATTCCTCACCTTCCCGCCGGCGGCAGGGGGGCCCCCCGCAGCCACGCGAGGCGCGCCGTGTTGCGCAGGAGCCCGAAAAAGCAGGCGGCGACGAACCAGCTGACCACGCCCGGCTCCAGGGCGAAGGCGACCCGCCAGCTCACGCTGCGATCGAAAATGTGGCCGAGCGACCAGGGCAGGGCCGCCACGAGGAAGACGCGCAGCGGAATGCCCAGGATCGCCCGGAAACGGGCGAAGCGGATGGGGCCGGGCACTCCCTTGGCCTCGCTTCTTCCTTTGACATCCTTGGCCCAGCGGAGCGCCCCGCCGGTCTGGATGGCGAGCGCGATGAGATGGACCGTGGCGATGACGGCGAGAAGTATGTAGAGCCTGAGGAGGGGGAAGGGGCGGGGCGTCCCGCCGTCGAGCATGATCCTTCTGGCCCCCTCGGTCAGCTCGGGCAGCGAAATGAGGGACTGGAGCAGTGAATCCTGGGTCGCGACGACGGCGATGGCGGCTTTCTGGTCCGGCCAGACCACCAGGCGCGAGGAAAAGCCGTCCAGGGCCCCGTCGTGGAAGGCGCTGCGATGACCCTTCTCGGTATCGAGAAACCAGCCGTAGCCGAAATCTATCTTCGGCTCGATGGGCTGGAAAAGCATCCGGACATAGCGCGGAGGCAAGGGTGGATTGGACAGGTTCTGCGGCGCGGCGAGAAAGGCGAGGTAGCTCCCCAGGTCGTTCGCCGTCGAGGCGAGATAGCCCGAGGGGCCGCCGTAGGGCCGGGAGACGAGGGGACGCGACAGGCGCGCGCCGAAAAATGAGCCCGAACCCGAGCAGAGGGCCTGGCCCAGCTCGGCGGGCGCGGCCGTGCTCTCCTTCATCCCCAGCGGGGCGAAAAGACGCTGCTTCACGAGCGAGGCGAAGCTCTCGCCGGCGACCTTCTCCATGACGAGGCCCACGGCCTGGTATCCGGTGTTGATGTAGTGGAAGGATCGGCCGGGGGGAAAGGACTGGCGCGCGCGCAAGAGCGAGCGCACCGCGGAATCCAGGTCGGGCGCGGACTCGTGGGAATCGTCGAAACTGTCGTCGCTGACGCCGCTGGACTCGGCGAGCAGCTGCCGGGTCGTCACGTCCCTGCCCTTGCCGTCGGCGAAGCCGAACCAGGGAAGGTAGGAGGAGACCGGCTTGTCCAGGTCGAGCCGCCCCCGCCGCGCGAGGATGAGCGCGGTGCAGGCCGTCATGGTCTTGGCGGGCGAGCCGAGCAGCACCGGGCTGTGCGCGTCGAGCGCGCGTCCGGAGCCGTCGACGCCGAAGCCGTCGACGTACATGACGGCCCCGGACGACACGGCCGCCACCACATAGCCGGTGAAGGCCTGGCGCGAGCGCTCGACCCGGAAATAGGTGGCCAGATCGGTGTAGCGCTCCGGGCCTATTTCCGGGACATAGAGAAGGACGAGCGCCGCCGCCGCGACGACGACAAAGGGAACCAGCCGCCGGACAATCCTCATTGTCCGGCATTATAGCACGAACAGCAAATCCTCGTAGGTCGGGTAGGGCCAGAGCTTTTCGTCGACGATTTTCTCGACGGCGTCGACCTTCTCCCTGAGGGCGTTCATCCGGGGGATCACCGCCTCGCGGTAGGCCCGGGCCTGGGCCAGGGGCTCCTCGATCTCCTGGGCTCCGACGAGGGCCTTCTCGAGCTTGTCCGCCTCGTCGGCGATCGAGCCGGAAAGCTCGGCGATGCGGCGGGAGCGCGATTCCTGGGCTGCGGCGACGCCGCCGCCGGCCGTGATGGCCGCGGCGCAGCGGGCGAAGTCGGCGGCGCAGGCCGAGGAAGCCGGGAAGATGGCCCGCTTGACCATGTCGCACATGACCCCCGCCTCGATATTGACCTGTTTCGAGTACTTTTCGAGGTAGATGACGCAGCGGCTCTCCACTTCCTCGCGGGAGAAGACCCCCTGCCGCTCGAAGAGCTCGACGCCCTGGGCCGAGGCCAGCTCGGGGATGACGTCCACGGCGGCACGGAACCGGGGCAGGCCGCGGCGCTCGGCCTCGCGGTGCCATTCCTCGGCGTAGCCGTTGCCGTTGAAGACCACGCGGCGGTGCGCCTTGTAGGACTCGCCGATGAGGGCGCGGATCTCCGCGGCGCGCTTGTCCTTGAACTTGGGATCGGCCGCCGCTCCGGCGGGCAGGGCGGCCTCCAGGCGGTCGGCGAAGCGCGCGAGCACGTCGGCGACGGCCGCGTTGAGCACCGCTCCGGGCGTGGCGACCGACTGGGAGGAGCCGACCATGCGGAACTCGAACTTGTTCCCCGTGAAGGCGAAGGGGCTCGTGCGGTTGCGGTCGGTGAGGTCGCGGGGCAGCTTGGGCAGCGAGGCCGCGCCGATCTCGATGACGCCGCCGTCCTTGGAGCCGCTGGCCCGGTTCTCGGCCGCGGCGTCGAGGATCTCGGCGAGCTCGTCGCCCAGGAAGATCGAGATGATCGCCGGCGGAGCCTCGTTCCCGCCGAGGCGCAGATCGTTGCCCGAGGTGGCGACCGCGGCCCTGAGCTGGGGCGAATAGCGGTCGACCGCCTCGATCACCGCGGTGATGAAGAGCAGGAAGCGCGCGTTCGAGGCCGGATCGTCGCCCGGCTCGAGAAGATTGAGGCCCGAATCGGTCGCCAGCGACCAGTTGAGGTGCTTGCCCGAGCCGTTCACGCCCGCGAAGGGCTTTTCGTGGAGCAGCGCGGCCATGCCGTGGCGCTCGGCCACCTTGCGGATGGTCTCCATGACCAGCTGGTTGGAGTCGGCGGCGACATTGGCGGTCGAGAAGACGCAGGCGAGCTCGAACTGGTTCGGGGCGACCTCGTTGTGCTGGGTCTTGGCGGGCACGCCCATGGCCCAGAGCTCGGCGTTGAGCTCGCGCATGAAGCCGTCGACGCGCTCGTCGAGGGCGCCGAAATAGTGGTCCTCCATCTCCTGGCCCTTGGCGGGCATGGAGCCGAAGACCGACCTGCCGGTCAGCACGAGGTCGGGGCGCTTGCGATACAGGTCGTGGTTGACGAGGAAGTATTCCTGCTCGGGGCCGACGGTGGGCAGGACCCGGCCGAAGCCGCTCTGGCCGATGGCGCCTAGGACCCGCGAGGCCTGCTTCGAGAGCGCTTCCATGGAGCGCAGGAGGGGCACCTTCTTGTCGAGGGCCTGGCCGAAGTAGGAGACGAAGGCCGTGGGTATGCAGAGCGTGGTGCCCGAGGGCGCCTTCTTGAGAAAAGCGGGGCTCGTGACGTCCCAGGCGGTGTAGCCGCGCGCCTCGAAGGTGGCCCGCAGGCCTCCCGAGGGGAAGGACGAGGCGTCGGGCTCGCCCTTCACGAGCTCCTTGCCCGAGAACTCCATGATGACGCGCCCGTCGCCGGTGGGGGCGATGAAGGAGTCGTGCTTTTCGGCCGAGATGCCCGAAAGGGGGTGGAACCAGTGGGTGAAGTGGGTCGCCCCGCGCTCAAGGGCCCAGTCGCGCATGGAGCTGGCCACGACCTCGGCTATGTCCAAGGTCAGCTCACGCTTGCCGGACTGCACGAGCAGGAGCTCGGCGAAAACGGTCTTGGGCAGGCGCTCCCGCATGACGGCGTTCGAAAACGAGTTGGCGCCGTAGATCTCGTCCATCGAGGTGGGCGGAAAGGAAGACGATGAGTTCATGTGCTACTCCTCCAGTTGCGATACTAGGAAATAGCATCTTCCGTGCCAAAACCCGGTGTTTCCGGGAAAACGACACAATAATTTCAGATCGGTCTCCGGGCCGGCGTTTCTGTCGGAGGAATCGAGCCCTGCCCCGAGATTTCCCCGGGATCGAGACGAGATCAGGCCTCGGTCACCACGGCTCGCCGTTGCGGCAGGAGGTCGGCAGGAGGTCGGCAGGAGGGGCAAACCTACGAGACTGTAGTTTTTTCCGAAATAGCTACATTTTTGTGCGAAACTCTTTCCAGTCGAGCCCGTGGCGGGAGAGGGCCAGGCCCATGCGCCGTTCGCTGATGCCGAGCATCCGCGCGGCCTGGGCCGCGTTGCCCCTCGCCATCTTGAGGGCCTCGACCAGAAGTTCGCGCTCCAGGCGGGCGAGGTTCGCGTCCAGCCCCGCCGTGGGTCCCGTGCCGGTGGAATCGGCCGACTGCAGGCTCGGCGGCAGGTGGTAGGCGTGGATGACCGAGTCGGTCGAGAGGATGACGGCGCGCTCGATGCAGTTTTCGAGCTCGCGCACGTTGCCCGGCCAGTGATAGGTCATGAGGAGGTCGATCGCCGGGCTGGAGATGCGCGCGATGCTCTTGCCCGCCCGCAGGGCCAGCTTCTCGGCGAAGTGATCGGCCAGGAGAATGATGTCGCTGCGCCGCTCCCGGAGCGGCGGGACGCGGATCGGGAAGACGTTGAGCCGCCAGAAGAGGTCGGGCCGGAAATGCCCCGAGGCGGTGTCGGCCTCCAGGTCGCGGTTGGTGGCGGCGATCACCCTGACATCGGTCCTGATGGTCGAGGAGGTGCCGACGCGCTGGAACTCGCCCTCCTGAAGGACGCGCAGGAGCTTGACCTGGATCGAGAGGGGAAGCTCGCCGATCTCGTCGAGGAAGAGGGTCCCGCCGTCGGCGAGCTCGAAGCGGCCGCGACGGCGCTCGTGGGCCCCGGTGAAGGCCCCGCGCTCGTGGCCGAAGAGCTCGCTCTCGATGACCGACTCGGGGAGGGCCGCGCAGTTGACCGCGACGAAGGGGCCCCGGGCGCGCCGCGAGCGCTCGTGGATGGCGCGGGCGACGAGCTCCTTGCCGGTGCCGCTCTCGCCGGTGACGAGGACCGTCGTCTCGGTGCCCGCGACGCGGTCCATGAGGGCGAAGAGCTCGCGCATGGGGGCGGAGCGGCCGACGATGCGCTCGGGGTGCCAGACGTCCTCGTCCCAGTCCGCCTCGGGGGCTTCGACGGAGACCAGGGAGCCGCTCGCCGCGGCGGCCTCGGCTTCCTTGGCGGCCTCGGCCTCGCGGCGCAGGCGGCGGCGCAGCACGAGGGCGTCGGAGACCAAGGCGGCGCAGGCGCGCAGCAGGGCCGAGGCGCGCTCCGCGCCCTCCCCCGATTCGAAGGCGAGGGCGCCCGCGGCCGAGCCGCCGACCAGGATGGGCACGGCGATGTCGCTCCCCGAGTTCTGCGGCTTGCCCTCGACGATGGCCTTGGCGAGGAGGGCCACGCGGGGATCGGCCTTGGCTCCCGGAACCGCGGCGCGCGGCACCAGGCGGCCGAGGAGCTTCTCGTCGAGACCCGCGCCGAGCGCGACGAAGACGGGCTCCTCGCTCTCGATGCTCAGGGCCGCGCGGCCCTGGCTCAGACCGGCTCGGGATTCCAGCAGCTCGACGAGGGCGGGCATCGCGTCGGCCAGGTCGGCGTGGCGCCCCAGAAGCCGCGAGGATTCGAAAAGCAGAGGAATGTCGTCGGGTGAAGGCGACAGGAGCGAAGATCGATCGTCCCGCATGCGGGGGATTCTGCATCTAAAACGCCATTCGCCGCAAGCATGGTGCTTCCGGGAGAAACACGACGCGCTCCGCCCGAAGCCGTTAAAGTTTAGCTTGCGCCCCCGCGGGGACGCGTTATACTTCGTTCCATGGAAGAAAAACGGAGCGCACCCCGGTTCAGGATCAACCAACTCATCGGTTATTTCCCGAACAGGGAAGAATATCTCTGGGCCGAGGCCTTGAATCTTTCCCGGGGAGGCCTCAGCTGCAGCTCCGCCGAGGCGATCGATCCCCTCACGAACCTCTTCATCATGCTCGGCGTCCCGAGCGATACGGGCGAGCGCGTCATCCGCTGCGAAGGCTTTGTCGCCCACTCGCAGATGGTGGGGGGCAAATGCCTCTTCGGCATCAAGATACAGCGCGTCTCCGACGAGGACAAAGCCTATCTCGACAGCTACCTGGATAAACTCGAAGCGGAAACCGACGAAAACGAAGCTCCTGCCACGGATGCCGCCGGCCACGGCGCTCCCGACGGTATCTCCGGATAGAAATCCCCTCGGTCCCGGTATATACTCGTTTCCTCCGGCGAGCCCTGGCCGCCGGGTCAATTCTCGACTGGAGGGGCGGATGAGCTACACCGTGGGCATTCTGGGAGCCGGAAAGATAGGCGAGGCCCTCGCCATGGGCATCATGGCGCGCGGCCTCGTTCCGGCCGGGCAAATCATCCTCTCGGTCAGGTCCGAACGGCACCGGGCCGAGCTGGAGGCGCGCAGCGGCATACGCGCGGTCGTCGACAACGCCATCGTCGCGGCCGAGGCCGATACCCTGATCCTCGCGGTGAAGCCCAAGAGCGTCTCCGACCTCATCGCGGAGGTCGCACCCTTGCTCGGACCCGGCAAGCTCCTCATCTCGACCGCGGCGGGCGTGAGCCTCGAGCTCCTCGAATCCTGCGCGCCCGAGGGAACGCCCGTCATACGGACCATGCCCAACATGGCCGTGGGCATAGGCGAGGGCATGACCGTCCTCTCGCCGGGACGCTTCGTGAAGAGCGAGCAGCTGGAGTGGGCCACCTCCCTCTTCCGGGCGGTGGGGCGGGCCATAGTGCTCGAGGAAGAGCACATGGACGCCGTGACGGGGCTCTCGGGCTCCGGGCCCGCCTACGTGTACATCATCATCGAGTCGCTCTCGGATGGGGGCGTTAAGCTGGGCCTGCCGCGCGACGTCGCCACCGAGCTGGCAGCCCAGACCGTGCTCGGCGCCGCGCGGAACGTGCTCCTGACGGGCGAGCACCCCGCCAAGCTCAAGGACCAGGTGACGACCCCGGCAGGGGTGACGATAGACGGCATCCTCGAACTCGAGGCGGGCAGGCTCCGCGTGACCCTGATCAACGCGGTCGTCAAGGCCGCCGAGCGCTCGCGCCAGCTCCTGCACCGGCTGCACTGACCGAAGCGGCGGTCCGGGGACGCGGCGCGGAGGCTACGGCGGCGGTCCAGGGACGCGACGGCCGCGGCAGCGCGGGGACGCGGCGCGGAGGCTGCGGCGCAGGCGTCGGGCGTCCCTGAGCGGACGACAGCCGGCCGTTGCCCCTCCGCGATCGAATGTGTATCCTCCGGACATGGAATCTGTCCTTCCGATAGACGCCGACCGCCCCACGCGCGCCGAGATCCGCCTGGGCGCCCTGCGCCGCAACTTTCGCCGCGCGCGGGAGCTGGCGGGGCCGGGGGTCAAAGTGATGTGCGCCATCAAGGCCAACGCCTACGGCCATGGGATACTCCGGGTGGCCCAGGAACTCGTCGCCGAAGGCACCGACTATCTCGGCGTCGCCTTCCTGGAGGAAGGGATATTCCTCCGGCGCAACGGCGTGGACGCGCCGATCCTGGTGCTCGGCGCCATCAACAGCCGGCAGATCCCGCGCTTCCTCGAGTACGACCTCGACCTGACCATCCCCTCGGTCGAGAAGGCCAAGGCGGTCTCCGCCGCGGCGGCGGCGGCGGGCAGGAGCGCGCGCGTGCACCTCAAGGTCGATACGGGCATGGAGCGGATCGGCGTCCAGTGGCATTCGGCGGCCTCGTTCTTCGACAAGGTGCTCGCCCTCCCCGCCCTGGAGATCGTCGGGCTCTTTTCGCACTTCGCCACCGCGGACGAGGACCTGGACTTCGCCCGCCTCCAGCTCGAGCGCTTCACCTCGACGCTCGAGCTTCTGCGAAGGGCCGGAGTCGATCCCCCCTTCGTCCATATCGCCAATTCGGCCGCCCTCGTCAACCTGCCCGAATCGCGCTTCACCATGGCGAGGCCCGGGATCTGCCTCTACGGCTACGAGCCGACGCCCCTGGCGCGAGGGGGCTTCGAGCCGGTGATGCGGCTCATGTCCAAGGTGGCCTACTTCAAGATCGTGCGCGCGAACACGGGCGTGAGCTACGGCCTCACCTGGCGGGCGCCCGAGGACACCCGCGTGGTCACCATCCCGATCGGCTACGGCGACGGCTACAGCCGCGCCCTGTCGAACCAGGGCCTCGTCGTCATCCGCGGCAAGACCTACCCGGTGGTGGGCAGAATCTGCATGGACCAGCTCATGGTGAATATCGGTCCCCAGGGCGAGGCGCAGAACGGCGACGACGTGCTGCTTTTCGGCGTGAGGGGCGAGGACCGGGTGGACGCCGAGCTCCTCTGCGAGCGTCTCGGCACCATACCCTACGAGCTGACGAGCCTGATCAGCGCCCGAGTGCCGCGCATCTATGTCGAGGACTGAGTCTTCGGCCGGCGCCGCGGCTCGGCTTGCCCGCTCCGGCGGGATGGCGTATGATCGCCTCCTATGAGGCGCGGAAGCCGATGAAGAGAGCCGCTTTCGTCCTGGTCGCCGGCGCCATCCTCGTCTGCGCTTGCCGAAGCGCCGTCGCGCCGAAGCCGATGCTCGGCATAGCCTTAAGCGCGGGCCCGGATCTGTCGCGTTTCAGGACCGCCCTGGTCCGGGCCGCAGCCGGAAAGGCCCAGTTGTCGATCCTCTATGCCGGCGCCCGGCAGACCGTCCAGAACAGTCAGGTGGACGGCCTGCTCGAACGCAAACCCAAGGCGCTCGCCGTCGATCTCATTCTCGTCGAGGCGGCGAGCTTCGTCATCGACAAATGCAAGGCGGCTATCGTGCCTCTCGTCCTTTTCGGCGCCCCGGTCGGAGCCGACGACATGAAAAAATGGGACAAGGTCTACTTCGTGGGCTCCAAACCGGACGAGGCCGCCGCGCTCGAAGGCAAGACCCTCGCCGCGTGGTGGAAGGATCATCGCGACCTCGATCGAAACGGGAAAATCCGGTTCGTCTACCTCGGCGGAACCGACTCGGCGAGCGAGGCGGCCGCCTGCGAAAAGGGCATGGCCGAATCCGGAGCGGGGGCCGTCCTGCTGGGCCATGCCGCGGCCCAGGGCCGCGCGGAGGGCGCTCGGGAGATGGACGCCTTCCTGGCGGCCTACGGGCGGCGCCTCGGGGCGGTCGCCTGCGACGACGACGAGACGGCGCTCGGGGCCGTCGACGCCCTGCGCGCCAAGGGCTACCTGGGCGGCAAGAGGACGCTGCCCGTCGTCGGCATCGGCGCCACGCCCGAGGCGCTCGCCGCGATCAAGGACGGAAGCCTCGTCGGCACGGCCTGGAAAGACGTCGAGGGCCAGGCCAAGGCGGTCTTCGACCTGTCGACGGCCCTCGCCTCGGGCATCGAGCCCTCGAGGACCGGCTGGCCCCTGACCGACGGCAAGTACGTGTGGGTCCCCTATCGGATGGTGACCGCGCGCAACCTCTCCGATTATCGGGATTAGCCCTCCGGGTCGGCGGACTATCGCCCGCTCCGGCGCCTTCGCCCGATCGAGCGATACGAGACGAGGACATACACCGCGAGGAGGGGCAGACCCACCAGGGCGTAGATGATCAGGGAGCGCAGGTTCGCGTCTCCGACGGCGGCGTCGCCGACCGTGAGAGCGAACGCGGAGTCGAGGGTGGAAGGTACCATGGTCGGGAAGAGCAGCGAAGCCGCGCAGACCGCGATCGCGGCCAGGCCCGCCGCGGAGCCGGCGAAGGCGGCCGTCCTGCGCTCGAAACGGACATTGACCCAGACCGAAGCGTAGGCCAGCAGGCCGAGGACGAACGAGACCCAGAAAACCGGCAGGGCCATCGAGGTCGCATAACGCAGCTTGAGCGAGGTGCGCGACCACAGGAAGCCTCCGACGAGGAGCACGAGGAGCATGGTGAGGAGGGTCTTGGCCCAGCCTTCGATCTGGCCGCGGAAATCGCCGTTCGTGCGCGCGGCGAGGAAGACCGAGCCGTGCAACGTGAAGGCGATGCCCGACACCAGGGCGCCGAGGACCGAGAAGGGGCTCAGCAGGGCCGAGACCCCGCCCTGAACGACCCCCGTGGCGTCGATCGGCAGGCCCTGGAGGAGATTGGCTCCCAGGAAACCCAGGGCCAGGGCGGGCACGAAGCTGCCCACCACGATGAGCGCGTCGAGAAAGGCGCCGATCACGGGGAGGGGGCCGCGCAGATGGAACTCGATGCCGATGGCCCGCAGCACGAGCGCGGCGACGACGACGACGATCGGCAGGGCCAGGGACCTGAGCACGAACGCATAGACGGCGGGAAAGCCCACGAGGAGGGCCGCCATGCCGGCGAGGAGCCAGATCTCGGAGCCGCCCCACACCGGCGCGATGGCGCGCAGGATGCGCTCGCGCCGCTCAGGCTCGCGCTCGAAGGCGTAGAGCATGCCCGCCCCGAGATCGAAGCCGTCCGCCAGGGCGAAGGCGCAGAAGAGCAGGGCGGCGAGGGCGAACCAGATCACCGACAGGGGTGTCATGCCTCCACTATACTCCCGACGATCGCGGGGCCGCAACGACGAGGCCGCGGGAAAGCCGGGCCGAAGGAAGCCGGCACGGCGAGTCGTCGCGAGCGCGGCCCGGATGACAGCGCCGCCGCATGAGGCTATGCTTCGAAACCGATATGGAAACGTACGATCTCGTCATCGTGGGCTCGGGACCGGCCGGCTTGGGCGCGGCTTTCGAGATGCTCGACCGCGACCCCGGCGCGCGCGTCCTCGTCCTCGACAAGAACGAGTACTCCTCGGGCGGACTCCGCAACGACTGCAAGATGAACTTCACCTGGCCGACAGGCTTCCCCGAGGGCATCTGGGAGAGGACGCAAGCCGAGGCCTACCTCGCCCGGGTGGAGGCCTTCCTCAAACCCTCGATCATGGAAAAGAGGAACCTGGACATCTACTCCCGCCGCGCGCAGAAGATCGGCGTCGATTTGGTGGAGATCCGCCAGGCCCACCTGGGCACGGACGGGGGCCTCGAGCTCATCAAGGGCCTGACCGCCCGGCTGCGCTCGCGCGGCGTCGAGTTGAGCCTCGGCGAGCGGGCCGTGTCGCTCGACGCCCAGGCGCGCGTCCTCGCGACCGACGCGCGCGAGCTGGGCTACCGCGACCTCATCCTCGCGCCGGGCCGGGGAGGCTTCGCCTTTCTCCAGGAGATCATGACCGCGGCGGGGGTGAGCTTCACCGACAATGTCGTCGACGTGGGACTGCGCATCGAGACGCGGGAGGAGCGCTATCCGATCGTGCGCGACTACTACGATCCCAAGTTCCTCTTCCCCAAGAAGACCAGGACCTTCTGCACCAACTCGCGGGCGGCCCATGTCGTGCAGGAAAAGTACGACGACCGCGACGGCTCGTCCTGGTACAGCGTCAACGGCCACGCCTGGTCGGCGTCGCGCCCCTCGAACGGCCTCGTCAACTTCGCGATGCTCAAGACCGTCACCCTCACCGAGCCGCTGGCCTCGGGCCAGGCCTACGCCAGGATGCTCGGCATCCAGGCCGCCCTGCTCGGCGGCGGGCGGCCCATCATGCAGCGGGTGGGCGACTTCCGCCTCGGCAAGCGCTCCTTCCGGCAGAGCTTCTCGGGCGACCTGTACGATTTCGAGCCGACCCTGCCCTCGGCGACGCCCGGCGACATCGGGCTCTGCGCGCCCGCGAAGGTCATGCGCGCGCTCTGGAACGCCATGAAGCTGCTCGACACGATCGTGCCGGGGCTCCTGCATCCGAGCACGATCATGTACTATCCGGAGATCAAGCTTTACGCCAACCGCCCGCTCTTCGCCGACGCCTCGTTCAGGGCGCTTTCCGGCCTGTATCTCATAGGCGACGGCGCCGGGACGAGCCGGGGCATTACCGCGGCCTGGGCCTCGGGGCTGCGCGCGGTCGACGGCATCCTGGCTGCGCGCTGAGCCTTCAGGCCGCGGCGCGCGGCCTCATGCCTCGGGGCTGCCAGCGGTCGACGGCACCCCGGCTGCGCGCTGAGCCTTCGGGCAGCGACGCGCGGCCTCATGCCTCAGGCGCGCCGGGGTCCGGAGAAGGAGGCGAGGAGCAGCCGCACGAGCTCCGCGAGGGCGGCCGACGGAGGCTTGCCGATTCCGAGGTCGTCCAGGGCGTCAC
>JAJXZP010000142.1 GCA_021779995.1 bacterium | reverse complement strand
GGTGTTGCCGAGCTGGATCGCCATGTCGCCTATGGGGGCGCCCGAGGAGGAGGCGGCGGCGATGCCCGTAGCCTTGCCGTCCGCGGAGACGAGCTTGTCGCTGAGCGCGTAATTCGCGGCGAAATATTCGAAGAGATAGGCGAACAGCCCCTGGATGGCCAGGGAGAGCAGGACTCCCCGGGGAATGTCCCGCTTGGGATTCTTCGCCTCGGCCCCGAGCGAGGTCGAGGATTCGAAGCCGACCAGGATCAGGATCGCTATGGTCGACTGGAAGAGCAGGCCGGAGAGGCTGTGCGGAGTACAGATGGAAGCCGCGGTCGGATGGTACCAGCCGCCCGCCGGGACTCCGAGAGGATTCTTCGTCCTGAAGATGATCGCGAGGATGCTGAAGGCGATGAGGGCGGCCAGCTGGATTATGTTGATGACGACGGCCGCGACCGTCGAACCCGAGATTCCCCGCACCGCGATGTAGCCCACCAGGGCGGCGAAGACCCAGGCGATGAGCACCTGTCCGATCATGGGAATCGCCACACCGAATTGTCCGGCGATGTAGGTGACGAAGACGGACATGAACGCCACCATGACGCCCGGATACACCCAATAGAACAGGTGCGCCGCCCATCCGGTGACGAACTTCGACAATCGCGCCCATCTCCGCCGCCGGGGATTCGCGTGATCGAGGAAAGCCTTCTCCGCGAAGTAGTACGATCCGCCGGTTCCCGCGTCCGGGTAGCGCCGGGCGAGTTCCGCGAAGGCGAAGGCGGTGAGAAAGGCGACGATCAGGGCCGCGACGATACCCGTCCACATGTCCATCGCCGTGCTGGCGCCTTTGGCATCGGCGCTGGCGGCCTGGAGCTGATAGGTCATCCACAAGAAGGCTCCGGGAGCGATCAGCGCCATCGCATTGACCGTCACCCCGGTCAGACCGAGGGTTTTTTTCATTGCAGGTCCGGTTTCTTTCGTTGCCACGATGTCCTCCCTTGGCAGTGTTCCGATTGGTTCTGGTTCATGTAGTGCAATAATCGTGCCAAGGTACTGGGTCGCCCCGCCGGATCTCTCGGGTGCGACATCAGGGTCGAAAAACTGGGGCTTGAGCAAGAAATGACAGGAGGGTCGGCTTCGAGATTCGGTGAATGTAGAGATCGGCTTCGCACATCCGGCGCATCCGAATACGGAAAAGTAGGATAATCGGGCCCAATCACCGGCGAGCCCGATCTATCCTTCTTTTGCGTAGCATTGCTCTATATTCGGATCGCCCGATACATCCAAGATTGAATTTCGCATCGGGGGACGATGTATTTTCTTACATTTGTGTAGCAACTATTATCTCATCCTACCTCCGGGTGGAATGAGAAGTGCGAAGCTTCGGATCGGCCCCGCATCGAGCGCGAACGATGCGATCGCCATCAATCGCCGAGGGCGATGGATATCACCTCTTCCATCCGCTCGACGGGATGGAAGGCGATCCCCTTCTTCACGTGCTCGGGAATGTCGTCGAGGTCCTTCTCGTTGGCCTTGGGGATGATGATGTCGCGGATCTTGTTGCGCTTGGCCGCGACGGTCTTCTCGCGCAGGCCGCCGATTGGCAGGACCTGGCCGGTCAGGGAGAGCTCGCCCGTCATGGCGAGACGGTCCTTGATCTTGCGGTCGAGCACGAGCGAGAGCAGGGCCGTGGCCATGGTGACGCCCGCCGAGGGGCCGTCCTTGGGCGTGGCGCCCTCGGGGATGTGCAGGTGGATCTGCCGCCCCTCGAAGTAGTCGGCGCCGACCCCGTAGCTCTCGGCGGCGGCGTGCCGCACGTAGGTGTAGGCGATGCCAGCCGACTCCTGCATGACGCTGCCCATCTGGCCGGTGAGCTTGAAGCCCTCCTTGCCGGGGTTGGCCACCGCCTCGATGATCAGCGTGTCCCCGCCCATGCTCGTCCATGCCAGGCCGACGCTCATGCCGGGCCGGGTCGCGCGCTTGATGTCGTCGTCGCGGAAGAAGGGCTTGCCCAGGTGCTTCTGCACCGCCGCCTTGTCGATCTGGAACTTCTCGCCTTCCTTGCCCTCGAGGATGATAACCTTGGCCACCTTGCGGTGGATCTTGTCGAGGTACTTCTCGAAGTTGCGCACCCCGGCCTCGCGGGCGTAGGACTCGGCGATAAAGATGAGGGCGTCGCGGGTGTAGCGCACCACGCCCTTCTTGATGCCGTTCTTCTCGAGGGACTTGGGGATGAGGTAGTGCTTGGCTATCTCCAGCTTTTCCGAGTCGACGTAGCCCGGCAGCTGGATGATCTCCATGCGGTCGACGAGGGGGCCCGGGATGGTGTCCAGGGTGTTGGCCGTGCAGATGAAGAAGACGTTGGAGAGATCGAAGGGCAGGTCGAGGTAGTGGTCGCGGAAGCCGAAGTTCTGCTCGGGATCGAGGGTCTCAAGAAGCGCGCTCGAGGGATCGCCCTGGTAGGAGACGCCCATCTTGTCGATTTCGTCGATCATGAAGACCGGGTCGCGGCTCTTGGTGATCTTGAGGCCCTGGACGATCTTGCCGGGCAGGGCGCCGACGTAGGTGCGCCGGTGGCCCTTGATCTCGGCCTCGTCGCGCATGCCGCCCACGGAGAAGCGGAAAAACTGCTTGCCCAGGGCGCGCGCGATGGACTTGCCCACGCTCGTCTTGCCCACGCCGGGCGGGCCCACGAGGCAGACTATCGAGCCCCTCGCGTCCTTCTTGAGCTTGCGCACCGCGAGGTACTCGACGATGCGATCCTTGACGTCCTTGAGTCCGTAGTGGTCGTTCTCGAGGATCTCCTGCGCCTTCCTGAGGTCGAAGTCGCCCGAGACCGGGGTCTTCCAGGGCAGGTTGCAGACGAGGTCGAGCCAGTTGCGCGTGACCATGAACTCGCTCGAGTTGGGGTCCATGAGATTGAACTTCTCGAGCTCCTGCTCGACCTGCTCCTTGACCTCGCCCTCGAAGGCGAAGCCGTCGATCTTTTCCTTGAAGCGCTGATGATCGGAGCCCTTGGCGTCGGTGGGCATGCCCAGCTCGTTCTTGATCGCCTTGAGCTCCTCCTTGAGGAAGTAGTCCCGCTGGCTCTTCTCGATCTTCTCGTTGATCTCCTGCTGGACGCGCTTCTGGATCTTGAGGAGCTCCTGCTCCTTCTTGATGAAGATGAGGACGCGCTCCATGCGGTCTCGCACGTCGGTCGTCTCCAGGATTTTCTGCTGGTCGTTCTTGTCGATATTGAGGATCGAGGCTATGAAGTCGGCTATCTTGCCCGGATGGTCGATGTTGATCATGTTGAGGCGCATTTCCTCGGAGAACAGGGGATTGTTCTCGGAGATCTGCTTCATCTCGCCCAGGAGGGCGCGGGTAAGGGCCTTGATCTCGTCGGTGTCGTCGCCCAGTTCGTCGAGATACTCGACCGCCGCGATGATGGGGGTTTCCTTGGAGAGGAACTTCTTGATCTTGAAACGCTTGAGGGTGGAGATGAAGATGTTGGCCCCGCCGTCGGGCAGGTTGATCTTCTTCACGATCTTGGCCGCGGTGCCCACGGCGTGCAGGTCGTCGGCCTTGGGCTTTTCGAACTCGTTCTTGATCATCACGAGGCCCACCATGCTGTCGGCCGCGAGGGCCTCGTCCACTACTTTGACATCCTCGAGGTTGCCGATCATGATCGGCGTGAAGATACCGGGGAAAATGGGCCGGCCCATGAGGGGAATGAGGGGGAGCTTGTTGGGCAGGATCTGGTCGATGGGGATGATTTCGTTCTCTGGCATGTCGCTGGCCTCCCTTTTGACGGTACGAGTATAAAAATAAGGCTTCTGACCTTCCGTGACAAGGTTTTGCCGCTATTTCGGACGATCTTGGGGCTTCCGAGGAGTTTTATCGACCTTACAAAGATCGCGGATGGTTCGGCTCGAGCATCGGAGAGGCTCGTACGGCGGGGAAAGCGGATGTCGACCTATTCCGCCACGAGCGACACCGCGCGGCGTAGCCGCTTCGGGTCCACCCCGAGGGCGGGCACGGAGAGCACCTCCTCGGCCACCCGGTTGCCCAGACGGAGGCAGCGCTCGGGAAGCAGATGCCGTTCCCTGCCCGCGAGGAAGCCGGCCGCGAAGGCGTCCCCGGCTCCGGTCTCGTCGACCGGCCGGAGCTCCCGCACGGGACTCTCCACGACCGTGCCGCCGCTCGCCCAGAGAGCTCCCCGTTCCGCGCGCTTGATCACGATTTCCAGCTTGTCGTCGAAAAGGCCGAGCCCCTTCCGCAGGGGAAGATCGACGAGGGCGGCGAACTCGTCCTCGTTGGCGAAGAGCAGGTCGACCGAACGGGAAATGAAGTCGAGCAGGAAATCGCGCTCGGCGCGAACGAGGGTCTGACTGCCCAGGTCCAGGGCCACCGTCATTCCGGAATCCCCGGCGCGCGCGACGCAGTCCTCGAGCAGCTCGCGCCTGCGCGCGAGAAAACCTTCGAGATACAGGAGCGCGCCGGGGCGGAAAATCGACGCCGGAACCCCGGCCAGCCCCAGGTCGAGGGCCGCGCCGGGCGAGACGAGCAGGGTGCGCCCGCCGTCGGGGCGGATGAGGGCGCAGTAGACGCCCGTCGGTTCAGGCGACCGGCATAGGTGGCAGGCCACCCCCGACCGGGCCAGGTCCTCCCCATAACGAGTTCCGAGATCGTCCTCGCCGACGCAGCCGACGAAGGCGGCAGGCAGGCCGAGCATGGCTGCCGTGCGCATCGTGTTGGCCGCGCCCCCTCCCGCCGAAACCGCCGTTTCGCCGAGCAGGTCGAGCACCCTCCCCAATTCCCGCCGATCGAGATGCACGACCGCGTTGTTGTGGAAACCGAGCGAGGGAGCCAGTTCCTCGTCGACGAAGGCAATGACATCCATAAGGGCGTTGCCGATGCCGACGAGTTCCATAAAGAGATGCTAGCATGGGCGGAGGCAGCGCACAAGCAAAGGTTTCATCAGGTAAAACGGCTGCGTCGGCTTCGCCTTTACCGATGGGGCCCCGCCTTCGAAAAAGCCGGGGCGACGATTAGCGCCTTCCCGGCTTTTCGGGCGCCACATCTTTCGGTCGACGACAATCGCGGTCATGGCAACTACCTGCGCCGGGCCTGGCCGCGCATCCCTTCCCCTTGACCCGCTTCCGAAACGCGTGCTAGCTTCCCGAAGGTTGTGTAGCCATGACCGAGGCGTTCTCAGAGCGCCTTCTCTCTACCGGGGCGCTTGGCTCAGCTGGTCAGAGCGCCTGGTTTACACCCAGGATGTCGGGGGTTCAAATCCCTCAGCGCCCACATAGCGGGCCGCCGAAAGGCGGCCCGGTTGTATTGGGACGCCGAGGGATTTGAACCGAGCGAGCGCGACGCGAAAGCGCCGGAAGGCGTGCAGGATGCACGCCGCCAGCGAGCGAGGCGGCCCGGAGCGAGCGGACAGGATGTCCGCGACGCGCAGGGCAAATCCCTCAGCGCCCACATAGCGGGCCGCCGAAAGGCGGCCCGGTTGTATTGGGGCGATACCGCCATGGTTCATGAGACTACCATTGCCGTGTCTAGTATCGAGGCGCCAAGCTTCTCCAGTTTTAGCGCCGCTCTGTCCACGGCAGCCATCGTCGCGCTCGCGACAGCGTCCCGAATGACGTGCACTATGAAGCCCCGTTTCAAGGCTCCCCTGGCGGTCGAAAGGACGCAGCGCTCGGCGAATACTCCGGTCATATACAACTCGTTGATTTCTTCATTCATGAGAAACATCTCGAATGCGCGATTTGAAAAGGCATCGGGGAGACACTTGCTGAAGATATTCTCGTTTATCACCATCAGTCGCTTGTCGAAGGCGCAACCAGGAGAATTCCTCATAGCCGCGTGGCGACGGATCACATTCCCGACGACATCATATCCGGGAAAACCATTCTTGATGTAGATGACCTCGATATCTTTCCTCCGAGCCTCCACGCTGATCATATTGACATTCTCGATCATGCTTTCGGCTTGGATCCGATCGACCGGCATTCGCGCCTTCGAGCCGGTGAAGTCCTCTTGAATGTCAAGAATCAGCAAGGCTTTCCTGGGTTTCCTGTATCCGCTCATCCATCGCTCCTCTGACTGACCATGAGGATCTTTTCCGCGATCCGTTCGAATCTCGAAATAGCGAAGACTCTCGTATCGTCAACAGGATGTCGTAGATCGTAGACGCCGACAAGGTCTTCGTAGATTTGAGATACTCGGCGTACTGGGTCAGGTTTGCCTGCGTGGCGATTGGGCCGCTGCCTTTGAAGTGCTCGATAAAATGGGCTACTATGAAACTATTGATCCTGCCTTGAAAATAGTCCACAGTTATCCTCCTTACCGACAGTAATAATGCCGTTCTTTTTTTATGCCCTGATGAGGTATTTGTCAGTTATTGGATTTGTTTCGTTAAGAGACGGCTAATTGCGAGGAGCCGCGCGCAGATGGCGACGGGCCAGCGGAGGCGCGGCATCGCGACGATACTCGATTGCCCTCCTGAGTCCGGCACGCTATTGTAGAGCGATGGACAGACGCGTCGGTCTGGCGCTTCTCGCGGCGCTTCTCGTGGCGGGCGGAGCGGTCCCTCTCTCGGCCTTGGGTCTCGCGACGGGCGAGGGCACCGTGTCCATCGTCACCGAGAGCACCGATGCTGCCGGATGGGCCTCGATCGAGGTGCACAGTTCGGTGCCCGGCTCCGTCGTCAGCATCAACCAGGTGGCGGCTAGCTACAA
>JAJXZP010000081.1 GCA_021779995.1 bacterium | reverse complement strand
AGCGGGGGAACGTCACGGAGCAACGAGGGAAGGTCACAGACCAACGAGGGAAGGTCACGGACCAACGAGGGAAGGTCACAGACCAACGAGGGAAGGTCACGGACCAACGAGGGAAGGTCACGGACCAACGAGGGAAGGCCGCAGACCAGAGAGGGAAGGTCACGGACCAACGAGGGAAGATCACGGACCAACGAGGGAAGATCACGGACCAATGAGGGAAGGTCACGGACCAACGAGAGGTTACTGAGCTCTGTCCCTCCCCCATAATGTCCGCGATTGAACCAAGCTCTGTCCCCGCAGCAGCCGCAGTCGTGGCCGTCGACGATTGAACTAAGCTCTGTCCCCACAGCTCCGAAGCTCCGGTAGCGCCCGCCTACGATACGTCGATGAACACCTTCATCGACCTTTCTCGGTTCGCGTCGATGAAATCGTAGGCCTCCTTGTAGCGATCGAAGGGGAAGTGGGCCGACATGAGGGGATCGAGCTTGACCTTGCCCTCGGCCACGAGGGCGATGGCGCGCTCGTAGTCCTCGCGCCGATACATGAGGGTGCCGACGAGGCTGAGCTCGCGGTCCTGCACGAGGCCGAGGTCGACCTTGGGAAGGGCGCCGAAGACGCCCACCACGACGATAGCGCTGCCCTTGCGCGCGGACAGGATGGCCTGCGTCATCGTGGCCTCGACGCCGACGCATTCCAGGGCCGCGTCGGCGCGGTCGGGGCCGTAGAGCTTGAGAATCGCCGCGTCCATGTCCTCGTTCTTTGGGTTGACGACGTGCCTGACCCCGCAGGAAGAGGCGAGCGAGAGGCGGTAGTCGCTCGTGTCGGTCGCGATGACCTCGGCGGCGCCCAGGCCGAGCGCCGACTGGGCGACGAGGTTGCCGATGGGCCCGGCGCCGTAGACGACGAGCCTCGTGCCGGACAGGTCGCCCAGGCGGCCCAGGGCGTGCACCGCCACCGCGAGCGGCTCGATCATGGCCCCCGCCTCGAAGCTCAGGCTCTCGGGGAACTTCAGGCACTTGTCGGCGGCCACGGCGAAGTACTCCGAGGCGGCCCCGGTGGTCTGGAAGCCCATCACCTTGAGGCTGTCGCAGATGTTGTAGCGGCCCGTGCGGCAGGGCAGGCAGGTCCCGCAGTACACCTGGGGCATGAAGGTTACGCGATCGCCGACCGCGAAGCCCCGCGTGCCGGGACCGAGCCTCTCGACCCGGCCCGAGACCTCGTGCCCCTGGACCACGGGATACTTCGTGTAGGGATGCAGGCCGTGGTTCACGTGGATGTCCGAGCCGCAGACGCCGATGCGCATGATCTTGAGAAGCAGCTCGCCCGATCCCGGCTCGGGCTTCGGCAGTTCCCGATACGCTATGACGCCGGGCGCCGTCATGACCGCCTGCCTCATCGCGCGCCTCCCTTGGCCTTGGGCGCCATCAGCACCTTCATGACGCCCGGATCGCCGCGCTCGATCAGCTCGACGCCGCGCGCGAAGTCCTCGAGGGGCAGCTCGTGCGACACGAGATGCGCGACATCGATCCTGCCCGAACGCAGCAGCCGGATCGCCTGGATCGAGTTGCGCACCGAGGTGTAGGAGGACATGAGGGCGAGCCCCTTGCGGAAGATCGCGAAGGCGTCGAAGGACACCGTCGAGCCCGAGGGCGGCACGCCGAAGAGGAGGATGCGCCCGCCGGGCCGCGCCCACTGGGTGGTCCGGCCCATGATGGCCGGGACGCCCGTGGCGTCGACCACGAGATCGTAGCGGTCGGCCGACAGCTCGTCGAGCGAGGCGACCGGCGTGACGAGAGCTCCGCCCTCGCGCTCCGCGAACTCCAGGCGGCCGCGGTTGCGGTCGGCGACCGTGATGCGGCTCGCCCCCGCCGCGAGGAGCGCCTTCAGGAGCAGGACGCCGATCGGCCCGGCGCCTACGACGAGGACCTCGTCGGCCAGGCTCGGCGCGGCGCGCTGCACGCCGTGCAGGACGCAGGACAGGGGCTCGACGAAGGAGCCCGCGGCGAAGCTCAGGTCTCCGATGGCGAAGACGGCCTTCTCGGGCGCGCAGACGTACTCGGCCATGCCGCCCGGCAGGGTCACGCCCACGGCCTGCCAGCGCTCGCAGAAATTCTGCCGGTTCGAGAGGCAGGAGGGGCAGGTGTCGCAGGAAATGTTCGGCTCCACCGCCACGCGGTCGCCGACGGAGAAGTTGCGCACCTCGGCGCCCACGGCGGCCACCGTGCCGGAGAACTCGTGCCCCGGCGTGATGGGATAGGAGCCCAGGTACTCGCCGCGGAAGATGTGGACGTCGGTCCCGCAGATCCCGCAGAACGCCACCTCGATGAGCACTTCGTCGGGCCTGGGCTCGGGCCGCGGAAGCTCCGCCACCCTCGCCGAACCCGGCTTGTCGATTACCAGCGCCTTCATGTTCGGACATCCTCCTTAAGGATCGCGTCGCGCGCTTACACGCAGGTGAACGCCCCGTCGATCACGAGATCGGTGCCCGTCGTGAAGCCCGCCGAGTCCGAGGCCAGGTAGACGAGGGCCGAGGTGAGTTCCTCGGGCTTGCCCATCCGCTTCTGCGGAGTGGCCGCCTCCCAGGAAGGGATCCACTGCGCGGCCTTGAGCGTCATCGCGGTCCCGATGTAGCCAGGGCTGATGCAGTTGACGCGCACGCCGTAGGGCGCCCACTCGACGGCCAGGGACTTGGTGAGCATGATGACGCCGGCCTTGGAGGCGTTGTACGCGCACTGGGGCTGGGGCTGGTTGACGATGTGGCCCGACATCGAGGCCGTGTTGATGATGGCGCCGCGGCGCTTCCCGATCATCACGCGGCCGGCGGCCCTCGCGGTGAGGAAGATGCCGGTGAGGTTGATGTCGATCACCTTCTTCCAGGACTCGAAGGACATCGTCTCGGCGTTCTCGTTGATGCAGATGCCGGCGTTGTTGAAGGCTATGTCGATCGTGCCGAACTCGTCGACGACGCGAGCGATCATGGCGTCGACGTCGGCGGGATTCGTGACGTCGCACTTGACGGCCAGGGAGCGCACCCCGCGCGAGCGCAGCTCGACGACGGCGGCCTCGGCCTTGCCCATGTCCAGGTCGACTATCGCCACGTCCGCGCCGGCCTCCGCGAAGGCCAGGGCCGCGCTTTTTCCGATGCCCTGGGCCCCGCCCGTGACGAAGGCCTTCTTTCCCACCAGGGAGAACATATCCACGACACCCATAGTTATTATCCTTTCACGGCGCCCATCATGAGACCCCGTACGATCGACTTGTGAGAGATCCAGCCCAGGATGAGGGGCGGCAGCACGGTCACCGTGGAGATGGCGCTCAGCTTGGCCCAGAACAGGCCCTCCTGCGTCATGTACGACGCCATGTACACCGGAATGGGCGAGGCGTTGACGTAGGTCAGGTTTATGGCGAAGAAGAACTCGTTCCATACGAAGATGAACACCAGGAGCGCGCTCGAGATGATGCCGCTGCGCGCCAGGGGCAGGACTATCTTGAAGAACGACCGGATCCGCGTGGCTCCGTCGATGTCCGCCGCCTCGAGGAGCTCCGCGGGGATGTCCTTGAGGAAGGAGCGGACCATCCAGATCACGATCGGGACGTTGGCGCCCACGTACATGATGATCATGCCCCAGCGCGTATCGAGGAGGTGCAGGTTCTTGAAGATGAGGAACACGGGTATGATGACCGCGACCGGCGGCAGGAGGGTCGTGGACAGGAACCAGAAGAACAGCGAGTCGGGTTTCTTGAGCTTGCCGAAGACGATGGCGTAGGCGGTCGGCACGCCCAGGAAGATGCACAGCACCATCGAGGACAAGGTGATGATCGCCGAGTTGACGATGTGCGACACGATATCGGAGGAAAGCAGCACCGTCCGGTAGTTCTCCAGCGTCGGCGTGAAGAAGAGCTTGGGCGGCACGACGTCGGTCTCGTGCTTGAGGCTCGTGATGAACATGTAGAGTATGGGAAAGAAATAGGTGAGGCAGATCACCCAGATGAGAAGGACGAAGAGATAGTGGGCCGTCTTGCGGCGCGCCCGGCTTCCCGTGTAATCGATCATGATTCGACCTCGCTGGTCTTCCTCCGCGTGAAGCGGAAAAATGCGGTTACCGCCACGAGCGTGAGAATGACCGTGATCACGGCCATGGCCGTGGCCCTCCCCACGTCCCACCGGAAGAAGCCGGTCCGGTACACCAGGTAGGGCAGGTTGGTCGACGATATGCCCGGCCCGCCCGAGGTCGTGACGTAGATGATGCCGAAGACCTTGAGGATGAAGATGAGGCCGAGCATGACGGCCACCTCGATGTGGCTCGCGATGGCGGGGATCTTGATCTGGAAGATCGTGCGCCAGATCCCGGCGCCGTCGACCCTGGCGCTGTCCAGGATCTCCTCGGAGATGCTCTCGAAGCCCGAGAGGAGCACCAGGACGAAGAAGGGCGTCCACTGCCAGATGACGAGCATGATGATGGTCGCCATCGAGTGGTTGCCCAGGAAATCGATGGGCTTGATATGCAGCCAGCCGGCGATCATGCCGTTGATGCCGAACGAGGGGTGCAGCATCAGGGTTTTCCAGACGATGCCCACGACCGCGTCCATCACGAAGAACGGCGCTATCATGAGCGTCCTGGCTATGTTGATGCCGACGAATTTTCGGTTCAGGAGCAGGGCGAGCGCGAGGCCCAGGACGGTGCAGCCCGCTAGCGAGACGACGGTCAGCACGATCGTGTTGATGATGACCATGTAGAACTCGGCGTCCTTGAATACGCCGAGGTAGTTCTCCAGGCCTATGAAGCGGATGCCGAGATCGGGCCGCACGATGATCCACTTGATCGCCGAGAGTATGAGGGTGACGATCAGGGGAACCTGCGTGACCAGGGCGACGATGACCACTGCCGGAATGGCGAAGGCGTTCACCGGATCCCGTTTGCGTCTATCTCGTGTGCTCATATCCGTCCTTTCCGAGCGAGGAAGCTCTCCGCGGAAGCGAGGAGCCGCGGAGGGAAGCGGATGCCGGCCGGGATATGCTCCCCTCACCGCCATCCGCCTCGCCGCGGTTCCCCGCCTTCAATCAGATTCGCCGAGCGGCGGGCTTACTTGGAGTATCCGCCCTCGTCGGCCACGCGCTGGGCGGCCGACTGGCAATTGTCGAGCGCCTGATCCAGGCTCTCGTTGCCGGAGAGGTAGGCGGCCAGCTCCTGGCCGACCTTCTCGCCCAGACCCTGGAACTCGGGGATCGAGACATACTGCACGCCCTTGTACGGGACCGGCTCGACGGTCGGATCGTCGTAGTTCGCGTTCTTGATGGAGTCGAGCGTCATCTTCGCGAAGTCGGCGACGGCCTTGTACTTGGGATTGTCGTAGGTCGAGATGCGGGTCCCCGGGGGAACCTGAGCCCAGCCGACCTTCTGGCCGATCAGGTTGATGTAGTTCTTGCTGGTCGCCCAGGTGAGGAACTTGAAGGCCTGATCCTTGTACTTGGAGGAGGACTCGATGGCGAGGGCCCAGGCCCAGAGCCAGCCCGCGTTGGCCTTCTTCACCGTCGGGGCGAGCGCGTAGCCGATCTTGCCCTTGACCTTGGAGTCCGCGCCCTGGAGGGTGCCGGCCGAGACCGTGGCGTCGTACCACATGGCGGCCTTGCCGGAAGCCATCAGCGCGAGGCACTCGGTGTAGCCGGCGGTGGTGGCACCGGGCTCTCCGGCCTCGGTGATTATCTTCTTATAGAATTCCCAGACATTGCGCATCTCGGGCGTATTGAACTGGGCCTTCCAGTTCATGTCGTACCAGCGGGCGCCGAAGGTGTTCATCATGGAATCGAAGACCGCCATGTTCTGGCCCCAGCCGGGCAGGCCGCGGAGCGCGATGCCGTAGAAGCCCTTGGAGGGGTTGTTGAGTTTCTTGGCGAACTCGAAGACCTGATTCCAGGTCGGCGCCTCGGGCATCTTGAGATGGTGCTCGGCGAAGATGTCCTTGCGGTAGAACAGCATGGAGCTCTCGCCGTAGAAGGGAATGGCGTACTGCGCGCCGTCGACCGAGAGGGCGCTGCGGATGGGCGGGAGGATGTCGTTGCGGTCGTAGGCCTTGGCATCGGCGGGGCTCATGCCCGCGAAGAAGGGCTCGAGCGAGACGATCCAGTTGTTCTTGCCCCAGAAGGGCGTGTCGTAGGTGCCGATGGTGACGATGTCGTACTTGCCGGCGCCGAGGGCCACGTCCTCCGTCACCTTCTGCCTCAGCTCGTTCTCGGGCAGAACGACGAACTTGAGGTTGATGCCGGTCTGGGCGGTGAACTCCGACGAGTACTTCTGCATGGTGACCATGTCGGGATTGTTGACCGTGGCGATGGTCAACGTGACATTGTCCGCGGCGAAGATCGCCGCCGCGCCGAAGATCGTCGCGACGACGAACGCGATGAGCGCTTTCTTCATAGTCGCCTCCTAGTGTGTGGTACGAACCGAGCGGACGGCTTTCGGCCCCGGTCTCGACTCGGAGGACAGTATGGAGGCGGTTTTCCGGCTTGGGAACAGTACGCGGGTACTATTTTTGGTACTAATCGAGCCGTACTGCCGAGGCCGGGGACTCGGACCGGAGCGCTCCCCGATCAGACCTTGCCGAGGAAGGCGGCGTAGCGCATGGCCATCTGCATGACGCGCGGCCGGTTGTGCTCCCCGAGCTTGACGTACAGACCGTAGACGTAGTTCTTGACCGTCTGCTCGCTGATGAAGAGCTCGGCGGCTATCTGGGCGTTGTCCCGGCCCTGGGCGATGAGACCC
>JAJXZP010000128.1 GCA_021779995.1 bacterium | reverse complement strand
CTTCGCCCCGCCCGCGGAAAAGGCCCGCGCGTTGAGCGCGGCGCCCTCGGCGAGTGCGTTGCCGAGCTCTTCCTTGTCGGCGGGCATCTCGGCGAGGCTCCTGCGGTAGGAGAGCCGCACCGAGCGCAGGCCCGGAAGCCTCGCGGCCTGGCGCACCGCGTCCATGGCCGTGTTGCCGCCCCCGGCGACCACGATGTGCCCGGCGAAGGCGTAGCGCGATGGATCGGAGGTGCAGGTCGCGAGGAACTCGAGGGCGTCGACGACCTCGATGCCCGAGCCCGAGAGTCTGAGCTCGCGCGGGCTCTCGGCTCCGACGGCGACGAAGACCTGGGTGTAGCCCCGGGCCTTGAGCTCGTCGAGGCCGCGGACCTCGGCGCCGAACTCGAACTCGACGCCGAGCTCGCGGATTCTTGCGATGTCCTTGGCGATGTCCTCGCGCGGGATGCGGAAGTGCGGAATGACGTTGGCCGGCACGCCGCCGGGCGCGGCCGCCTTGTCGAAAACCGTCACCTCGACCCCGGCGAGCGCAAGGTGATGGGCGCAGGAGAGCCCGGCGGGGCCGGCGCCGACGACCGCCACCCTGCCCGTGAAGGACGCGTTATGCGGCGCCCTCACGGCCGGGATGGACGCCGCCCGGGCGCACCCGAGCTTGACGCCGCGGATCTCCACGCTGCCCTCGTAGTCGTTGCGGTTGCAGGCCTCCTGGCAGACATGGTCGCAGAGGGTGCCGGTGATGTAGGGCAGGGGATTGTCCGCGAGGATGGCCGCGAGCGCCTCTCGGGAGGCGCCGGAGGCGGAGAGTCTGATGTACTCGGGAGCCTTCTGGCCCACGGGGCAGGCCTCGACGCAGGGCGCGGCGAAGCAGTCGAACTGGGGCAGAGCGCGATCGATGCGACCGGCACCCGACTTCCACTCCTTGCGGTACTCGGGACGCTCCAGGGCCGAGGCGGCCAGCTTCGCGAGCGCCGCGGCGTCGGCCTTGTCACTCGAGCCCCGGATCGCGGCGACGGCCTCCTTCGCGATCGCGGCCAGCCGCAGGTAGCCGCCCGGCTTCAGGATGTCCGTGGCCACGGTCAAGGGGCCCATGCCGGCGGCCACGAGGTCGGCGGCATTGAGCGCCCAGACGCCGCCGCAGTAGGAGAAGCGTCGGCCGAAACCGGGCAGGGCGGCGGCGAGCTCGGCGGCGAGCCGCACCGTGAGGGGGAAGAGGGCCCGGCCCGACATGTAGCGCTCGCCGCCGGGGAGGAAGCCGCCGTCGTTGACATTGGCGAGGGTGTTGGAGAGCTTGATGCCGAAGGCCCTGCCGTCGGCCTCGGCCTTGGCGGCCAGGGACTCGATGATCGTGAGGGCGTCCGCGAACTGCAGGTCGTGCTCGAAGGTCTCGCGCTTGAGGCCGATCTCCTTCCAGCCGGTCCGGTCCAGGATCTCGCGGGCCGTGTCGTAGCCCAGGAGGGTCGGATTGAGCTTGACGAAGGTGTCGAAGCCCTTCTCCTCGATGAGGTAGGCCCCGATGCGCTCGATCTCGTCGGGCGGGCAGCCGTGCATGGTCGAGAGGGTCGCCGAGTGGATGGGCGAGGAGGGGAAGTCGGCGAGGAGGGAGCGGGCCCTGCCCGCGGCGTCCTTGCCGAAGGCGGCCGCGAACTCGGCTCCTTCGACGAAGCGTCCGAGCTCGTCGAGCGAGGCCTTCCAGAAAGGCAGGCGGCCGGGCCTGCGCATGCCCTCGATGTAGGCGTCGACCTTGGGCGTCATGATGCCTTCGAGGGTGTAGCCCACCGACATGTTGAAGACGAAGGAGCGCGGCGCGGAGGAGAAGATCGAGCCGAGCAGGTTGATCGCGATCCAGCCGCGCAGGTACTCCTCGCGGGCGGCGGCGAGCGAGAGCTCGGTGGACCATTCGGTGTTGTGCGCCTCGTCCCGCGCCTCGATGCAGGGTTTTTCTATGTCGAGGCTGTCGTTCTGCTGGACGGTCTTGAGCTCGAAGACCCGGGCGCCTGAAAGATAGGCGGCCACGAGGTTGGGCGCTATCTGGCTGTGCGGACCGGCGGCCGGACCAACGGGCAGGCTCACGCGGCGGCCCATGATGTCCATGCCGGGACTCGAGGCCTCGAGCGCGAAGGACTCGCGGAAGAGGCGCTCCGGAATCTCGTAGATCGTGCCCTTCGCGCGGAACTCGCCCGCTATGCGCCCGAGCAGAGCGCCCAGGCTCGTCGTTTCCATGATCTTGCTCACCGGTACCCCCACGCGAGAAATTTTCCGCTGCCCGGCTCCGCGAGAATGCCCGGGCCGTCGGATATGCGGTTGTGCGAAACAGATCCGCCGTCTGTGCCTCGTGCGTCTGTGCCTCGTGCGTCGAAGACGCCCGCGTCGTAGACGCGATGCCCGCGGACATAGGTGGCGAGCACTCTGCCCGTCAGGTCCATTCCCTCGAAGGGCGTGATCTTGCCCTTGGAGAGGAGCCTCGATCCCTCGACGCGCCAGGTGCCCGCGGGGTCGACGAGGACGAGATCCGCGTCCTTGCCCGCGGCCAGCGAGCCCTTGCGGGCCCAGAGTCCGTAGCGCCGCGCCGCGGAGCCGGAGATCGCGTCGAGGAAGCGGGGTAGGGAGAGGCGGCCGGCGAAGAGGCCCTCGGAGAGGAGGTAGGGCAGCACGGTTCCCGTGCCGGGTATGCCGCCGTAGGCGGTGAGCACGTTGCCCGTGTTCTTCTCGGACTCGGGCGAGGGCGCGTGGTCGCTCGTGACGAAGTCGATCGTGCCGTCGGCGAGGAGGCGCCAGAGCTTCTCGCGCTCGGCCCGGCCCTTGACCACGGGAGCCGTCTTGAGGGCCGCTCCCTTCTCGGCGAAGTCCTCGCTAGAGAAGGCGAGGTAGTGGGAGCAGGTCTCGCAGCTCGCTCCACCGCGGTGCAGCAGCTCGGCCGCGGCGGCCGTGCCCACGTGGACGACGTGGAGGCTCGACTCGCGGCCGGAGGCCAGGGCGAGAGCGGAGGCGCAGGCGACGAGCTCGGCCGCCTCGGGCCGGCTTTGGACATAGTCCGACCACTCGGGCGCCGCGCTTCCGCGCGCGGAGGCGAGCCGGGCGCTCGCCGCGGTCACGTAGTCCAGGTCCTCGGCGTGCAGGAGCACGGGGCGGCCGATCCGCTCGCCCTCGGCCAGGATGCGGCCGAAGTCGTCGTGGGTCACCCGGGTGAAGGTCTCCATGCCCGAGATGAAGTAGCACTTGAAGCCCACGACTCCCGCGGCCGCGAGTTCGGCCATCGCGCCAGGCGCCGCGCCAGGCGCGGCGCGGCCCTTGCCGCCGGGTCCATCGCCGACCTTGCCGCCGCCGCCCAGACTCGCCTCGACGCCGCGGCCCGAGACTCCGCCGTAGAGCGCGTAGTCGACCACCGCCCTCGACGAGATCACGGCGAGCTTGTTCCGGAGCGCGGCGAGGTCGGTCACCGGCGGCAGGGAGGTGCAGGGCATGTCGATCACGGTCGTGACCCCGCCCTTGGCGGCCTCCATCGTGCCGTGGAGGAAGTCCTCGCGATGCGTGAAGCCGGGCTCGTCGAAGTGGACGTGGGGGTCGATGGCGCCGGGGAGCACGAGGAGCCCCGAAGCCTCGACGACTTCCTCGCCGGCCTCGGGAACGAGGGAGGAGCCGTCGGGGTCCTCGGAGGCGAGGACGATGTCGGCTATCCTCTCGCCGCGCACGCGCAGCGAGGCGCGGACGAAATCCTGCCTGCCGGGCAGGGCCGCGAGGCCGTTGCGGACGATCATGGCCGCACTCCTTGCAGGTAGTCCAGGACCTTCTCGGGCGTCAGGGGCAGGTCGTACAGGCCCTTCGCGTCCTCGCCCGCGGCCCGGCGCGCGGCGCGCAGAGCGTCGAGCACGGCGAAGTAGCCCGCCATGCCGTACAGAAGGGGCGGCTCGCCTATGGCCTTCGAGCGCATGACCGCCTTGGGATTGGGCGCGTCCTTCAGGAACTCGATCTCCATGGAGGGCATGAAGTGGACATCGGGCAGCTTGTAGGTCGAGAGCGTGTCCGAGGCGAGCGAGCCCTTCCCGTCGTAGCGCAGGTCCTCGAGCAGCGACCAGCCGAGGCCCTGGGCGAAGGCGCCCTCGACCTGTCCCCGGTCGACCGCCTGGTCGAGGCTCTCGCCCCCGTCGTGCACGATGAAGGCCCGGTCGAGCCGGTACGAGCCGCGCAGCACGTCGACGGTGGCGCTCACCGCGGCGCAGCCGTAGACATGGTAGGCGAAGGGACTGCCGCGCTCGGCCTTCATGTTGTAGCTGAGGCCGGGCGTGGCGTAGAAGCCGTGGGCCGAGAGGTCGACGCGATTGAGGTGGGCCTGGTCGACGAGCTTGTCCCAGCCGAGCTCGGTGGGCTCGCAGCCGCGCACGACGGCGCCGTTCTCGATGCGCAGCTCGACGGCGTCCGTCCCGAGCATCCCGGCGGCGACCTTGAGGAGCCGGCCGCGGATCTCCTCGCAGGCCGCGAGGGCGGCCATGCCGTTGATGTCGGAGCCCGTGCTCGCGGCGGTCGGATAGGTGTTCGCCACCGTGCTCGTGCGCGTCGCCTCGACCTTGACGCGCGATTCGTCCACGCCGAGGCTGCGCGCCACGACCACCTGGATCTTGCGCGAGACCTGCTGTCCCATCTCCGTGGCGCCCGTGGCCACCGAGACCGAGCCGTCGCGGTAGACGTGCACGAGGGCCCCGCCCTGATTCATGATGAACTTCGTGAAGGAGATGCCGAAGGCTATCGGCAGGATGGTCGCGCCCCGCTTCTCGAGGCGGTGGGACGCGTTGAACGAATCAATTTCCTTCCTGAGTTCCTTCCAGCGCGAGGTCTCGAGCGCCCGTTCCACGGTGCGCCCGGCGCGGCAGAGCTCGGCGCTCTGGCCGTAGTGGAAGGAGTCGCCCTCGGCGAGGAGATTCCGGGTGCGCAGCTCGACCGGGTCCCAGCCGCCCTGCTCTGCCGCCGCGTCCATGGCGCACTCCATCACGAAGACGCCCTGGGGCGCCCCGAAGCCGCGGAAGGCGGTGAAGGGCGGGAGGTTCGTGCGGCAGGAGTAGCCGGTCACGCGCACGTTGGGCACGCGGTAGGCGTTCGTCGCGTGGAAGAGCGTGCGCGAGAGGATGGCGGGCGAGAGATCGCAGCAGGCGCCCGAGTTCTGGTAGTAGTCGGCCTCGAAGGCGAGGACCCGACCCTCGGCGTCGAGCCCGATCTTGAAGTCGCTCGAGTAAGGGTGCCGCTTGCCGGTCCAGCGCATATCCTCGCGCCGGCCCAGGTAGACCTTCACCGTCTTGCCCGTGAGGGCGGCTCCCAGGGCGGCGAGGGCGGCCCATTGGGCGCCCTGCTCCTCCTTGCCGCCGAAGGCCCCGCCCATGCGCCTGGTCTCGACTTCGATGTCGTTCATCTCGCGGCCGAGCACGCGGGCCACGGCGTGCTGCACTCCCGTCGGCGACTGGGTGCCCGAGAGGACGTACAGGCGGCTGCCTTCGCGCGGCTCGGCGATCGCCCCTTGAGTTTCGAGGTAGACGTGCTCCTGGCCGCCCGAGTCGACCCGGCCCTTGACCACGACGGCGCAGCGTCCGAAGGCCGACTCGGGGTCGCCCATCTTCATGCTGCGCGGGGGGATCACGAAGCGCTTGCGGCGCGGGTCCGAGTCCGCGAGGTCGGCGGCTGAGGGCGGCAGCGGGTCGTGGCCGCCCCGGGCCTCGCGCGAGGCGATCTCGGCCACCTCGCGCGCGTCCAGGATCGGCGAGAGCTCCTCGTAGCGGATCTTCACGAGCTCGGCGGCGCGCCGGGCCAGGGAGCGGTCGGCGCCCAGGACGAGGGCGAGACACTGTCCCTGGTATTCCCATTCGTCCGCGACGAGAAGGGGGCTGTCGGCCACGTCCTCGCCCAGCTGGTTCTCGCCGGGAATGTCGGCAGCGGTGAAGACCCGCACCGAGGGGTCGAGGGCCAGGGCCGCCGAGGCGTCGATGCCGAGGAGCCGCCCCCGCGCGCAGGGGGAAACCGTGGGCGTCGCGAAGAGAGAGCCGCGCGCTTCGGGCAGGTCGTCGAGGTAGCGCGTGGCGCCGGTCACGTTGAGTTCGGATTCGCGTATCGCGTTCATGGCAGCAGCTCCTCCTCGAGTCGCTTCTCGGGGAAGCACTGGATGAAGTGGGCCAGCACGAGGCGCTCGAGCACCCGTCTGCGGTAGTCGGCCGAGCCGCGCACGTCTCCGATCGGGCTGACCTCGGTCAGCGCCAGGGCCGCGGCGGCCGCCGCCGTTGCGGCATCGGGGACCGTGCCCGCCAGTGAGGCCGAGGTCTTTTCCAGGTAGAGGGGCGTGGGCGCCACCCCGCCCGCCGAGATGCGCGCCGAGGCGATCCGTCCGCCCGAAAGCTCGAAGGAGCAGGCGGTGTTGACCGCGGCTATGTCGAGATTGGCCCGCTTCGAGGCCTTCTCGAAGTTGAAGCGCCGCTCGCTTGTGGCGATCGGGATGGCGAAGTAGGCTATGAACTCGCCAGCCCTGAGGTCGAGGCGCTTGTAGCCGAGGAAGAGCCGCTCCAGCGGCAGCTCGCGGCGCGAGCCGTCCGCCGCCTCGAGCCCGGCCGAGGCGCCGAGGGCCACGAGCATGGAGGTCAGGTCGGCGACGGGCGAGGCGTTCGCGACATTGCCGCCCAGGGTCGCGCGGTTGCGCACGAGGATGGAGGCGAGCTTGGATTCGTGGCTCTCGATGCCCGGGACCGCGGCGCGGAGCTCGGGGTCGGCGAAGAAGTCGGTCCAGCTGAGGGCGGCCC
>JAJXZP010000166.1 GCA_021779995.1 bacterium | reverse complement strand
AAGCTCATCGATGAGATCGCCATGGGGGTCGAGCACCGCGAGCCCCGCACCCGCCCTGATGTCCTGGAGGATGAGGTTCAACAGCAATGTCGATTTTCCGGTGCCCGAGGGGCCGATGACGACCTTGACCTCGCCCTTGTCGAGGGAGAAGGATACGCCGTCGAGCACCTTCAGCTTGCCGAAGGATTTTTCGATGCCCTCCACCCGCAGTATAGCCTCGCCCATGCGCACCTTTCCTTTATCGATCGGCCGCCGGCTGTGGAGCGCGGCGGCCGACGCTCACTTCGAGAAAATGAAACCCGGAATGGCGAATTTCTTGTTGATCCTCTGGAAGAGGAAATAGAACAGCTGGAACAGCGCGAAGTACAGGATCGAGCAGGCGAGATAGACGGCGAAGGTATGGCCCCTGGTCGTCGTGATGTCCCGCCCCTGCTTGAGGATCTCCACGATGCCCACGGCATAGGCCAGGGGCGAATCCTTGAGCACGATGGTGAACTCGTTGGTGAAGCCGGGAAGCGACAGCCGGAAGGCCTGGGGCAGGATGATCGTGAAGAAGGTGCGGAACCGCGAGAGCCCCAGGGAAAGCCCGGCCTCGGTCTGCTCGGTGGAGATGGAGAGGACCGCCCCGCGATAGATCTGCGCCTGGTAGGCCGCGCTCCGGAGGCCGAGACCGAGGACGATGGCCGCGAAGCTGCCGATCTGAATGCCCAGCTTGGGGAAGCCCAGATAGAGGATGAAGAGGGTGACGAGGACGGGCAGCCCCTTGAGCACCCATTCGTAGCCGTTGGCGAAACCCTTCCCGAATCTGCCCCCGTAGATGCGCAGGAAGGTGATGGGGACGCCGACGGCGAAGCCCAGGGCGATCGAGAGCAGCGTGATGAGGATCGCCACCACCGCGCCCTGCAGAAGCAGGGGCAGGGTGGCGAACATGAAGAAGACCGATTGCGACATGGCCCTTCTACTTCAGGTTGACGGAGTCCTGCTTGTGGAGGATTTCGTTGAACGTGTCGCTGGCCATGAGGTTCTTGAGAATGCCGTTGACCTTGTCCTCGAGCTTCGAGCCTTTCGGGAAGGCGATGCCGTAGTTCTCGTCGGTCGTGATGACGAAGGCCTTCTTGACGGGCTGCATCTTCTGATAGCCGGCGGCGACCGGGTCGTCGATGATGAGGGCGTCGATGGTGCCGTTGTTGAGAGCGGCTATCGCCTCGATGTTCGTGGGGAACTTGATCAGGTTATCGGCCTTCATCTTTCCGGGCTTCACGAGGTTGTCGTCCATGTAGATCTGGCCGGTGGTTCCGTTCTGGCAGCCGACCTTGAGTTTGGCCAGATCGTCGAGGGAGCTGATCTGGAGGGTCGAATCGGATTTGACCAGGATGGCCTGATTGGAGGTGTAGTAAGGAACCGAAAAGTCGACTTGCTTTTGGCGGTCGGGGGTTATGGTGATGGCGGCCATGGCCATGTCGAACTTGCCGGCCATGAGCGAGGGAATGAGCGAATCGAACTGGACATCGTCGATTTCCAGCTTATAGCCAAGCTTGGCGGCTATCTCGCGGGCTATGTCCATGTCGATGCCCAGGAACTGCTTGCCGTCGGCGCTCTTGTACTCGAAGGGAGGATACTCGGCATTGGTGCCGACCCTGAGGACTTTCTGTCCGCCGGAGTTGCCGCAGGAGACGAACGAGAAGGAAACGAAAAGCGCGGCGAGCAGAAGTATCGATCGAATAGCGGGCACTCTCTTCATCTCACACTCCGCATTTAAGGAATTGCGGACGATCGAGCGTCGCCCGCTTCCTGCAGTCTAGAGGCATGTCGAGGCTCGCGTCAACGGAGCGGTCGGGGAAATTCCTGAATTCCCTTCGACCGGAGCGATAGGCTCCATGTTCGCGATTTTTCCGGCGTGACTGTGCATAGATACGCCGGTGTAGATTTTCTGGAGAAAATCGTTGACGGCAGACTCCTCGGAATGCGAGACTAGGCCCTTCATGGTGTACACCCCCTATGTGTGGTCCCTCGTCGCCGCAGCCTTTCTCAGCGCGAGCATAGCCCGGTACGCCCAACGGTATCCCGATACGCCGGCCGCCGGCTCCTTCTCGCGAATGATGTGGCTCGGGGTGGCCTGGACACTCATCTACGCCATCTCCATCCTCACGGTGTGGTATCCGGCGCGGCTCGCCCTCTCCCTGCTGTTCTACGTGCCGGCCCGCCTGATTCCTCCGGCGGTCCTCGCCTTCGCGATCGAGTACACGGGCCACGAGAAATGGCTGAGCCGGCGCAATGTGGCGCTCGGTCTGGCCATCCCCGTCATCGCCATCGCCGCTTCCCTCACGAGCCCCTGGCATCACCTGTTCCGCTTCGGTTTCCGACTGGATACCGCCGGTCCCATCGCGATCCTGTACTACCGCGCCGGGATCATCTACATCGCGAGCAGCGTGTACCAGGACCTCCTGGTGCTGGCCGCCCTGGCTCTGTTCCTCGTCTCGCTGCGGGACCGCGCGCTCCAGGCGAGGAACACCCTGCTCCTCTTCCTCGGGATCTTCGTCACCATTTCCGTCGAAGCCTTGTTCGATCTCGGGATCACGCCCATCTCGGGTTATAATTTCGCCCCCAGTACCATCGTCTTCGCCGGCGGGACCTACCTCGTGGCCCTGCTGAGATATCGGCTCTTCAGCTTCGCCCGCATCGCCCGTTCCACGGTCTTCGACAACATCGCCGATATCGCCGTCGTGGTCGACACCCACTCCCGGATCATCGACTTCAACGGCGCCGCACGGAAAAGCCTGAGTCTCGATCCGAAACATTCGCGCGGCATGGACCTGGGGCGGCTCTCGCCGGAATGGCGGATTTTTTTCGAATCGAACTGCTGCGTATCCGAATCCGATGAGCGCAGGGAAGTGTCGGTTCCCGACGGGCCGGGAGGCAGGATCTACGATCTCGCGATATCGTGCATCAAGGACTTCCGGGGCAAGGCCGTGGGATACCTGTTTCTGCTCCACGACATCACCGAGCTGCGGAGCTCCGAGGCACGGGTCCGGCAATTGCTGAAAGACAAGGAATTGCTCCTGCGGGAGGTCCACCATCGGATCAAGAACAACATGAGCGTGATCTCCAGCCTCCTCTCCCTGCAATCGGAAACCGTGCCCGACCTCAGCGCCCGGAGGGCGCTCCAGGACGCCCGGAGCAGGGTCCACAGCATGATGGTGCTCTACGACAGATTGTACCGCTCCGACGGACTGGGCGAGCTCTCCATCGCCGAATACCTCTCCCAGCTGATCGATCAAGTCACGGGAACCATGGGCATGTCCACGAAGGTGGAAGTCAGGAAGGAGTTCGACGACATAGCGATCGAGGTCCGCACGCTTTTTTCCATCGGCATTATCGTGAATGAGCTGATCACCAACGCCATCAAGTACGCGTTCCCCGGCAACTCCCCCGGCATCCTGACGATCGGCGTGAGACAAAAGGACGGAAAAATCCTCCTCTGGGTCGATGACGACGGAGGTCGCTTCCCCGAGGACAAGGCGGACGTCCTGGCGAAAGGCTTCGGCCTCCAGGTGGTCCGGCTGATGGCTCGGCAAATCGCCGGCGATTTTTCCGTCGAGGCCGGAGCCCACACCAGATTCAGCGTCGAGTTCGCGCATTGAACGCGGCTCCGGAGCGGGGCCCGGTGAAATCGAGGCGTGCGAGCCTCGAGCCGAGGAAGACGCTATGAGCATGCTGGCCGTTCCCTCCTGGGTGATTCCCGGGACCTACCGGGAAAACCTGGAGTTTCTCGAATCCCGCGTGGAGATCGAGGCGGTCGAGCTTCTCTTTTTCATGTACGACGACCAGGTCCGTTCCCTGCTGGATAGCGAGTTCCCGACGATTCGGGACTTCGCCCAACGCTTCACCTACACGGTCCACCTCCCCGACCCTCTGAAGCCGGAACACGAGGAACTCGTGGAGCGGCTCTCAGCCCTGGTGCGGCACTTCATCGTCCATCCCGGGGAGCCCGCGAAATCCGAGCAGCTGGCCGCGCTCCTTGATGCCTGGGAGAATCGATACCGCGTGAAGGGAAACGGGAAAGCCGAGCGGCCACGATTCTTCGTCGAGAACACCCATCCAGGCCGCCTCGAAGCCCTGCTCGAACTTCGTCCCGATTCGGGGATCTGCATGGACACCGGCCATCTGGCGCTCGAGGGAGCCTCTCCGTCGTCGTTCTTCCGGGCGCACGAGAGTCGGATCGGGGAAATCCACCTCCATGGAATAGACAGGAAGGCGGCGATGGAGGACGGCTATCTGCCGGACCACCGGGCCCTCGCCGGAACGGAAGACTGGCTTTGGGATATGAAAAGCCGCCTGCAGGAATATCCGGGAGTGGTCAACCTGGAAGTCTTTTCCTGGCCGCAGGTGGAAAAGACGTTGCAGGCGCTCAAGGAGCTGGGCCTTCGCCGATTCCAGGAGAACTGATTCCGCGAAGACTCCCCAGGATGGCCTTCGCGCCGCGGCGACGGGCTCCCCGATCGGAGCGGCGATCATGAGCGCGCGGAATCGCCCGATTCGATCGGCGGCCGTATTGCAATCCTGACCAGGTCCGGGATAGTCTCGGACTCCAGCGAAAGAGACTATTCCCACATGCGTCTTGGCTTCCTCCATCAATCTACGGCGCAGCGCCGCGACCTTATCCTGAACGGCTCGGTGGTCAACACCATCCTCTTCCTCTCGGCTCCCACCCTCATGCTGGGACTCGTGCAGTCCCTCATGCCCCTCATGGACGGACTTTTCATCAACAACGTGGCCGGCACCATCGTAGCCAGCGCCGTCACCTACAGCGAGCCGATCGTGAACATGATGAGCGCCTTCGCACAGGGCCTGAGCGTCGCGGCCATGGCCATCATCGGCCAGCTGAACGGCAGGGGCAGCTTCGCCGAATCCAAGCGGACAGCCGTCCAGATCGTCGTGGCCGGCTCCCTCTTCGGCCTCCTGTCCGCGCCGCTTCTCTTCGCGGCGGGGGCGGTCATCTCCGGCGCCATCGACCGGAGAATCGCGGGCGATGTCTTCCTCTACCTCTCGCTCTACTCCTTCGTGCTCCCCATGGCCTTCATGGAGTCCATCTACAACGGCATCAAGAATGCCGCCGGCAAGCCGGAGGCTCCCTTCATCCGCATGGTCCTCATGCTGGTCTTCAAGATCGCCTTCAATGTCGTCTTCATCTACGTCTTCCGACTCGGCATCCTGGGCTGCGTGCTCTCGTCCTTCGTCTCCAATGTCCTCATCACCGTCTGGATGTTCTTCGAGCTCTTCGTCAAGGCCGACCCCGACCGGCTGGAACTCCGGGGCTTCCGCTTCGATCCGGCCATCGTCCGCGAGCTGGCCCGCATCGGCTTCCCGGCCATGCTCACCTCCTTCCTCCTCAACCTCGGTTTCTTCCTGATCAATACCGAGACGCAGAAGTACGGCCCCGTGGTCCTGAACGGCCAGGGCATAGCGGGCAACATCACCGCGGTGTGCTTCATCCTGCCCGGAGCCTTCGGATCCGCGGTGACGACGATGGTGAGCATGCAGGTGGGCGCGGGCAACGGCGCAAAGGCTCGCGCTTCTTGCCTCATCGGCAGCCTCGTCAGCGCCCTCACCGCGGTCCTCGTCATAGCCGCGGTGGTTCCCCTCTCCTCCCGGATCACCACGCTCTTCACGCGCCAGGTCGACGTGCTCGCGGTAGCCGATCGCGCTCTCCACATCTACACCTATTCCGTGGTCGGCTTCGGCATCTGCATGACCATCCAGGGGGCCTTCATCGGCCTGGGACGCACCAAGGCACCCCTCCTCCTGGGCGTCCTGCGCATCTGGTTCCTGCGCTACCTCTTCATCCTGGCCACGGAGCGCGGCCTCGGCTTCTACGCGGTCTTCTGGGGCAACCTCTTTTCGAACTACGCGGCCGCCCTCATCTCGATCGCCCTGATCATGCGCGTCAGATGGGTCTCGAACCTGAAGCTGCGGGCTTCCGCCCGGGCGGCTTGAACAAAGCGGAATCGGCGGCCACCGTGGGCGACGAGCACGACCTGCGCACCGTCGGGACAATAGAGGAATGTATGACATGGGTTGACGCGACACGGTAGTATTTTCGGACTACGAAAGGACGGAATGTCGACATGACAAATCGTGGAACCCTTCTGTTCGTAGCCCTCGCCCTGATCTGGGGCATTCCCTATCTTCTCATCAGGGTGGCGGTCGCTCAACTCGCCCCGGCGAGTCTCGTCTTTCTCCGAACCGCCCTCGGTGCGCTCATCCTGCTCCCCCTCGTCCTCATGAGAGGAAGGTTCAGAGAACTCCTGCCCCGGTGGCGGCCCATCCTCCTTTACACGCTCGTGGAGATCGGCATCCCCTGGGGACTGCTCTCCGACGCCGAGCGCAAGGTGACGAGTTCTCTGGCAGGCCTGCTCGTCGCAAGCGTGCCGCTCGTGAGCGCCGTGCTCGGCCGGCTGCTGGGAAACAGGGACCGCCTCGGGGCAATTCAGTTCGGCGGATTGGCGCTGGGCCTGGGCGGAGTCATCGTTCTCCTGGGCTTCGATTTCTCCGGCGGGCAGGTGACGAACTTCGGCGTGCATTACTTGGCGCAGATTCATCGCTCACTCGGCGTCGATGCGCCGCACGCGGTCGTCGCGCTCGGCGGCAAGTTCGGCAACTACGACAATCGAGAAGTGCCGGACACGATGGAGGTGCTGTGGCATTATCCCGGCGACACGCTGGTGACGTTTTCGCAGTTCAACGCGACGGGAGCGCCGCCGGCGGCACGGCCTTGCGAGATCGAGTTTCGCGGG
>JAJXZP010000086.1:6367-6822 GCA_021779995.1 bacterium | reverse complement strand
TCGCCCGCCGTGGAGCGCCTGGTGGTGAGCGACGAGGGGGCCTTCGTGGTCTCGCTCAACCTTTATCCGTACAATCCGGGACACCTGCTGGTCTTTCCCAAGCGCCACGTGCTCGACATCCGCGAGTTGTCGTCCGAAGAGCGCGTCGAGTTCGACGCCACCGTCGACCGCAGTCTCGCCGCCCTCGACCTGGTCATGAAGCCGGCGGGCTACAACATCGGATTCAACATGGGACTCGCGGCCGGAGCGAGCATCGACCATCTGCACCTGCATGTCATACCGCGCTATCCGCGCGAGATCGGCATCGCCGAGCTGATCGGCGGCACGCGGGTGCTCGTGCAGAACCCCCGCGAAACGCTCGAGCGGCTCAGGGCGGCCTACTAGATGCCGCGCATCTCTCCGCCCGGCTCGATCTTCGAGATGGCGGGCATCCTGGCCGAGGCGGGGAAGAGCTG
>JAJXZP010000086.1:0-6357 GCA_021779995.1 bacterium | reverse complement strand
CTATCTCCTCGGTCGGGAGGTGAGCGACTTCGACCTAGCAACCGACGCCCGGCCCGAGGAGACGATGCGCCTGTTCCGCCGCGTCGTGCCGACCGGGGTGAGGCACGGCACCGTCACGATCCTCTACAAGGGGCTCTCCGTCGAGGCCACGACCTTCCGCGCCGAGTCGGACTACTCCGACGGCAGGCACCCCGATCGGGTCAGCTTCGCCGCGACCATAGACGAGGACCTTGAGCGCCGCGACTTCACGATCAATGCCATGGCCTTCGACCTGAGGCTCAAGCGTCTCATCGACCCGCACGAGGGCCAGGCCGATCTGTCGCGTCGTCTCATCCGCGCCGTGGGCGATCCCCTCGAGCGCTTCCGCGAGGACGGGCTTCGGCCGCTCAGGGCCGTCCGATTCGCCGCGCAACTCGAGTTCGAGATCGAGGGAGCCACACTGGCCGCCATCCCCCGCGCGATGGACAGGCTGAGACTCGTGTCGGCCGAGCGCGTCCGCGATGAGTTCCAGAAAAGCATCCTCGCGCGGCAGCCCTCGCGCGCGATCCGGCTCATGGAAGGCTCGGGCATGCTCGGGGAGCTCCTGCCGGAATTGGCCGTTTGCCGGGGCGTCGAGCAGAAGGGTATGCACCGCTTCGACGTCCTCGACCACCTGCTCGAGAGCGCGGACGCAGCGCCCCCCGAGCTTGAGCTTCGCCTAGCCGCCCTCTTCCACGATATCGGCAAGCCGGCCGCCAAGGTCGAGGTTCCCGACGGCGAGCCGACCTTCCACCGGCACGAGGAGCTGTCCGCGCAGCTGCTGGAGCGCCTGATGCGGCGGCTCCGCTTCCCCACGGCTCTCATCGAGGAGACGGCCCACCTCGTGCGCTGCCACATGTTCGCCTACGACGATTCCTGGAGCGACGCCGCGGTGCGGCGCTTCCTGGCCCGGGTCGGCACCGAGCACCTAGAGCGGCTCTTCGCGCTCCGGCTGGCGGACGGCACCGGGATGACCGGCGTCCCGGCCGATCCCCGCGGCCTCGAGGCGTTCAGGGAGCGTATCGATCGCGTCCTGTCGGAGGATCACGCCTTCGGACTCAAGGATTTGGCCATAGGCGGAGAGGAGCTCGCCTCGCTCGGCGTGCCCCGGGGAAAGGTCATGGGCATGATCCTCAAGGAGCTGCTCGAAACCGTCCTCGACGATCCCTCGCTCAACGAGGCCGGACGCCTGAAGGAGATCGCCGCGCGGCTCAAGGGCAAGTACGGATTGAGTTGAAGCCGCCGGACGCGGCTTCGCGCGGGATGCGGCTCGGAAGATAGCGTCCGAGTCGGTGGAGTTCAGCCGCCTTCGACTTGGGAAAGCCGGGCGGCCTCGAGGCCCCCCGCCGCTATGATCGCGTCGTACGCCGACTTGGCGGCATTCTGCTCCGCCTCTTTCTTGTTCTTGCCGGAGACGGGCCCGTAGACATCCACGCCGACGGCGCAGCTGATCCAGAAGGTCCGATCGTGGTCGGGCCCCGTGCGCTTGACCACCGTATAGAGAGGATATCCGCGCCGGTATTTTTGCACGTATTCCTGCAGGATGGTCTTGTAATCCTTGCGGTGACGATTCTGCAGCACCTTGCGGACCTCGGGTTCCACGAGAGACAGCACAAATCGGCTCGCCGTCTCGAATCCGGCATCCAGATAGCAGGCGCCGATGACGGCTTCCATGGCATCGGCCAGGATGGCTCGCTTTTCGCGGCCGCCCGACTGCTCCTCGCCCTTGCCGAGGAGTATGCAGGCGTCGATGCCGAGAGCCTTCGCCTGCTCCGACAGCACCTCTTCGGAGACGACATAGCTCTTCACCCGGGCCAACTCTCCCTCGGACCTGTCCGGCAAGAGCTCGTAGAGACAGGAGGCGGCCACCACACCGAGGACGGCGTCGCCCAGGAACTCGAGTCGTTCGTTGTTCTGTACGTGGTGCGGGTCTTCGTTGCCGCAAGAGCGGTGGGTGAGCGACAGATTCAGGAGTTCGAGGCTCCTAAAACGCAGATTGGCGGCCTTTTGAAAGACCGCCAATTCCTCTTTGCGCTGGCGCGATAGAGAATCCTTGCTTGTGAAGAACAAAGCTCCCGCTCCGAACGCTCGGCTAGATCACTTTACCTGAGTCTTGATGTACTCGTAAGCGTCCTTGACGGTCTCGAACTCATTCGCCTTCTCGTCGGGGATGGTGATGCCCATCTCTTCCTCGATACCGTAGACCAGCTCGTAGGTATCGAGGCTGTCCGCTCCGAGGTCCTGACGGAAGCTCGCCTCGAGGGTGATCTTGTCTTCTTCGACTTCGAGCTTCTCGGCGATGATCTTCTTGACCTTATTGAACAGCTCGTCCATCTCGTTCTCCTCTTATGCCTTTGATTCGGGCGAAATGATCTGGCGCCCGCGGTAGAAGCCGCACTTGGGGCAAACACGGTGTAAAAGCACACGATTGCCGCAATTACCACACGTTACGATGGCGGGAACGGTCAATTTCATATTGATCGACCTGCGCCTTCGAGTTCTGGCCTTCGAAGTCTTAAACTTGGGTACAGCCATTGCTAAAACCTCATTCCCAAAAGATATTCCTGAACCTATGCCGAGGAACCCTACACAAAGGTCCCGAAATTGTCAAGTCCGAGAAGCACGGCTCGGGCTCGACCGACCGAATGACGAAATAAATGCCCGCCCGGAGAGTCAGGCCGAGGTCCGGACCTTTGCGGCTATGGCCCGAGCCACGCTGGGCGGCACCATGGCCGAAAGATTGCCGCCGAAGGAGGCCAACTCCTTGATGGAACTCGACCGTAAGACGAAAAAACGCGGGTCGGTGGCGACGAACATGGTCTCGATGCCCGGATCCAGGCCCTTGTTCAAGATGGACAGGTCGAACTCGTAGGAAAAGTCGGTCACGTTCCGCACGCCGCGTACGAGGACCTTGCAGCCGTTTTCGCGGGCGAACTCGACTATCAGGCGGTCGCAGAGATGGACCGAGACCGTCGGATACGGCGCGAGGAGCTCGACGAGAAGGTCGCGGCGCTCTTCGGGAGAGAAGAAGCCGCTCTTTTGACGGTTGACCGCCACGACGACGAATATCTCCTCGAAGATACTTTGCACTCGTTCGATGATATTGAGATGTCCGAAACTGGGCGGATCGAAGGAACCGGGAAAAACGGCCTTGACCATGGGCCACAATCTAGACTCCCGCCGCTGCGGGGTCAAGGAGCCCGGCGTCCCGTCCTGAGCCCGACGTCCCGTCCAGAGCCCGGCGTCCCGTCCGGAGCCCGCGGGGCGCGCGTGCAGCCGGTGGTTATCAGACGGGCCGAACTGCCGATATTCTGCGTAGCATGCGCAAGCTTCTCGTGGCGGCCATCCTCGCTCTGGCGGCGGTCTCCCTGTCGGCCTACCCCGTCTACTACAAGGAGCAGTACTACCAGCTCTTCCATACCCACTATATTCAGTCGCCCGACGACTCCATAGAGAACATCTACTGGCTCGAACTCGCCAAGAAGGCCGATTTCTGCAATCCTCTCTACGCTCTGGCCAGCATCACGAATCCTCAGCAATGGGAGCGATACCGCTACCTCCTCGACATGCACATCGACCTCATGCTCATCCAACAGCATCTCATCCTGGGCTCGAAGTTCGACAAGCAGAAGGCGTACTTCTACAACGCTCCGTGGAAACAGGAAAATCTCGACAGCCTGAAGATAGCGGAATCGGCCTATCGGACCGCGCTGGAGTACTGGGGGGAGGCCAAGTCGCTCGCGGCCAAGGCCATGCAGACCCCGTATGTCCTCGTAGACGGTGCCGAGTATTGGATCGACGAGGCCTCGCGCATCCAATCGGGGGAGCTGGACTACGCCGACATCATCGCGACCCAGCTGAATAGGCTCGCCAAGGTCCGCGCCGCCTTCGAGAAAATGGACGGGAGCACGTACTGAGGCGACAATCGCGACGAAGGGCCAGTAGGAGGCGGCGTGCGGCTATGGTCGATTCATCCCAGGCACCTCGATGCGAAGGGCCTCGTGGCGCTCTGGCGGGAGGCCCTGCTCGCCCAGAAAGTGCTGGAAGGACGGACGAGAGGCTACAAAGCGCACCCGCAGCTGGAGAGGTTCAAGGCCTCGATCGATCCCCTCGACGCGATCGGGCGCTACCTGACGGCCATCCGGCGCGAGGCCGACCTCAGGGGCTATGTCTTCGACCGCGCCAAGATACTAAGGCCACGGGACGGCGGAGGGGAAAGCATTCCGGTCGCCGCCGGCCAGATCGAGTATGAGTGGACCCTCCTCCGTTGGAAGATACGGCTCAGAGATTCCTCGTTCTACGTGAAAATCGAGAGCATCGTCTCGCCGGATATCAATCCCGTCTTCGCGCTCAGGGAAGGCGGGATCGAGTCCTGGGAACGAGTCAAGCCGCTGCCGCCCACAAGCGGGAAGCGGTTCGGCCCGGAGGGCACCGGCTCCGACGATCAGTGATGCGGCTCCTTGATGGGCAGGACGCCGGCCATCTCGCCTATGACGTTCACGAGCTCGCCCGAGGCCGGCAGCACGATCTTCGAGTTGTTCTTGAGCGACTCTTCGACGGTCTGGAGTCGCTTCAGGAGCTGGGCATTGCCGACGAAGTACAGATTGGCCGCCTCGTTGACGAGCTTGATGGCCTGCGACTCGCCCTCGGCCTTGAGGATCTCGGCCTGGCGGATGCCCTCGGCCTTCTTGATCTCGGCGCGCTTCTGGCCGTCGGCCATGGTCTCGGTGGCGGTGGCGAAGTCGATCGCGGCGATCTTCTCGTTCTCGGCCTTGACGACCTTGTTCATGGTCTCCTGGACGTCCTTGGGCGGATCGATCTCCTTGAGCTCGGTGCGGACGACGGCTATGCCCCAGGTGCTGGTTTCCTGCAACAGCGTCCTGAGCAGCTCGGAGTTGATGCGCGAGCGCTCGCTGTTGGCGCTCTTGAGCGTCATGGTGCCGATGATGTTGCGCAGCGTGGTGCGGGCGAGGTTGACGATCTGGTACTGGTAGTTGTTGACGTTGTACTGCGAGGCCTTGACCGAGTCTTCGTCGGCCTTGACGCGGAAGTAGACCTGGGCGTCGACCCGGGCGTTGAGATTGTCGTTGGTGATGATCTCCTGCGGCTCGGCGTTGACCATCTGCTCGGTGGTGTTGATCTGGTACATCTTGGTGATGACGGGAAAGACCCAGTGGAAGCCGGGTTGCGCGAAATTGTGATAGCGGCCCAGGAGCTCGATGAGGCCGCGATGCGTCGGGCGGACGATCCGGATGCCGGAGAAGAAGAAGATGACGACGAGAAAACCGACGAAATAACCGAGGATCTCGAACATGGACATTAGGTGCCTCCCTGCTTTCTGGATAAGTATAGCGCCGATATCCGGACGCGGGCCGGAATTCCGTCAGTAAAAGGCGAGAGCCGCGTAGCCGACGAAGGACTCGTCGCGCCGCACTTCGAGGCTCGTGCCGTAGCCGAGCAGCTCGGCGCGCGAGGCTCCCGCGGAAAGGGCGAAGGAGAGGGCCGCGGCGGCAGCGCCCGAGGAGCAGGCCGAGCCCTCCGTCTCGCCGCGGCGCAGGGCTTCCGCCGGATCCAGGGCCAGCAGGGCTTCGACGAAGCGGCGGTCGTTCGTCCCGCGGACCCAGTCCTCGGCGGCGCTTCCGCGGCCCTTCGGGGAAAAGCCGTAGGAAGGACCGTAATGGGTGAGGTCGGTGGAGCCCAGGCAGACGAGCCGGCGACCGGTCGAAGCCGCCGCGACCTGGAGGGCGGCGCCGAGTTCGACGGCAAGCGGGCCGTTGGGGGCGCGCAGCCATAGAAGCCGCGCCGCGGGGAAGCGGAGCTTGACGAGGGGGAGCTGGACTTCCACGGTGTTGTCGCGATCCTCGTCCTCGCCCAAGCTGCCGCCGCAGCGTTCGTCGAAAGCGTCGGCGAGGGCGTCCCGGAGCTCCGCGTCCGCCTCGATGATGCCCAGGGGCGTTTCGAAGCCGTCTTCGCGGGCGGCCAGGGGAGAGGCGAAGGCGGGAAGATGGCCGCCGATGACGGCGATCGTATCGGCCTCGGCCAGGGATCGGACTGCTTGCGCGGCGAAACGACCCGAGAAGTCCCAGCCGGCATGGGGGGCGACCGCGGCCACCGCCGAGGGCGATTCCGCGGCGGGAGAAGAAAGGCTGGGCCAGGAAGCGATCGAGTCTTCGACTCCCGATCGATGGGTCGGATACCAGCCTGCCGGAAGCGCTCTCGTGCGCACGACCATGCCGCCCTCCCTTCTCTATGTTTGGGCGATTGGACGAAAATTCGCGAACAACCTGGCTAAACTGCCGATAACAGTATACTATGGGGGAGTCGCCATGAATAGACGAT
>JAJXZP010000277.1 GCA_021779995.1 bacterium | reverse complement strand
AGGGCCGTCGGAGCCGTGCCTAACGGGTCCAAGGCCGCCGGGGCCGCCGGAGCCGTGCCTAACGGGTCCAAGGCCGCCGAGGCCGCCGGAGCCGCACCCGCCGGTGTCGCCGGGGCCGCGCTATCAGGCGCGGCCGATCCCGCGGCGGCGCGCCTCGACGAGTACATCGACCTCGTGTCGCGCAAGACGGGGATGCCCCGCGCCGAGATCGCGCGCCGCTTCGACCCGTTCAGGGCGACGAGCTACGTCCCCGAAGGAGGGAACCAGACATGATCGCCTCGGGAGCGCCTAACGCCGAGCGCGTGCGCATCGTCTTCGCCGGAGTCCGCAACGCGGGCAAGTCCTCGCTCATGAACCGCCTCTTCCAGCGCGACGTGTCGATCGTCTCGCCCGAGCCGGGCACGACCACCGACCCGGTCTCCCGCCCCATCGAGCTCGGCAGGCTCGGCCCGGCCCTCGTCGTGGACACGGCGGGCCTCGACGACTCGGGCGAGCTCGGAAGGCTGCGCGTCGAGCGCAGCCGCGCGGCCCTGGAGGTCGCCGACATCCGCGTGCTCGTGACTCCGGCCGACCGTCCCCCCGCGCCCGCCGAGCTCGAGCTGGCCGGGCGCATCGCCGCAGGCTCGGGCCCGCTTCTCGTCGCCCTCACCTTCGACGACCGCGAGCGCGATCCGCGCAAGGACGCGTGGCTCTCCGCCCTCGGAGCCCAGGCGATCGTGCCCGCGGACAACACCACGGGCCGCGGCGCTGCCGAGCTGCGCGAGAGCCTCATGGCCCTGTCGGACCGCGTGCGCCCCGAGCCGGGCATCCTCGAGAATCTCGTCGTCGAGGACGAGCTCGTGCTCCTCGTCACGCCGATCGACCTGGCCGCGCCCAAGGGCAGGCTCATCATGCCCCAGGTCGAGGCCATACGCGAGGTCCTCGACCGCGACTGCGCGGCCCTCGTCGTCAAGGAACGGGAACTCGCGCGCTTCTATCCCCTCCTGCGCGAGCGGCCTTCGCTCGTGGTGACGGACAGCCAGGCCTTCAGCAAGGTCGCGGCCGACATCCCCGAGGACCAGAGGCTCACCTCCTTCTCGATCCTCCTCGCCCGGAAAAAGGGCGACATCCGCGCCTACCTCGCCGGCGTCGAGGCCATCGAGACCCTGCCGGAGAACGCTAAGATCCTCGTCATTGAGTCCTGCTCGCACCATCGCCAGGCCGAGGACCTCGGCACGGTCAAGATTCCGCGGCTCTTCCGGCAGCTCGTGCCCAAGGCCGCGAGCTTTTCCTTCTCGCGCGAGATGCCGGGCGTCGAGGCTCTGCGCGAATATTCCCTGGTCATCACCTGCGGCAACTGCATGCGCACGCGCCGCGAGGTCCTCTCCCAGCTCGAGCGGCTGGGCGAGGCCGGCGTCCCGGTGACGAACTACGGCGTGTTCCTGGCCTGGGCGAACGGGCTCCTGCCCCGCGCGGTCGAGCTCTTCCCCGAGCTCGCCGAGCTCCGAATGGCACGTTAGCCGAACTTCGCATTCGGGGGCTGTCGCGGACAGACTTTCGTGCTACACTAAGTTCATATGCCGCGGCGTGGCGCCGCCGAACGAAAGGGGAAATGATGCCGAAAGCGAATGGCTACGCGAAGATCGCCAAGAGGATTCTCATCCTCCATTCCCGAGCGAACAAGCTTCAAGCAGATCTGCTCACTCTCGAGTCCCTGGTGAGCGCCGAGGCGCAGAAACTCGCCTCCGGCCCCGCGAAGAAGCCGGGCGCGACCAAGGCCGCCCGACCGAAGGCCGCCGATCCCAAGAGCGCGCGCGCGAAGAAACCCGTGCCCGCCGCGAAGGCGGCTCGCCCCGCGACTGCCGCCGTGGCGGCCAAGGTCGCAGCCAAGCGCCCGAACGGACGAGCGGCGAAGTAAGAGCGGACTCGCGGCGTTCCGATAGACCCGTTCGCGGCTAGCCGCGCGGAATCGGGCGTCGAAGCCCTGGTTGCTCCGTCGGAAGCGCCGCGCGGTCCTCAACCGTTCCGCGCCGGGATTCCGTAGTCGCCCATCTTCTCCGCCAAGGTCTTGCGCGTCACGCCGAGCTCCTCGGCGGTCTTGGACTTGTTCCACGCGTTGCGCCGCAGAACCGCCTCGATGAGGCGGCTTTCGTAGCGTGTCGTGACCGCGTCGCGCAGTTCCTTCAGCGTCGAGATCCCCTCGAAATCGTCCCTCTCCTCCTCGGGGCACTCGGCCGGAGCCAGATTGACCTGCGCCTGGGCGCCCATGACGGTGGCGACGTCGATGGTCCTGCCGCGGCAGAGCAGCACCGCCTGGTTGACGGCGTTCTGCAGCTCGCGCACGTTGCCCGGCCAGTCGTGGACCGCCCAGAGCTCCATGACCTCGGGGGCCACGGCGCCCACCGGGCGGTTGTACTTGCGCGCGTACTTGGCCACGAAGTAGTCGACCAGGAGGGGTATGTCGTCGCGCCGCTCGCGCAGGGGCGGCAGGCGCAGGTTGACGATGTTGATCCGGTAGTACAGGTCGCTCCGGAACTCCCCGCGGCGGATGAGCTCGGGCAGGTCCTTGTTCGTCGCCGCGATCACGCGGATGTCCACCTCGATGCGCTTCGTGCCGCCCACGCGCTCGAAGCCCGACTCCTCGAGTACGCGCAGGAGCTTGGCCTGGACCGCGCTCGACATGTCGCCGATCTCGTCCAGGAAGAGGGTGCCGCGATGGGCGAGCTCGAACTTGCCCAGGCGCCGCTCCACCGCTCCGGTGAAGGAGCCCCGCTCGTGCCCGAAGAGCTCCGACAGAAGGAGGCTCTCCGAGAGCGCCGCGCAGTTGAGGCCCACGAAGGGCCGCTCGCGCCGCGCTCCCGTGAAGTGGATGTAGCGGGCCATGACCTCCTTGCCCGTCCCGCTCTCGCCGGTGAGGAGGACCGTGGCCTCGCTGTCCTTCACGCGGTCGGCGAGGTCGATGAGGGCCTTGTAGCGGCCGTCGCGCGTGACGATGTCGTGGGAGTAGAGGTTGGTGATGAGTTCGCGCCGCAGGTAGGCGTTGTCCCGCCGCAGGCGGACGAGCTCGATGCTGCGGCGTACCGTCTCCAGGAGGTGCGCGTTGTCGATCGGCTTCAGAAGATAGTCCGAGGCGCCTTCCTTCATGGCGCGCACGGCGGCCTCGACGCTGCCGTAGCCCGTCACCATGACCACCGGCAGGTCGGGATCGCGCGAGCGCAGCTCGCCCAGGAGCTCGGCGCCGCGGTCGCGGCCGCCCAGGCGCACGTCGATCACCGCCGCGGCGAACTCCGAACTCTCCATGAACTGCAAGGCCTCCTCGGCCGTCGCCGCGACCGCCGCGTCGAAGCCCTCCCGCCGGAAGAAGCGCTCGAGTCCGATCCGGATGCCTTCCTCGTCGTCGACGATGAGCACGCCTCGCTCGCTCGCGGCCATGTCAGGCCTCCTTGCGCCCGGCCGCCGCGGGCAGAATGACGCGGAGCACCGCTCCGCCGGCCGGATCGTTCCCGGCGACTATGCGCCCGCCCCTCGTGGCCACGATGCCGTAGACCACCGAGAGCCCCAGGCCGATGCCGACCGTCCCCTCGGCGCGCATGGCCTTGGTGGTGTAGAAGGGGTCGAAGATCTTGCCGAGGACGCCCTCGGGGATGCCGGGCCCGTCGTCGGCCACCGACACCTCGACTCCCTCCGGGACCGCGGCCGCGCGCACCGTGATCCGGCCCCGCTCGCCGATCGACTCGAGCGCGTTCTTCATGAGATTGAGGAGGACTTGCTTGAGCTCGTCCTCGGCTATGGCCGCGTCGGGCACCTCGGCTCCGACCTCCTGCGCGATTTCGATGCGGCCTTCCGCGCGGAAGGGGTAGCCGACGAGCATGACCAGGTCGGCGATCACGGTCCCGGGACTGCAGCTCGGCGCGGGCTCGGAGGAGGCGCCGGGGTAGCGCGGGGCGGAGAAGTCGAGGAGCTGGCGCACGATGCGCGCGATCCGCTTGGTCTCGCGCTCGACGATGCGCAGGGCCTCGCCCGACTCGCCGCCCGGGGCCTCGCTCAGGAGATTCTGCACGTTCGAGAGGATCGACGATAGGGGGTTGTTGATCTCGTGGGCGACCCCGGCCGAGAGCATGCTCATGCTCGCGAGCCTGTCGGCCTGGATCATCCGGGCCTCCGCCGCGAGGCGCTCGCTCACGTCCTCGACGATGACGATGCAGCGCCCCCGGCCCTGCCGAGGCGCCGCGCCCAGGGGATAGAGCTTGAGGTCGAAACTGCGGCCGCCCGAGCTCCGGCGCAGGGTCCGTCCCCGCGCCGAGGCCTCGACGGCGGTCTCGCGCAGGGCCTCCAGGAGCTCGCGGTCGAAGACTCCCCCGCCCGTCGCGGACAGGTCGGTCCCGGCGGGCCTTTCGGGGCCGAAGAGCTCGGCGAAGGCGCGGTTGGCGCTCTCGATGCGGCCCTCCGCGTCGACGACGGCGAGCCCCTCGCGGATGGCGTCGATGACGCGCTCGCGGTACTGCTGCAGGCTCTCGATGTCCTCGATGTAGGTCTCGAGCTCGCCCTTGTCCGACTCGAGCTTGCGGGCCATGCCGTTGAAGCCGGCCACGAGCTCGCCGATCTCGCCCGAGGCCCGGACCCGCACGGCCGCGCCGTAGTCGCCCTCCTCCACCCGCCGCATGGCGTCGGAGAGACGCCGCACCGGGTCGACGATGCTCCGGGTCAGCGCCAGCGCCGCCATGATCGTGAAGCCGGCCGCGATGAGCGACACCGCCAGCACGGCCCCGTTGAGCCGGGCGGCCCGCGCCGCGTACAGCTCGTACGAGAGCACCGTCGAAACGGTCAGCGAGGCCTCGCCGGAGGGCGTCGAGACGAGCCCCGTCTGCTGGGCCACCGCCGCGTAGACGCCGCCGGGTCCCTCGCGGCGCGGAAAGAGCACGTAGGAATTCTCCAGCCGCCGGCCCGCCAGCGAGGCGAGGAAGTCCGCCGCGTTCCCGAGCACGTTCCGGTCGTCGCCCGACGATCCGGCGTAGCGGCCGAAGATGCCGCGCGCGCCGTCGGAGACGACGACGGCGACCATGGGATCCGAGGAGCGCTGGCTCCCCCGCGCCTCGCCGATGCGCTTCAGTAGAAAGCCGTCGAGCGGCCGCCGGCCCCGGGGGGCGATCCGCACCGCGCCGACGAACCAGAGGCCGCCCGAGGTGGAGACGATCTCGATGTAGGGGTGGCTGTGGGTGAACGACAGCCGCTTGCCGTCGGGGGCGGCGACGTCGTGCGGATCTCGGTACAGGAAGCGGCTCGCCCCGGAGCTCCGGTCGGCCATGAAGACCGACTCCGCCCCCGAGCCCACGAGGGCCCGGCGGAGCGACTCCTCGACGGCGAAGTCGTCGACCGGCGACAGCGCCGCGCGCTCGACGCGGCGGGAGAGGCCCGCGTCCTGGGCGAGATCGTTGATGTCGACCCAGAAGGCGAGCTTCCACGCGTTGAACGACTCGTAGGCCGACTCGGCCTCGGTCTTGAGCTCGCGCGCGGCGTCCTCGTTCTGCATCGAGCCGAAGATCGCCGCGAGCGCGGCTCCGGCGAGGGCGGCCTGGAGAAAGATGGCTCCCGCGAAGGACAGGATCGTCCTCTGGAAGAGCTTCATGGTCCCTCCCTCGCGCCGCCCGGAATGCCCACCTCGAGCCGGCCGGCCTAGCGCTTCTTCCCGACCGTCTCGGCGCCGACCATGAGCCCGACCACCTCGTCGGGCGTCGTCTCCTTCACGATCCGCTCGCCGACCTTGACGCCCCGGCGCATCACCGCGAGCCGGTCGGCCACCTCGAACACGTCGTACATCTGGTGCGAGATGATGATGACCCCGATGCCCTGCTCCTTGAGCGTCTTCACGAGGCTCAGGACCTTGCGCTGCTCGGCGATGCCCAGGGCCGCCGTGGGCTCGTCCATGATGAGCACCTTCGCGTCCCAGTAGATCGAGCGCGAGATGGCCACCGCCTGGCGCTGGCCGCCCGAGAGGGTCTTGATCGTGCTCTTGAGCGAGGGGATGTGGATGTCGAGCCGGTCGAGCACGGTCTGGGCCTCGCTCGCCATGACGGCGTCGTCGAGCACGCGCAGGATCCCGAGCTTGCGCTTCATCCGCTCCCGGCCCAGGAAGATGTTGGCGCCGACGTCCAGGTTCTCGGCCAGGGCGAGGTCCTGGTAGATCGTCTCGATGCCCGCGGCGAGGGCGTCCATGGGCGAGCCGATGTCGGCCTTCTTGCCGCCTATGAGGATCTCGCCCTCGTCGGGCCGGTAGACTCCCGAGATCATCTTGATGAGGGTGGACTTCCCGGCGCCGTTGTCGCCGAGGAGCGCGAGCACCTCGCCGGGCCGGACCCCGATGCTCACCTTGTCCACGGCGGTCAGTCCGCCGAAGCGTTTCGTGATCTCCCTCGTTTCGAGCAGGTATTCCATCGTTGGCCTCCGTGGCTCGTTCATCTGTGCTGCGGCATGTAGCGCTCCATGATCACGGCGAGGATCAGTATGGCGCCCACGAGAATGTAGATGTTGAAGGTCGGCGTGCCCGACATCCTGAGCCCCTGTTCGAGCACGGCTATGATGAGGGCGCCGACCATGGTGCGGATGACGGTGCCCGAGCCCCCGAACATCGAGGCGCCGCCGATCATGACGGCGGCGATCGAGTCGAGGAGGATGCTCGCCCCGGCGTCGGCCTTGCCCGACACGTACATGAAGGCGTAGGCGATGCCCGCGAGCGAGGCGAGGAAGGACGAGAGCGCGTAGACCTGCAGGAGCCGGCGCTTCACCGGGATGCCCGAGCGGAGCGCCGCGTCCATGTTGCCGCCTATCGCGTAGACGTGGCGCCCGA
>JAJXZP010000256.1 GCA_021779995.1 bacterium | reverse complement strand
CTTGTGCCAGTCGGTGCCGCGGAACAAGAGGAGGTACTGAGATTTCGTTGTGCTCATGATGTTTTGTCTTTCGGTTAATGGTTACTGTTTCTGTCCGTAACAATGATACGACGAATGAGCAAGCGCAATCAGGACACCGCCCAGCTCGATGCTGCCGGCCCCCACCGGCGAAGCCGGGCCCGCGGCCCGTCGGGCGGGCAGCCCTCCGCGCGCCAGGGTGATGGGTCCGGAGACGGTGGTTTGCGCTCTCGGCACGCTTTTCATTCCCCGCTCGCCGCAGGGGCGATCTCGGCCGACGAGGTGGTATCGCGATGTTGCTCCACTCCGACGTCCCGCTCACGACGGGAGTTGAACCGCTTGCGCTCGCGGCCAAGAAGGCCGAGGTTGCCCAGGAGCGCGCGGCCATCACCCAGGACCAGAAGACGGTCATCGCGGCGCAGGTCGCGGCCCAGAGCGCGGCCGCGGCGGCCGGAGTCTACCTCATCCAGATCGTCGATCCGACGACCCACCTCGGCCGCATAGTCTTCGTCGACACGGGCTCGGGCGACCTGATTCGCGCATCGCGCGTGAACGCGATCCATCCCCGCAGCCTCGTCGACGACGGGAGCTCCTTCGTCGGCATAGCGGGCCTCGCCGGGCGGCCCGGCGGAGCGCGGCTCGTGCGCTTCGACAAGACGAGCCTCCAAGACGTCGCCGACTCGAGCGCCGAGGTCTTCCCCGAGGGCACGATCCTTTCTTCGGGCGGGGCCTTCTATGCGCCGGTACCCGGCTCGGGCGGCGCGCTGTATCTCGCGCGCTTCGACGCTTCGCTCAAGGAGACGGCGCGCTCGAACGTCGAGGTCGAGGGCTACGCCGTCCTCGCCGCCGGGGCCGGCGGCATAATCGCGCAGGAGAAATCGGGCGCCTTCGCGGTGCTCAGGGCGGACAGCCTGGAGCTCGTCAAGGAGCTCAAGCCCTGAGGACCCGGGAGGGCGCGGGGAAAGATAGCCGTTCGGAGAGCCAAGAGCTTTTCGGACGGCTTTTTTGATACAGTCTCGGGACGGCGAAGACCGTCTTCCGGGATCGACTCGGCAGGGGGGGAAACGTGAGTGGAAGAAAAGGACCGTTCAAGGGCCGGACGGTGGCGGTCGTCGACGACCTCTCGCTCGACGAGCAGCGCTATCTGTACCGCAAGACGCGCGAGCTGAAGGAGGATCTGCGCGGCGGAGGCGGGGGGAAGGCCTTCCGCCTCGACGACCGCGACTATTCCGTCTATCTCATCTTCATGGAGGACTCGACGAGGACGAAGGAGTCGTTCCGCAACGCCGCCGAGTTCCTCGGGGTCCGCACCAACGTCTTCGACGCGGCCTCGTCCAGCTTCAACAAGAACGAGTCGATCGAGGACGCGATCCGGATGCTCTACGGCTACGCGGACGACTCCTGCTTCGTGATCCGCTCCAAGCTGGAGGGCGTGTGCCGCTCGCTCGAGAACTCGATGGGGCGTTATGCGGAACTGGTCGGCCGTCCCAGGCCGGCCTTCCTCAACGCGGGCGACGGCAAGCACGAGCATCCCACCCAGGAGTTCCTCGACGAGTTCTCCTTCCTCGAGCAGCTGGGATGGCGCGACGAGAAGATCCACATCGCCCTCACCGGCGATCTTTATCACGGTCGCACCGTCCACTCCAAGGCGAACGGCCTGCGCGTCTTCCGCGAGGTGAAGGTGGACCTCGTCGCCCCCGAGCCGCTCGCCATGCCCGCGGACTACGTCGGGCGCATGAAGGCCAACGGCTTCGAGGTCGCGGTCTACGAGTCGCTCGACGAGTACCTGGCCTCGGGCGCCGTCGCGCCGATCTGGTACTTCACGCGGCTCCAGCTCGAGCGCATGGGCGAGACGGTGCTGGAGAGGGCGGACGCGCTGCGCGCCGCGGTGACCTTCCGCAAGGACATGCTCGGCGCGCTCCCCGAGGGAACGAGGTTCTACCATCCCCTGCCGCGCGACCGCGCCAACCCCACCAATCCGACCTTCCTCGACGTCCTGCCGCTGAACGGCTGGGACGGCCAGTCCGCCAACGGCTACTGGACCCGCATCGTCCTCATGGGCATGGTCTCGGGCCTCCTCGGCGCGGACTTCGAGGGAGAGGGGCTCCGCGAGGAGAGCTTCGTCGACGACTTCGTGCGCGAAGCCCCGGTCGTGGCACGATCGAAGCCCGAGGTGAAGGTCGGCATCAAGCCGGTGGACGAGGGTATCGTCATAGACCACATCTCCTCGGGCGAAAGCGCCGAGCACATCTGGGACCACATCGACGCCGTGCGGCGCATGCTCAAATTGAACCTGCGCTCGGGCCACGGGGTCTTCCACAACGACCGCGGAACCCTCAAGGGCATCATGTCGCTGCCGGAGGTCACGAGCTTCGACGAGCGCGACCTGAAGAAGTTGGCCGCCATAGCTCCCGGCTGCACCCTCAACCTCGTGCACGGGAGCCGGGTGGTCAAGAAGTACCGCCTCGACATGCCGCCGCGCATCTACGGCTTCGACGAGATCTCCTGCAAGAACGAGCTCTGCATCTCCCACCCCTCCCACAAGGAGGGCGTGATGCCCGAGTTCCGTCGCAAGGGCCCGCCGGGCGGCGAGTCGGGGACGGTCTTCGTCTGCCGCTACTGCGAGCGCGAGCATCGCTTCCGCGAGATCTGGGACAGCTGATCGAGGGAGTCCCTCGGTCGAGCCCCCGCGGCGGGCCCGCCCGGTCCGGTCCGATCACGGAGGCCTCGCGGCCCCGTGACGGCCGCGGTCACATCGCGTCTATTTCGCGTATCGCGGATTCGGTCATGGCGTAGTCTCCGACCGCGCCGCCCGATATCTTCGCCGCGCTCCGGGGCGAGAGCAGAAGGCGCGAGGCGACGAGCGCCAGGGGCAGGGTCGACCAGGGGTCGATCCCCGCGGGGCTGAGTTCCTCGCCGCTGCCCCGGTACTCGCCCTCGCGCTTCGCTATCGCGAGCGCCTCCGAAAGGACCGCCCGCCGCGTGCCGCGCTCCGCCGCGCGCAGGAGCGCGAGCATCTCCATGTGCGTCCGCACTCCCTTCGTCCCGAAGGACCGGGGCGCGTCTCTGCCGAGCGAGATGAGCACCTGGGCTTCCACCAGGTCGACGCCGTTCGCGTAGGCGTTCATGGGCTCGACGAGGCGCGGACTCGCGTCGATGTAGCGCGGAATCCCCGTGGCGTCCTCGTACAGGTAATCCACGGCGAGGGGGCCGTGCCACGCGAGATTCTCGCCGAGGGACTCGAAGTGGGAGCGCACGACGGGCCTGTCGACGCCGACCTTCACCGAGGAGGAGCCTCGCGCCCCCTCCTTGAGGCGGCGGCTGCAGTGCAGGGCGACCAGTTCGCCGTGTCGGAAGGCGGCGTAGGCTATCTCGAGCCGTCCCGGCGCGGCCTCCTGGGCGAGGATGCTTCCGCCTGAGGCCAGGGTCTCGCGGACCCGCGGCTGCGCGAGCGCGGCCTCGTACTCCGATCGGGACTCCGCCCGCCATACTCCCGCGCTCGCCGTCCCGTATTCGGTCTTGAGATAGCAGGGGAAGCCGTCCCAGGACAGCGCCTCCCCTTCGCTCCGGTAGATGCCGGTCGGGGGGAAGGAGAGGCCGAGACGGGCGAGGAGCCTCATGAACCTCGTCTTGCTGAAGAGCTCGAGGTAGCTTTCGTAGGCCGGCAGGGCGACGGCGACCTTCGAGCCGAGTTCGGGCAGCTTCCGCGAGAAGATCAGGGCCTGCTCGTGGCTCGGGAGAAGCACGTCGATTTTCTCGCGCCCGAGCGCCGCGAGGACGAAGTCGTAATATCGACCGGGCCGCGGCCCGAGGGCGGGCAGCGCAGATAGTCCGAGGCGAAGCAGGAGAAGCGGCAGATGCATGCCGGGTTGGGATCGAGCACGATCGCCTCGTGGCCGTCTAGCCCGAGTATCGTGAGGCTCTCCCTCGCCGAGAGCGAGGATCCCTCGGAGAGCATTACGCGCACGGGAATTCTCGCTCGACCCGGGCGAGAAAGACATCGACTCGATTCCTGTCTTCCTCGCTCCCGTAGAGGTTGGAGCTCAACGTTATGGTCCCGTCGAAGCCGGAAAGCGCGAGCTGGAAGTGCGGCTTGTACTTGATGGACCCGCAAACGTAGGCCGAGGCGACGCGGCTTCCGGCGAAGACGAGCCTCTTTGCGTCGATCTCGCCTAGGTTGGTCATGCAGAGCAGGGGATGCCGCAGGCCGCGGCGGAGCAGGCTTTCGGCCGCCCTTCCGCCGAAGAGCGAAAACAGCAGCGACAGCTTCAGATAGCCGCCCAGGCCGATGTTGCGGCTCTTCAAAGCGTCCATCAGGGCCTTGGCCTTCGCCAGGGTCTCCTCGAAACCCTCACCCTCGCTCTGCCGCAGGCGCGTGATGGCCGTGGAGGCCAGGTTGCGCAGGACGGCGAAGCTGCGCGAGGGCAGGTAGCGCCGCATGTCGATCATGATCGGGACCTCGAGCCCTTCGAGGGCCGCCCGCCCGATGGTGCGGGCCAGGACGCGGTAATAGGCGGCGAGGGCCGCGTCGTTGAGTGTCGCGCCCCGAGCCCTGCAATAGGCCTTGAGGCCGGCGACCTTCTCCCGGCTTATGAGCCTGGTCGCGATGAAGGGATGAAGCTCTCCGCCTTCGTCGAAGGGGAAGGCTAGCTTCCCCGTTCTGTTGCTGTCCGCGCCCTGGGTGAGGGCGGCCCTGATCTTCGCCCCCGCGCCGAAGGCCCGCATCAGGTCGGTTATGCCCCGGTCGCCGTCGATCCGCATGGCCGGTGAGCTGCCCGCGCACGCGCGCTCACCCTCACTTTCACCCTCACTTTCACCCTCACTTTCACCCGCACCCTCGCCCGCCCGCGCGTAGCACTCGCAGAGAAAGTAGAGATATTCCTTGAAGCCGGCGCCGTCGGCTATCATGTGGTTCATCGTCAGCGCCAAGGCGCCCCGCTCCCCTCGGAGGAGGCAGAGCCTCACTTGCGGGCCTTCTTCTTCCCGAATCCGGTAGGTCTTTTCGGACTCGAAGACCGCCTCGTCGTCCGCGACCGCGAAGGCCCGCTCGAGATCGCTCTCCGGAAGGCTCTCCCATGCGGGGCGCCCCGACTGGGCGCGGTATCTGGTCGCCAGGATGGGGATCGAGGCGAGCGAGAGCCTGACCGCTCTCCTGAGTCTCGTCTCGTCGAGGCCCCCGGCCAGCCGGATCTCGCAATGGATCTGATGATCGTTGAAGCCGGTCTCGTGATAGAGCAGCTGCATCCGATCGAAGATTTCCGCTCGGTAGTCCATGGACCCGGAATCTATTGCTCTTGCCGGGCAAAGTCAATACCATTGGTATCGAATACTACTAGTACTCGATATCGGGAGGAAGGAAGATGCCCGTGGAAAGAAGGCCGGAACCGGCGGAGGGCGGAAGGCCCCGGAGGGTCAAGCGGGAAGACGTGCGCCGCCGACTTTTGGACGTCGCCTACGGCGTCTTCGCCGAACGCGGCTACGAAGGCGCGAGCCTCGAGCGGGTGGCCGAAGCCGCCGGTTTCAGCAAAGGCGCCGTCTATTCGAACTTCGCGAACAAGGACGAGCTCTTCTACGAGCTCATCGCGGCGCGCATCGACGAAAGGGCCGAGGCTGTTCGGAAGGCGGCAATCCGGAAGGCCGCCGCCCGGGCGGCCGGATCGCCGAAGTCCTCCGCGCGGGGGAAGGGCCCGGCGGGGCCGGGCGGCGCGGAGGCGCTCGCCCGACTCGCGGGCCTGGAACTCCGCGCGATGGGCACAGCCGATCCCGACTGGCAGACGCTCTTCATCGAGTTCTGGCTGCGCTGCGCGCGCAACGAGAGCCTTCGCGCCAAGCTCGCCGAGAAGCGGCGCGCCATGAGGGCCAAGATAGCCGCCCTCGTCGAAGCGGAGGCGGCCGCGCTGGGGGTCCCGCTGGACGGCGAGGCGGCCCTGGACCTGGCGACGATCGTGCTGGCCCTGTCCAACGGCCTGGGCATAGAGGGCATCATCGACCCCAAGGCCGTCAGGCCCGAGCTCTTCGGGGAGGTCCTGGCCAAGCTGGTCGCGCCTAGCGCCTCGCGGGATGTCTCCGGCGGTACTCGTACATCATGATCGCGGCGGCGGCGGACACGTTGAGCGAATCCACGTGCCCGGACTGCCGGATCGCGAGCGCGGCGTCGCACTCGTCCTTCAGGAGGCGCGACACGCCCGAGCCCTCGTTGCCGAGCACGAGGACGCAGCGCTCGCTCAAGTCGGCGGCCGCGAGGTCCTCGCCGCCCATGTCGGCCGCGTAGCTCCAGAAGCCGGCGCCTGCGAGGCGGCGCAGGGCCGCCGCCAGGTTGGGCACGTAGGCCGTGGGCACGTAGGCCGTGGCCCCGGCCGAGGCGCGCGCCGCCGCCGGCGAGAGGGACGCGGCCCGCCTGCGGGGCAGCACGACGAGGTCGGCAGCGAAGACGTCGGCCGAGCGGACTATGGCGCCGAGGTTCTGAGGGTCTTCGATGTGGTCGAGGACGAGGACGAGGGCCGGCCCCTCCAGAGAGGCGAGGAAGCCCTCAAGATCGGTCTCGCCTTCCTCGACGGCCTCATCCCCGAGTTCGAGCACCAGGCCCCGGTTGTCCGGGGCCAGGCGATCGAGTTCGTCCTTGGATCGGCGCGCCACCGGAATGCCGCGCTTGGCGGCCAAGTCGAGGATGCTCTTGATCCTGGGGCCGGCGGTGCCCGAGATCAGTATGCTGCCTTCGAAGTCCGCCGCGCGAGAAGAGCGGAGCAGCTCCTCGACGGCGTGGAAACCGGTGATCCTTCGCATGAGGCGAGTCTAGACTTCGGCCGAGGAGAAGCACAAGCACCGAC
>JAJXZP010000223.1 GCA_021779995.1 bacterium | reverse complement strand
TTCAAGGGCAAGGATATCACCGGCATGGAAGCGCACAAACTCGTGCCGCTCGGCATATCCCACGTCCCCGAAGGGCGCAAGATATTCCCGACTCTCACCGTGCGCGAGAATCTCGAGATCGCCGGATGGACCATCGAGGACAAGAACGAGGTCAAGCGCCGGATGAATGACGTCTTCGAGTTCTTTCCGCGCATCAGGGAACGGGTCGCCCAGCTCGGCGGCACCTTGTCGGGTGGCGAGCAGCAGATGCTCGCCGTCGGCAGGGCCATGATCACCGGGGGGGACCTCCTCCTCCTCGACGAGCCTTCGATGGGCCTCGCGCCCGTCCTGGTCGAGGAAATCTTCGCGAAAATCGTAGCCCTCAACAAGCAGGGCATGACGGTGCTTCTCGTCGAGCAAAACGCCGCCGAAGCCCTCGAAATCGCCGATTTCGCCTACGTTCTCGAAGTCGGCTACACGACCATCTCAGGCCCGGCCAAGCAGATCGCCGAGGATCCGCGCGTCCGCGAGGCCTACCTGGGCGTCTGACCCTTTCGTCCGCACTCGAAGGGGCCGTCCGCGGGGACGGCCCCTTCTTTAATCCACTTGCCTTAAAAAACGCCCACAGCCCCTGGCCGCCTCGATCCCGGCATATAGCCGCCCGTCGCTCGGCCCGACCGGTCCGAGCTTCGTGGTGGAGCCGCGGAGGCTCTGCGGTGATGATTCGCCTTGGGCGTTTCGGTTCGCCGCGCAATTGACCAAGCCCGAGCCTTTTGGATAGACTCCCCTCACTTCGGCGGTCGTAGTCCACCCGCCTGAACAAAACAGGAGGTACTCCCATGGAACGGGAGCGTTCGTCTTTCTCTCCGCTTTTTCTCGGCTTGTTCGCCCTGTTTCTCACCTGCCTGCTCGTGTCCAACATCATCGCGGGCAAGCTCATCGATGTGGCCGGCGTGATCCTGCCCTCGGCGGTGATGCTCTTTCCGATCACCTACATCCTCGGCGATGTGTTCACCGAGGTCTACGGCTTTCGGAAGACGCGGTCGGTCATCTGGATGGGCTTCGCGGCCAACGCCCTCATGTCCCTCGTCTTCATCGCGGCGGTGGCCCTGCCCTTCCCGCCCTTCTTCAAGGAGCAGGGGGCCTACGCCGCCGTGCTCGGCATGACGCCGAGGATCGTGGCCGCCTCGCTCGTGGCCTACTGGGCGGGAGAGTTCGCCAATTCGATCACCCTCTCGCTGCTCAAGAAAGCCACCAAGGGCCGGTTCCTCTGGACCAGGACGATCGGCTCCACGGTGGTCGGGCAGGGACTCGATACGGCGATCTTCATCTCATTCGGCTTCGTCGGCCTCGTGCCGACTCCGGTGCTCTTCCAGATGATGCTCGCCCAGTATCTCTTCAAGGTGGCCTATGAAGCCGTCCTCACGCCGGTGACCTACGCGATCGTGCGACGGGTCAAGCGGGCCGAGGGAATCGACACGTACGACGCCGGCGTGGTCTACAACCCCTTCGCGTTCGGAGGCAAGTGATGTCCGACTATTCGTTCGAGGCGCTCGGAAAGAAGGCTTCCGCGCCCACGCGGAAGCTGGAGGTCTTCCCGACCCCGGCCACGGTCAGGAAGGTCGTGCTCGAAAGCGACGAGGTGACGAGTCTCTGCCCGGTCACGGGGCAGCCCGACTGGGAGACCGTGCGCATCGAGTTCGAGCCGGGCCCCTACTGCATCGAGTCGAAGAGCCTCAAGCTCTACCTCTGGTCGTTCAGGGAGGAGGGGGCCTTCTGCGAGGCGCTTGCCGCCAGGATCGCCAAGGACATCTACGAGGCTGCCTCGCCCAGGAAGGTGACCGTCTCGATCACGCAGAAGCCGCGCGGCGGCATCACGATCTTCGCCGAGGCGAGCCTGCCCGAGGCATGAGGGCCGTTCGCGATTCTACAGGCCGTTCGCGTCCATGAGGCCCAGGATGTACTGCGAGCCCAGGGCCCGGTCGTAGAGGCCGTAGCCGGGCCTCCCCTCCTCGCCCCAGATCATGCGGCCGTGGTCGGGCCGCACCGGCCCCCGGAAGCCGATCTCGGCGTAGGCGCGGACGATGGCCGTGATGTCGAGCGAGCCCGAGCCGCTCCAGTGGGCGCTCTCCTCGAAGGAGCGCGGACCCGTGATGCGGATGTTGCGGATGTGGGCGAAGGCGATGCGCGAGGCGAACTCGCGGATCATCGTCGGGATGTCGTTCTCGGGCAGAGCGCCGAACGAACCCGAGCAGAGGCAGATGCCGTTGGACGGCGAGTCGACCACCGAGACGAGACGGCGCAGCGAGTTCGAGTCGACCACGATGCGCGGCAGGCCGAAGACCGGCCAGGGCGGGTCGTCGGGATGGATCGCGAGGCGCACGCCGGCTTCCTCGGCTGCGGGCACGACGGCCGTGAGGAAGTAGCCGAGATTCTCCCACAACCGCTCCGAGCCGATCTCGCGGTAGCGCGCCATGAGCCGGGCGAGGTCGGCGCGCGAGTAGTGCGCGAGCCAGCCGGGCAGTTCGAGGTCGCCCTCCAGCGGGTCCATGCGCTCGATGACCGCCTCGTCGTACGCCAGCGCGCGCGAGCCGTCGGGCAAGGCCCGCCTGAGATCGCTCCGCGTCCAGTCGAATACGGGCATGAAGTTGTAGGTCAGCACGCCCACGCCCGCCCGGCCGACGGCCTTGAGGCTCGCGATCCAGGACTCGATGAAGTAGTCGCGCTCAGGCCCCCCGAGCTTGATCTCCTCGTGGACGGGCACGCTCTCGACCACCGAAAAGTCGAGCCCTGCGGCCGCTATCTCCTCTTTCAGCTCAAGGACGCGCTGGAGCGGCCAGGCCTCCCCGGGCTTGTAATCGTACAGGGCCGCGACGATGCCCTTCACCCCGGGGATCTGCCTGATGCGCGAGAGGGTGACGGGGTCCTGCTTCCCGTACCAGCGGAAGGTCAGGTACACGGCGGCCTCATCCCAGCACCTCGCCGAAGACCCTGAGCCAGTTGCCGCCCATGATCTTAGCGACGGCCTCGCCGGAGTAGCCTCGGGCGCGCAACGCGTCGACGAGCTCGCCGTAGCGGGTGCAGTCGGCGAGCACGAAGTCGGGCCCCGGGGCGAAACCCTCGAAGTCGCTGCCGAGGGCGGCGCAGTCGAGGCCGCCGACCCGGACGACCCGGTCGAGGTGGTCGCAGAAACGCTCCAGATTCGCCTCGCCCTTGGGTGCGACGAAGTAGGGCACGAAGGTGAGGCCGACGACTCCGCCCGAGCGGGCCACGGCCTCGATCCGGGCGTCGTCGAGATTGCGCAGGTCCGGGTGGACGGCGCGGGCGTTCGAGTGCGAGGCGACGAAGGGCCGCTCGGCGGCGGCGGCCAGGTCGTCGAAGGCGGCGTCGGAGAGGTGCGAGGCGTCGACGATCATGCCGAGCTTCTCCATCTCGCGGACGCAGGAGCGGCCGAAGTCGCTCAAGCCGTCCGAGCCTTCGGTGCGCACGCCCCGCCCCAGGGCGTTCCGGCGGTTGTGGGTCAGGGTCATGAGGCGCACGCCGAGGCGGTAGAAGCTGCGGAGGAAGGCCAGATTTCCTTCGATCGATTCGCCGCCCTCGATGGCGGCGAGCGCGCCCACGGCTCCGGCGGCGCGGGCGGCCGCGACGTCGGCCGCCTTCCTGATCGGGACGAAGCGGCCTCGCGCGGCGTCGTAGAGGCTCTCCAGCAGGTCGAGCAGGTCGAGCGTGGCGCGGGCCGCGCCGCCCGAGACCGCCTCGTCGTCGCAGTAGACGGCCATGACCTGGCAGCCGATGCCGCCTTCGAGCAGGCGGGGCAAGTCGATGTGGCCCCGGTCGTTGCGCCGGAAAAAATCGCGGAGCCCCGTCTCCCCGGGCAGGAGGCTCTTGCCGGCGAGCGGCAAGAGCGCGTCGCTGTGGCCGTCGACGATCGTGAGGGAGGCGTTCGCCTCCGCGCCTCCGTTCGGGGTGCTCATAGACCCAGCATCATATAGCGGCCGCGGCGCGCGGTCAAACCGGATCGACACCCTTGAGGCGCTCGAGCTCGTCGCGCAGGAGAGCGGCCTGCTCGAACTCGAGCTTCTTGGCGTGCTCCAGCATCTGGGCCTCCAGGGCCCTCACGAGCGCCTTCTTCTGCTCGGGCACGAGGAGGTTGTGCGATTTCTTCAGCACCTCGATCTCGGTCTGGGCCCCGTCGATGCGCTCCTCGCGATGCCGCTCCAGGATGTCCTCGACGGCCTTGAGGATCGTCTTCGGCGTGATGCCGTGCTCCGTGTTGTACGCCACCTGGCGCTCGCGGCGGCGGTCGGTCTCCTCGATCGCGACGCGCATGGCCTCGGAGATCCGGTCGGCGTACATGACCACCGTACCCGCGGCGTTGCGCGCCGCCCTTCCGATGATCTGGATCAGGCTCGTGGCCGAGCGCAGGAAACCTATCTTGTCGGCGTCCAGGATGGCGATGAAGGAGACCTCGGGGAGATCGATGCCCTCCCGCAGGAGGTTGATGCCCACGAGGACGTCGTAGTCGCCCTGCCGCAGCTGCTTGAGGATCTCGACGCGCTCGATGGTCTCGACCTCGGAGTGGATATAGCGCACCTTGAGGCCGAGCCCGGTGAGGTACTCGGTGAGCTCCTCGGCCATGCGCTTGGTGAGCGTGAGGATGAGACAGCGCTCGCGCGCGGCTATGCGCCGGCGGATCTCGGCGTAGATGTCCTCCATCTGGCCCTCGCTCGGCCGAACCTCGATCTCGGGATCGACGAGGCCGGTGGGCCTGATCACCTGCTCGACCACCCGCTGCGATTTCCCGATCTCCTCGGCCTGCGGGGTCGCGGATACGCAGATGACCTTGTCGATGACCGAGAGGAATTCCTCGTACTTGAGCGGACGGTTGTCGCGCGCGCTGGGCAGGCGGAAGCCGTAGTCCACGAGGGTGGTCTTGCGGCTGCGGTCTCCGGAGTACATCGCGCCCACCTGCGGCAGGGTGACGTGGGACTCGTCGACGAAGGTGAGGAAATCCTTGGGGAAGTAGTCGATGAGCACTCCCGGCCGCTCGCCGGCGCTCCTCCCGGCCAGGGGCGCCGAGTAGTTCTCGATGCCGGGGCAGTAGCCCATCTCCTCGAGCATCTCCAGATCGTACTCGGTGCGGCTCTTGATCCGCTGCGCCTCGACGAGCTTGTTCGCGGCCATGAGGCCCTCGTAGCGCTCGTCGAGCTCGGCGCGGATCCGGCCGACGGCGTTGTGCACCTGGTCCTCGGGCATGACGAAGTGCTTGGCGGGATAGACCACCGCCTCGTCCAGGTCGGGTCCCATGGATCCGGAAATGGGATCGAACTTCCGGATGCGGGTCACCGTGTCGTAGTCGAGCTCGATGCGGTAGGCCTCCTGGAGGTAGGCGGGGTAGATTTCGATGATGTCTCCGCGGATCCGGAAGCGGCCGCGCTCCAGGACCGCGTCGTTGCGCTCGTACTGGAGCGATACGAGGCGCCGCTTGAGCTCCTCGATGTCGAGCTCGCCGCCGCGGTCGACGTAGACCCGCATCTCCTTGTAGAGGTCGGGCGAGCCGAGGCCGTAGATGCAGGACACCGTCGCCACGATGATGACGTCACGCCGCTCCATCAGCGCGGCGGTGGCGGAGAGCCGCATGCGGTCGATCTCCTGGTTGATGTCCGAGTCCTTCTCGATGTAGAGGTCCTTGGACGGGACGTAGGCCTCGGGCTGGTAGTAATCGTAGTAGGAGACGAAGTATTCGACCGCGTTGTCGGGGAAGAAGGTCTTGAACTCGCGGTAGAGCTGGGCCGAGAGGGTCTTGTTGTGGGAGACCACGAGGGCCGGCATCTGCAGGCCCTCGATGACCTTGGCCATGGTGAAGGTCTTGCCCGAGCCGGTGACGCCTTTCAGCGTCTGCCAGCGCAGGCCCGAGCGCACGCCTTCGACGAGGCCCTCGATGGCCTGCTCTTGATCCCCTGCGGGCCCGTAGGGCGCCACGACTCTAAAGGGTTTCACGTTCAGGCCTCGGCGGACGCGGCACGGGTAGACCGGCGCTTCACTCGACGACGCCGGCCTTGGCGCGGTCCGAGAGCACGATGTCGACGCTCAGGCGCCTGGCGCCGCGGTAAAACTCGACCGGAATCCGCTCGCCCGGCTTCGTGTTCTCGAGGGCCGAGTAGAGATCGGTGATGCTGGTGGTCTTCATGCCGTTGACCGAGACGATGATGTCGCCGCCCACGTTGAAGGTCGAGCGTCCGTAGCGCACCGGAGTCTCGCCTCCGCGAATGCCCGCCTGGTCGGCGTTCCCGCCGCGCGTGACCCGAGAGACCAGGAGGCCCGAGCTGACCGGCACCGCGTAGCCGTTCTGCTTCATGAAGTCGATGAGCTCGGGGAAGAGCTGGACCGAGTCGACCTGGATCCAGCCGCGGCGCACCTTGCCCATGCGGATGAGGTCGGGCACGACTCGCTTGGCCGTGTCGACCGGCACGGCGAAACCTATGCCCACCGAGCCGCCGGAAGGACTGTAGATCATGGTGTTGACGCCGATCATTTCGCCGTGCGCGTCGAGCAGTGGGCCGCCCGAATTGCCCGGGTTGATCGAGGCGTCGGTCTGGATCATGTCGCGGATGAGGACGCTGGTGCCGGAATCGCTGGACTCGGTGACGGGCCGTCCGATGCCCGACACGATGCCCTGGGTGAGCGTGCGTTCGAGGCCGAAGGGGTTGCCGATGGCGAGGACCTTCTGCCCGACCTTGAGCCGCGAGGAGTCGCCGAAAGGTATGACCGTGAGGTGGACGTTCTTGGGCGGGTCGAACTTGATGACGGCCAGGTCGTTTTCCGGATCGACGCCCACGACCTGGGCCAGATAGCGGCCTCCGTCGGCCAGGTTGACGTAGATCTTGGTGGCGTCCTTCACGACGTGGTTGTTGGTGAGTACATAGCCG
>JAJXZP010000037.1 GCA_021779995.1 bacterium | reverse complement strand
AGGCAGAGGCCTTGGGCGACACCGTCGTCGCCACCGACTACAACAAGTTCGGCGAGAAGGACTTCACCCCCATTCTCATGCGCGACCAGGCCAAGGGCGCCGACGGCTTCTTCATGGCCCAGTACTATTCCGAGGGCCAGCAGTTCCTGAACAACTGGAACACGCTGGGTTTCAGCATGCCGATGGTCGGCACCGAGGGCATCGATTCCACGACCCAGTTCTTCCAGCCCGTGGGCAGCCAGGCCGACGGCCTCGTGTTCACCACGCCCTTCGACCGCGACAGCACCCAGAAGGTCGTCGTCGACTACATCAAGGGCTTCACCGCGGCCTACGGCTTCCCGCCCGACATGGTGGGCGCCACGACCTACGACTCCTTCCTCGTGCTCAAGCACGCGATGGCGAAGGGGCTCTCGCCCGAGCGCATCCGCGAAGGCATCGCCGGCATCCGAAACTTCGTCGGCGTCACGGGCACGATCATGAGGTACAACGGCAAGGGCGAGGTCGTGAAGGCGGTGGAGCTCCAGATCGTCAAGGACGGCCTGCCCCGCCACTACGGCACCGTCGACGATCCGGCCGTGATCACTCCATAATCGGATCGGGATCGCCGGCCGCGACACCGCGGCCGGGCGGAACGCCTCGAGCTGGAGGCCATCACGACGCGCGACGGGGAGAGCTGATGTTCCTATCGAGTCTCATAGACGGCATCGCCACGGGTTCTCTCTATGCCCTGATCGCGCTCGGCCCCTCGCTCATCTACGGCCTCCTGCGCGTGCTCGACATAGCCAACGCCGCCGGGCTCACGCTCGGAGCGTACGTGGGCCTCAAGGTCTGGAGGGCGACGGGCTCGCTCGCGCTCGGGATCGTCGCCGGGATCGCGGCCTCGGCCGTCTTCGGGCTGGGGCTCCAGCGCCTGCTGTACCGCCCCATCCTCAACCGCGGGCCCCTGATTCCGCTCATCGCGAGCATCGGGACCTTCATCGCCATGGAAGAGGCCTTCCGCCTCGTGTTCGGGCCCTATCCCTTCGCCTTTCCCGCCAAGCTGGGCCTGCCCACCCTGCGCTTCGGCCACACGGTGATCACCGGGGTCCACCTCGTCATCCTCATCGTCGGCCTGCTCGTCCTCGGGCTGACCTGGTTCGCGCTGCGCCGCACGAGGCTCGGGCTCTACTGGCGCGCCACCTCGCAGGACATGGCCACGGCCGAGGCCATGGGCATCAACACCCGCGGCGTGGTGGCCGCGATCTTCGTCATCGGCTACGCGCTGGCGGCGGTGTCGGGCATCCTGCTCGGCATCAACTACAACACGGTCTACCCCACGATGGGCGACATACCCGCCTACAAGATGCTGGCGATCATCGTCCTGGGCGGCCTGGGCAACCCGCTCGGGACCATAGCCGCCGCCATGCTCATCGGCCTGGTCGAGACCTTCGTCGTCATGTACGCGGGCTACGTCCTGCCGCGCGACGCGATAGCCTTCATCGTGCTCATCGTGATCCTGCTCGCGCGGCCCCAGGGCCTCCTCGGCAGGTCGAGGAAGGCCGCATGAGCTACCTCCTCGTCGTGGGCGTGACGATCGCCATCTACGCCGTGCTGACCGTCGCCCTCAACATGGTGGTCGGCTACGTCGGCCAGCCCAACCTCGCGCAGAGCGCCTTCCTCGGGCTCGGCGCCTACTTCGCCGCGGTGCTCTCGACCCGCTACCACCTCGGCTTCTGGTGGACCATCCCCGTCGCCTTCGGGGTGGCGGGAATCGCCGGCTTCGCCCTGGGCGCCATCAGCCTCAGGCTGCGCGAGGATTTCCTCGCCATCACCACGATCGGACTCAACTTCGTCATGGTCGCGGTCTTCCAGTACCTGCCCTTCTTCGGGGGCGCGGTGGGCATCTACTCGATCCCCGTGCCCTCGATCGGCGAGCACCATTTCGGCAACCTCGATTACCTGATCCTGGCCGCCGCCATGCTGGCCCTCGTCGTCGGCGTCTCGAAGTACCTGGAGCGCAGCTGGCTGGGCGCCTCGCTCTTCGCCATCCGGGACGACGAGAGCGCCGCGGCCTCGGTGGGCATACCCGTGGCTTCGTACAAGGTCGTCGCCTTCACCTTGAGCGCGGCCTTCGCCGGCATGGTCGGCAGCCTCTACGCGCCCTTCCTGAGCGCCGTCACGCCGACGAGCTTCGGCTTCACCGAGTCGGTCGTCATCCTGTCGATGCTCATCTTCGGCGGCCTCGGCACGGTGCGGGGCGCCCTCCTGGGCGCCCTCGTGCTCGGCGCCCTGCCCGAGGCCTTCCGCTTCATCTCGAACTTCCGGCTCCTCACCTACGGAGTCATCCTCCTCCTGATGCTGCGCTTCCAGCCCCAGGGCCTGGCCGGCGAGGCCAGCGCGGTCTCGCGCCTCGTGGGGAGGCTCGCCTCGCCGCTGCGAAAGTCGAGGGACCATGGCCCTGCTTGAGGTCGAGCGCCTGACCGTGCGCTTCGGCGGCCTCGTCGCCCTCGACGCGATCGACCTGGCCGTCGAGAAGGGGCAGTTCGTCTCGGTGATCGGGCCCAACGGCGCCGGCAAGACCACGCTTTTCAACGCGATCGCGGGGGCGATCCGGCCGAGCGAGGGCCTCGTCCGCTTCGACGGCCGCGAGGTCCAGGGCTCCCCGAGCGCCCGCATGAGCCATCTCGGGGTCAGGCGCAGCTTCCAGGTGGCGCGGCCCTTCGCCTCGATGACGGTCCGCGAGAATATCCGCGTGGCGGCGGCCGGCAAGGCTCTGCTCCAGAGCCTGCGCTGCCTGGGCCTGCGCAGCCGCGACCGCGGCATCGCCGAGCGGGTCGACGAGCTCCTGGAGACCTTCGGCCTCGCCCGGCTCGCCGAGCGCAAGGCGGGCGAGCTCAACATGGGCGAGCTCAGGCGCCTGGAGATAGCCCGCGCGCTCTCCAGCCGCCCCTCGCTTCTCCTCCTCGACGAGCCCGCCGCCGGCATCGGCGCGGACGGGATCGGCCCCCTGGCCCAGCTCATCCGCGGCGTGCATCGCTCGGGGCTCACCGTCATGCTCGTGGAGCACTACGTCGGCTTCGCCCTCTCGCTCTCGGACCGCGTCGTGGTGCTCGACGAAGGCAGGAAGATAGCCGAGGGCGGGCCCGAGGAGGTGCGGCGCGACGAGCGCGTCATCGCGGCCTACCTCGGCAAGGAAGGCTCGCGCTCGACCGGCACGAATCCCCTGGGAGGCGGCGCATGAAGGGCGAGAGCCTCCTGTCCGTCTCGGGCCTGGGCGCCGGCTACGGGAAGATCCAGGTGCTCCGCGACGTTTCTCTCGAGGTCGCCGAGGGCGAGTTCACGGCCATCGTGGGCGCGAACGGGGCCGGGAAGACCACCCTGCTCACCTGCCTGATGGGACTTCTGCGCCCGACGGCGGGCAGCGCCACCTTCCGCGGCCGCTCCCTCTTCGATCTGAGCGCCCACCGCCGGGTCGAGCTCGGCATCGGCTACATCCCCGAGGGGCGCCGCGTGTTTGCCGAGCTCAGCGTGGAGGAGAATCTCCGCGTCACCGCGACCCGTCGCCCGAGAGGGGCGGCCGCGGGCGAGCGCGAGGTCCTCGAGCGCATCTACGGCCATTTTCCGCGCCTCGCGGAGCGGAGGAACCAGGCCGCCGGCAGCCTCTCGGGGGGCGAGCAGCAGATGCTGGCCTTCGGACGGGCCCTGGCCCTCGAACCCTCGGTCCTCATCGCCGACGAAATCTCGCTCGGCCTCGCGCCCATCGTGGTCGACCGCCTCTTCGAGCTCCTGGGCGAGTTGCACCGCGCGGGCACGACCATCATCCTGGCCGAGCAGAACGCGCGCCTGGCCCTAGAAGCGGCCCAGACGGCCTACGTCCTGGAGGCGGGGAGGGTCATCCTGCGCGGCCCGGCCCGGGAGCTCGGCGCGGACCCCAAGGTCGTCGACGCCTATCTACAGCATCTGTAGCCGCTTTCGCGGCCGGTCGGCGAGATAGCGGGCTCCGCCTTTGCGGGCGGGCGGGCGGGTTCCGCCTTTGCGGGCGGGCAGGATGGCGGGCGGGCTCCGCCCCTGGTTGTGGCAGACCTCGCGAAACGCATCCGCGTTTCGTGAGAGCCGTGCATAGAAGAGAAAGTTCGAGGTAAGGGGGGAACATGAAAGTCGTTCTCAAGCTCATCGGAGCCCTCGCCTGCGTGGCGGGAGCTGTCGCGCTGCTCGACGGTTTCAAGGTGATTCACCTGAGCTTCCTGTCCGGCGGACGCCGCTGGATTCTGGGGGGAGTGCTGCTCCTCGTCGTGGGCATCGTCCTGCTGGCGCGCCGCGGTTCCAAGAAGACCGCCTAGGTCTCAGGTCTGGAGGCGGCTTCCCTGCGCGGCAGGCTTCGTCTTCGCCCCGCTCGCCGTGGAAGCGAAGGCGCCTGCCGTGGAAGCGGAGGCGCCTGCCGTGATCGGGGCGGCTCCTTCGAAATGTAGCCGCGTTTTGAGGGAGCCGTTCATTTGAGGAAGAACAGGTCGACGAGGAAGAGCAGGTCTTCGCGCTTGAGGGCCGAGCTCTCCGAGGCGAAGTTCGTGTCGGAGAGGCTCTGCTCGGCGACGGTGTTCTCGCGGGCTATCGCCTCGCCCGAGGCGGCGAAGGCGAGGGCGTTGTCCGCCGCGCCCAGGCGGCTCCGCTCGTCGATCATCGCGGACATGAGGCGGTCGATGGCGTCCAGCCTAAAGTAGCGTTTCTGCGAAAACCACCGCGCGAGGTCGGGCCGGGAGGCCAGGGCGGCGAAGGGTTTCAGACCGTTGAAATCCGCCTGGGCGAGGGTCGAGAGGATATCCCGGTAGTACTGGTCGATCTCGTCGTCCACGATGGCGAGACCGTCAGAGCCGAGCGTGGGGTCTCCGCGGCGCAGGGCCAGATCGCGGATCCGCCCGAGGCCGCCGATCACCTGGGCCAGGACCGAGTCCTCGAATCGGTAGTACGAGCGCATATCGGCGTTGTTGGCCATCTCGCGGCCCATGCCCCGCACCTGCGCCACGAGGGCCTGGTAGATCGCCTCGTTGGCGGGATCGTCGGTGAGCAGCTCGCGGCCGCTCGCCAGCCGCGCCTCGCTCGCCTGGGCCGCCTGCCCGTTGTCGGCGAGCACTCCGAGCAGGAACCCGCGGGCGGCGCCTCCGGCCCAGAGCGGGGCCGCGGAAAAAGCGGCCAGCACGAGAAGGCAGACTGTCGTCGCGAGCGGGAGCCGTCGGCCCGGGCCACCCGGCGCCGACGCGCCAAAACGCCAAGGGAAAGAACCGGCAATCCTTGTCATCGTAGACCTCATATATAGAATACTGCCATTCGGGCTGAGGTTACGCACGAGGAGGAAATCGGTCGAGGAGGAGAGCTGGAGCGGCACGCGCGATCTCTGCGGGCCGCCGGCTTCGCCTTACAGGGCGGAGCCGCCGAGCTCCCCTTTGGGGCTTCGTTCCCGGGATTCCCGCTCGAGCCGTTCGCGCTCGGCCCGCTCCAGCTCGGCGAAGGGATCATCGCGTTCCGCGGCGCGTTCCGCGTCGCGTTCCGCGTCGAAGCTCGTGCGCAGGTCCTCGAGGTAGCGGGAGAGCTCCTCGGTGCGGCGCTTGAACTGGTCGAGGTTCGGTCCCCCGCCGGGGCCGGGAGCGGCCGATATCCGCGCTATATCGATGCGCATCTGCTTGAGCTGGTTGACCGAGGAGCCCAGGCGGAGCCTGACGACTTCGCTCTGCTCCTTGAGCTCCTGGTAGGCCTTCTCCTGCTTTTCGATTTCCGCGATGGACGACCGGTACTCCGCCTTGAGCTGCTCGCTCGTCGCCATGCCCGCCTTGGCGACCAGGGCCTCGCGATCCCGGCCGAGCGCGGCCGCGGGGATGGCCTCGACGAGCCGGTCTATCTCGTTCGCCGAGCCGGCGAGGAGCCGCACCTGATCCACGTAGTCCTTGAGCGAGGGAACCATATCCTCCATCGGGCCCGCTTTCCCCGAGCGGAGCTGCTCGACGATGGCGTCCCTGGTCGACTCGGCCTCGCGGTAGAGGGCCGCGTAGGGCCCGAGCCCCTTGTCCGTCTGCTTTCGCGCCTTGCCCTGGCGGAAGATGTTCCGCCAGCCGCCCGAGATGCCGAGGGCGGAGAGTATTTTCCTTTTAAGGCGCGGCCCGACCGCGGCGGCTGAGGCGAGGTGGGAGACGAAGCCCACGAGCATGGCGCCGACCGGGATGAGGAGCCAGAACGAAGTGGTTCCGAGGATCAGGGCCTGGAGCACGCTGAAAAGCGCCGACACCCCGATCGTGCTCGCCGCGTGCATCGCGAGGGAGTCCCTGACCTTGTTGAGCCGCTTGTAGTCCTGGAGGCTTTGGCCCTCGAGCTCGGGCATGGCCTCGATCTCGCGGAGCTTGGCGCCGGAACGCAGCGCCGAGGCGAAGGAGGAGAGGAGCCCGGTGCCCCAGCCCGCGCTCACGATCGCCGCCCAGAGAAAACCGTGGGGAGAGGTCGTGAGGTTGATGTACCAAAGGGCGGCGTTCACCGCCAGGTAGCTCGTGAGGTGGCCCCAGAGGCCGCCGCGCTGTCGATGAGCGCGCGTCTCGAGGATGTTCCGGTACTCCTCGAAGCTAGCGGCCGAGCGTTCACGGCGATCCATCACGTCGTCGTTCTCGATGTCTCCGTGCTTCTGGCCGTGCCTGAGCTCGTGCCGCTCCATGCGTCGGCGGTGACGCTCGATGTGGCGCTCGTACTTGTCGCGGTAGTAGCCGCCGCTATCGTAGCCCTCCGCCTTGGCGCGTTCGACGTTTTCCGCCACGTTGCGCTGGATCTCGCCGACGATTCCCTCGACCGCCGCGCGGATGTTCTGCCCGAGGGCGTGTCCGTCGAAGCCGCCCGGTCCGCCGAAGCTGCCCGGTCCGCCGGGCCCGCCGAAGCCGCCCGGCCCGCCGAAGCCGCCCGGTCCGCCC
>JAJXZP010000253.1 GCA_021779995.1 bacterium | reverse complement strand
CCTGGCCGGGGCCCGCGCCTCGTTCCAGGCGGTGCTCGCGCCCCGGCCCAACGACCTGGACGCCCGCTTCGGCATGGCCCTCCTCGATCTCGCCGCCGGCAAGAAGACCGAGGCGCGGCTCCGCCTCGAGGACAGCCTCAGGCTTTCGCCGCAGAACGCGCGGGCCCTGCTGTCGCTGGCCGTCATAGCCTCGGACCAGGGCCGCTCCCGCGAGGCCCAGGCCCTCATCGAGAAGGCCCTGCGCTACCACGGCAGCGAGAGCCGCACCCAGTACGTCGCGGCCCGGCTCTCGGCCGAAGCCGGCGACACCGCCGGCGCCCTCTTCCACGCCAAGACCGCCCTCCAGCTCAAGCCGGACTACCCCGAGGCCAGGCTGCTCCTCGCCTCGCTCCTGTACGAATCGGGCTCCTACGCCCAGGCCATCTCCCTCATGCGCGCCGCCGTGGCCGCCGACCGCTCCGACGGCCTGGCCTGGTACACGCTCGGGCTCGCCCAGGTGGGCGCCGGCAAGACGACCGAGGCGATCTACAGCCTGAAGACCGCGGCCGCCCTGCGCCCGGACGACGAGATCGTGCGCCTCGCGCTCGAGGACGCGGTGATGGACGGCACCCCGCTCGAGGATATCGCGCGCAACCCCTACGCCGAGTGGCACTTCCGCCGCGGGCGCGACTTCGAGGACCGCAGCTACTTCGACGAGGCCCTCTTCGAGTACCGCCGGGGACTCACCATCTATCCCTACTCGACCCCGGGGCGGCTCCTGTACGCCCATCTGCTCAAGGAGCGGGGCTATCCCGGCCGCTACCTTGGCGAGCTCAAGTTCATCAAGAACGAGGGCGCGGCCGACCAGAACGTCCTGGACGCGATCGAGATCTACGACTCCCTGCTCGTCGACTCGGTGGGCAACTCCTGGTCGATCGACGAGAACGCCCTGCCCAAGCGGCCCTACAAGCTGGCGCTGTTCTACGAGGTCCAGCCGGGCGACCGGATCCACGCCGCCGACGAGGCCCTGCTGGCGCGCTACGTCAAGGACATCCTCGCCTCCTCCACGCGCCTGTCCGTCGTGGGCTCCCCCGTCCGCGCGGCCGCCCTCTCGGCCGCCTTCCGCCGCGCGCGGGAGATGGGCGCCGACTACTTCCTCATCCTCAAGACCAGCGAGACCGAGCGCCACATCCAGATCGACGCCGAGCTGCGCGTCGGCCGCACGGGCAGTCCCGCCGCGAGCTTCGGCGCCTACCGCACGGGCAACGACCGCGTCAAGAACGCCGTGTCGCAGGTCGTGGACTCGCTCGAGGCCGCGCTGCCGCCGCAGGGCGGAATTCTGAAGCGGCGCCAGGACACCGTCCTCGTGGACCTCGGCAAGGCCGACGGTGTCCCCGACGGAGCCACGCTCCTCGTCATCAAGCAGGGCCGGCTGCAGGTCAAGCCCGAGGGCCTCGGCCTGAGCTACCCTTCCTCCGCCGTGCTCGGCGAGGTGACCCTCACCCGCGTCGGCGAGGAGGCGAGCGAGGGCACGCTGAAGAGCTCCGGCTTCTTCGATACCGTGAACCTGGGCGATAGGGTCGTGCTCGCCCCGCCGCCCGGCTCGCTTCCGGCCTCCGGCGGCGCCGGCAAGGCCTCCCCGGCCCTCGCGGCCGCGCCTCCGGGCAACGGCTCCATTCCCGGCGCGAACGCCCTGCCGGGGCTCTTCCTCTTCGTGAAGAGTCTGCGCTAGAAAAGGAGGGTCAATGAACCCATATATTACGGAGGTCCTCGCGGACCTCAAGGCTCGCTATCCCTGGGAGAGCGAGTTTCTCCAGGCCGCGGACGAGGTGCTCGAATCGATCTCGCCGCTCATCGACGCCGAGCCCAAGTACAGGTCGGAGCGCATCCTGGAGCGCCTCACCGAGCCCGAGCGCACGGTGATGTTCCGCGTGCCCTGGATGGACGACAAGGGCGACTACCGCGTCAACCGCGGCTACCGCGTCCAGTTCAACAGCGCCATCGGTCCGTACAAAGGCGGCCTGCGCTTCCACCCGAAGGTCAGCCTCTCGACGCTCAAGTTCCTCGGCTTCGAGCAGATCTTCAAGAACTCGCTCACCGGCCTGCCCATGGGCGGCGGCAAGGGCGGCTCCGACTTCGATCCCAACGGGAAGAGCGAGAAGGAGATCATGCGCTTCTGCCAGAGCTTCATGACCGAGCTCGTGAAGCACGTCGGCCCGGACACCGACGTCCCCGCCGGCGACATCGGCGTGGGCGGCCGCGAGGTGGGCTACCTTTTCGGCCAGTACAAGCGCATCGCGAACGAGTTCACCGGCGTGCTCACCGGCAAGGGCCTCAACTTCGGCGGCTCGCTCGTGCGGCCCGAGGCCACCGGCTACGGCGCCACCTACTTCGCCGAGGAGATGCTCAAGCTCAAGGGCGAGAGCCTGAAGGGCAAGACCGTCTCGGTCTCGGGCTTCGGCAACGTGGCCTGGGGCGTCTGCATCAAGGCCAGCCAGCTCGGCGCCAAGGTCGTGACGATCTCCGGCCCGGACGGCTACGTCTACGACCCCGAGGGCATCGGCAGCCAGGAGAAGTGGGACTACCTCACCCAGATGCTCGTCATCAACCGGGAGAAGGTCGAGACCTACGTCAAGAAGTATCCCCAGGCCACGTTCTTCGCCGGCAAGAAGCCCTGGGAGCAGAAGGTCGACATCGCCATGCCCTGCGCCATCCAGAACGAGCTCGACGGCGAGGACGCCCGGAAGCTCATAGCCAACGGCGTCAAGACGGTCGTCGAGACCTCCAACATGGGCTGCACGCCCGAGGCCTGGAAGCTCTTCGTCGAGAAGAAGATCCCCTTCGCCCCCGGCAAGGCAGCGAACGCGGGCGGGGTCGCGACCTCCGGGATCGAGATGAGCCAGAACTCCATGCGCCTCACCTGGGGCGCCGAGGAGGTCGACAAGCGCCTCCACGAGATCATGGTCAATATCCACAAGACCTGCCACGAGACCGCCAAGAAGTACGGCTTCGAGGGCAACTACATCGTGGGCGCGAACATCGCGGGCTTCAAGAAAGTCGCCGACGCGATGATCGATCAGGGCCTGGTCTGAGCTAGCAACGACGCCGGCCGACCCTGCGCGGCCGGCCGGCCAGCCGCCTGCCTCCACGGGAGACGCCATGCACTTCGACGAGCTCATCGACGCCTACGACCGCTCGCGCCGGCAGCGCAATGTCTTCCACGACCTCATGCGCTACCGGGTCCGCGAGGTGCTGCTCGTGGCGAGCCTCTACGACTCCTTCGTCGTCGAGTCCGACGGGGTGCTGGCCGAGCAGATCTACGGCGAGTACTTCCAGCTCAACCTGAGCTCGGTTCCACGCATCTCCTGCGCCTACACCGACCAGGCCGCCATGGAGATGTTCTCCGGCGGGGATTACGACCTGGTGGTCATCATCGCCGGGCTCGACTTCGACCGGCCCCTGGCCCTGGCCTCCCGCATGAAGACAGCCCTGCCTTCCGTGCCCGTCCTCCTCATGGTGACGAACAATTCGAGCTACGCGGCCCTCGACCCGCTTCGGAGCGAGCTCCGCTTCATCGACCGGATCTTCGTCTGGAACGGCTACTCCAAGCTCTTCGTGGGCATGATCAAGTACGTCGAGGATCTGCGCAACGTCGACGCGGACACGCGCACGGGCCTCGTGCGCGTCATCCTTCTCATCGAGGACTCGGTCCGGTACTACTCCCGCTACCTGCCCGTGCTCTACAAGGTCGTCCAGAGGCAGACCCAGGCCCTCATCGAGGAGGAGCCGGGCGTCGAGACCCGCAAGCTCCAGCGCTCGCGGGCCCGGCCCAAGATACTGCTCGCCTCCAGCTACGAGGCGGCCCTGGCGCTCTTCGAGCGCTACGAGCCCCACATCCTCACCGTGATCTCGGACCTCCGCTTCCCGCGCGGCGGCGTGATGGACGACGAGGCCGGCTTCCGCTTCCTCGAGATGGCGCTCTCGCGGCTGCCCGACCTCCCCGTTATGATCCAATCGAGCGAGATGGACGTGGCCGAGCGCGCGGTCTTCATGGGCGCCCAGTTCGCCGACAAGAACTCCGAGTCGCTCGAGCACGAACTGTCCGCCTTCATGCGGGAGCGCCTGGGCTTCGGCCCCTTCCGGTTCCGGAACGCGTTGGGCGATACCATATCGGTAGCGCGCACGATCGACGAGTTCATGGAGCAGCTGCGCGAGGCCCCCGCCGAGTGCTTGCTCTACCACGCCGGCCGCAACGACTTCTCGACCTGGCTCGGCGCCCGCGGCGAGACCGAGTTCGCGCGCCGCCTGAGGCCCTACCAGATCGAGGACTTCACCTCCTCCCAGGAGCTGCGGGCCTTCATCATGCGCCTCCTCGAGGAAGTCAGGCGCGAGCGCTCCCGCGGCGGCCTGCCGTACTTCGACGAGGCGATCCTGCGCGACGACAACAGCGTCTCGCGCCTGGGCGACGGCTCGGTGGGCGGGAAGGGGAGGGGCATCGTCTTCATCCGCAGCCTCCTCGACAACTTCGACTTCTCCAAGCACGTCGTCGGGCTCGACATCAAGATTCCGCGCACCGCCTTCGTCGGCATCGACGAGTTCGAGCGCTTCCTCGAGTCCAACGGGCTCTGGTCCTTCGCCTTCTACGAAGCCGGACCCGAGGAAGTGCGCGCCCGCTTCCTGGAGGCCCGCCACGACGACGAGCTGCGCGATAGGCTCCGGCGCTTCGTCTCCTCGACCGCCCGCCCGCTGGCCGTGCGCTCCTCCGGGCTCTTCGAGGACATGCTCATGGTGCCCTTCTCGGGGATCTACGACACCTATGTCATACCCAACTCGGACCCCGATCCCGAAGCGCGCCTGGACCAGCTGTGCCGCGCCATCAAGCTCATCTACGCGAGCCTCTTCTCGGAGAAGTCGCGGGAGTACTTCGAGATGGCCAAGTACAATCTCGAGGAAGAGCGCATGGCCGTGGTGATCCAGGAGCTCGTGGGCTCCCGCCACGGCCGCTGGTTCTACCCCCACGTCTCCGGCACGGCCCAGTCCTTCAACTACTACCCCGTCTCCTACGTCAAGCCCGAGGACGGGCTCTGCGTCGCCGCCCTCGGCCTCGGCTCCTACGTGGTCGGCGGCGGCTCGGCCTACCGCTTCTGCCCGCGCTATCCCAAGCTCGACGTGCTCTCGCCCGAGCACTTGAGGGAGAACTCCCAGCAGGTCTTCCGCGCCCTCGACATGGAGGCCGCCCGGCTCGATCCGGGAGCCGGAGACGAGTCGACCCTCGTCGAGCTCGGCATCGAGGAGGCCGAGTCCGATCCCCGCTTCTCCCTTATAGCCTCGACCTGGGACATCGAGAACGACCGCCTGACGCCGGGGACCGGGGCGCGCGGGCCGAGGATCATCGACCTCGCCAACATCCTCAAGCACGAGGCCCTGCCCTTCGCCCGGGCCATCGAGACGGTCCTCGAAATCGGTTCGGACGCCATGGGCACGCCCGTCGAGATCGAGTACGCGCTCAACCTGGACGAGGCCTCGGGCGTCCCGGCCCTCTACATCCTCCAGCTCAAGCCCCTCATCCGGCTGGAAGACAAGGTCGAGATCGACCTCGAGGGGATCGATCGGGACGACTGTCTCATCGTCTCGGAGCGCAGCATGGGCAACGGGCGCAACGCGAGCTTGCGCGACATCCTCTGGGTGGATCCCGCGCTCTTTGACCGCTCGGCCACGTTCGAGATCGCCGCGGAGATCGGGGCCTTCGACAAGGAGATGCGCGAGCGCGGCCTGCACTATCTCCTCATCGGCCCCGGGCGCTGGGGGACGCGCGAGCACAGCCTGGGCGTGCCCGTCACCTTCCCCATGATCTCCCAGACCCGCGTCATCGTCGAGGCCGACCTGCCCGGCTTCTCGGTGGAGTCCTCGCTCGGCTCGCACTTTTTCCACAACGTCACGAGCATGAACATAGGCTACCTCACCGTGAGCTCGCCCGGGTCGAGCTTCGTCGACTGGGCCTGGCTCGCGGCCCAGCCCGCCGAGCACCGCAGCGCCCACTGCGTCTGGACAAGCCTGGCCGCGCCGCTCGAGGTTCTCATGGACGGTCGGCGCAGCCGGGCCATCGTCAAGAAACCGCTCTAGTCTGGCGGTCGGGATACTCGAAGCCTTTCCCTCAGGCCCGAGTCGCGGCGCCCGTGCCGGAGGCGGCGGTTTCGATTTTCGAGCTGGCCGGAGAAGACGCTGTCGAGGTACTCCTTCAGGAAGAGGCCGCGGAATTTGTCCGGGCTGCCGGGCAGGATCGCGAGGCTCTTCATGATGCTCCGCATGTCCCGGATCGGATTGACGAGAGGCTGCCATCGTGGCCGTCGTCGATTTCGCCGGATGAAACGCTATTGATAATAATGATACGATTCAGAGTTGCCCGCTTCGGAAAACCGGGCTATACTGCCCCTGCTCCGGAAACGCTTGGGATCCGGCGAACAGTGAAATCCTTGTATGATTCGCACCGATACACCCGGTCTGGGCCGCATGAGCGGACCAAGGATCGCGGCGATACATTTCATGAGAAACCTACAAGGAGGGGTATCGTGAGCAGTTACGCGCAGGACTTTATGGCCGAGATCAAGGCCAAGAACCCCGGCGAGCCCGAGTTCCATCAGGCCGTGCAGGAAGTCGTCGAGTCCCTCGTTCCCGTGTTCGAGAAGAGCCCGCATTACCGCAAGGCGAAGGTCCTCGAGCGCATCTGCATTCCCGAGCGCACCGTCATGTTCCGCGTGCCCTGGATCGACGACAAGGGCGAGATCCAGATCAACCGCGGCTTCCGCATCGAGATGAACAGCGCGATCGGCCCCTACAAGGGGGGCTTGCGATTCCACCCGACCGTCTACCTCGGCATCCTCAAGTTCCTCGCCTTCGAGCAGGTCTTCAAGAACTCCCTGACGACCCTCCCGATGGGCGGCGGCAAGGGCGGCTCGGACTTCGACCCGAAAGGGAAGAGCGATGCCGAGGTGATGCACTTC
>JAJXZP010000201.1 GCA_021779995.1 bacterium | reverse complement strand
TCGAAAAGAGAATGTCTCCCAGTTCGAGCAGAAGGTCGCGGACCTCGATGAAGCTCGCCGCCTCGCTGCCCGAGGGCCCGAGACCGGGCCTGAAGGTCTGCAGGAGCCGCTCGAAGAGGAAGCCCGAAAGCCGCTTGAGGAAGAGTACGCTCCGGACGTGGCTGTACATGGCGCGGCGCCCGCCATCGTCGAGGGAGGCGAGAATTTCCTCGTATGCGGCGAAGATGGCGGCGCGCAGTTCCGACTCGTCGGCCTCGGGAAGCCGCGCCTCGACCTGGGAAGGCTCGGTCTCCTCGAGCAGGCGCCGGTGCACGTCGGCCAGTTCGAGCGAGGCGAGGAAGGCATAGAAAGCCGCGCGGTCCTTGCCGATGCCGCGGTCGAGAATGTCGTAGAAGAACCTGGCCGAGTCGCGCAGACGCCTGAGTTCCGCGGCGAAGGGCGCCAGGAGCAGGGTGTGCCGCCAATCCACGAGACCGGGGAAGGCCGCCTCGATCGTGCCGGAAAGGAGCTTGAGATCGTCCTCCCGGAGGAGTTCCTCGCGGCTCTTGCCGCGAAAGACGCTCCGCAGCAGCAGAAGAAAGCGCGCCACGAGGCCGAGCTCGGAAACCCGGCCCTCGTAGTCGGCATGCGCCGCTCCGGGCCGCGAGGACGGCGCGTACAGCGGCTCTTCCGAGATATGGGAAGCGCGCGTTATGCGCTCCAGGAGATCCCGGCGCTCGTCGGTTGAGAGCTCGGCCACGAGGGTATCGAATACTGAACGCTCACCCATCTACGAGGAAGACTATCGGACTCGCCGACAAAAAGCAACGCCGGCTCGGGGGAGCGACGCCCCGTTCAGCACTCGATCCTCGTTTCGCCGCCGCCCGGTCGTTGCAGGACGATGCGGAAAGCGTGCAGGCAGAGCCGGGGCCAGGCCTCGCCGCCGTACAGGGGATCGCCGACGATGGGCAGGCCGATCCAGGCGAGATGCGCGCGCACCTGATGGCGGAAGCCGCGGACCAGGCCGACCCGCAGCTCGAGCCGCCCTCCCAGCCCTCTCGCGTCCAGGAGCTCGGTGAGGTAGATCTCCCTCGTGCCCTCCCGGCGGCGGCCCGGGCCTCCCGGGCCAGGCGGCGGGGATTCCTCGACGCAGGCGACACGCGCGGCCTTCGGGCCGTAGGGCCTGAACCGGCTCCGCACCAAGGCCGGCGCTCCCCGCGCCGCCGCCTCGCGCAGCAGGGCGGCGAGGCCCTCTAGCGGCCCGGCCGCGCCCTCCCCCGCCTCCCGGCAGGAGCGGAGCGCCTCCTCCCACTCGCCCGGGTCGAGCCCCCGCGGGCTCGTCCGGGGCGGGCGCGAGCCCCGAGGCTCCTCTTCCGGCGTCGGGGCGGCGAAGAGAGCATACTCTTTCCGGAGCTTCCCGGCCGCCTGGGCCGCCGTCAGCTCGGCGTAGGCCTCGGAACTCCGCGCGAAGAGCACGAGGCCCGAGGTCTCGAAGTCGAGGCGATGCAGGAGCCCGCCTTCCTCCCCGGACCGAGCCCCGGGGCCGGCCGCCCGCGCGAGCTCGGGAAAGCGCGCGAAGGCCCAGCCGCAGAGGGTGTCGGTTTTTCCGGCGGCGAGGGGGGCGGTGTGCATCCGCTCCGGCTTGAGGATCGCCATCAGGTCCTCGTCGGCATAGACGAGGCGCGGCTCGGCGACACGTATGAAGTCGGTCGACATGGGGGCCAAGTCTACTCCAGGACGCCCGGCGACGGAAAGGCCGAAAGACTTCGGGACTCCGGGCCGATAGTGTGAAGTACAGGAGCCGAAGGCATGCAAGGCGATGGACGGATCAGACGCCGGCCCGATTTTCTGGACCGGGTCCTCGGGTCCCTGGGCGCGCGGCTGGCGAAGCTGATTTCGATCAACAGGGACATCCGCAGCTCGGGACTGTTCGCGCTCTTCGGCATCCTCGGCGCCCTCGTCCTCGGGGCCGCGCTGGTGGTCTTCGCGATCGAGCGCTCGCGCGGCGAGGCGATGTTCAAGACCCTGTTCGACGGCATCTGGTGGGCGGTCGTGACGGTGGCCACGGTGGGCTACGGGGACAAATATCCGCTGACGACGCCGGGACGCCTCGTGGCCATCCTCACCATCCTGACGAGCATCGTCCTCACCGCGATGATCTCGGGCACGGTGGCTTCGATCTTCGTCGAGCGCAGAATCAGGGAGGGCAAGGGATTGCAGGAACTCAAGCTGAAAAACCATTTCATAGTCTGCGGCTGGAACCAGAACGTGGAGGCCCTGCTTCGGGACCTGGAGGCCGACGAGGGGGGGCGGCGCGGGGCCGTCGTCCTCGTCAACTGGATGGAGGTCGAGGCCTTCGACGCCACGAAGGCGCGCTTCCCCGCGCTCGACCTGCGCTTCGTGCGGGGAGACTTCACCCAGGAAAACGTGCTCAAGCGGGCTTCGGCGCCGACCGCGCGCTCCTGCGTCATCGTGCCGGATTCCTCGGGAGACTCGAGCCTCGCGAGCGCCGACGAGCGGACCATCCTGGGCTGTCTCGCGGTGCGCTCCCTCAATCCCGACATAAGCGTCGGCACCGAGATCCTGCGGCCCGAGTCGGAGCAGCACCTGCGCCGCGCCAACGTGGACAATATCGTCGTCAACGGCGAGTTTTCCGGCTACGTGCTCTCGGCGGCCTCGACCTCGAAGGGCCTGCCGCGGGCGGCGCGCGAGCTGCTCTCGGCCGGACGAGGCCCCCGGCTCCGGGAGACCCCCCTCCCCTCGGCCCTGATCGGCAGGAACTTCGCCGAGGCCTCTTCGTGGTTCATCGCCAACCGCGGGGGCGTCCTCCTCGGCGTGCTTTCGGAGGAGAAGGGCGTCTCGCTCGACGATCTTTTGTCCGACGACTCGAGCGCCATCGACGCCTTCATCAAGCGCAAGTTCCTCGAGGCCGAGCTGGATCTCGCCTCCGCCGCCTCCGCGGGCACGCGCGTGCGACTCGCCCCGGGACCAGAATACGTGATAGCCGAGGGCGACATCGGCTTCGTGGTGGAGTGAGGTCGCCGATGGGCACCGGGCTGCAGGCGATCGAGGCGGCCGATCTGGCGCGCCTGGGCGCCGTGGACATTCTCGGCGACCTCGACGGAGCGGAACGCGACCGGGTCCTGGCCATCGCCCGGCGCGTGGTGTTCCGCTCCGGCGAGACGGTCATGCGCGAGGACGAATGCGGCGATACGATGTATCTTTTCATCTCGGGAGAGGTCGACGTCACGAAAAATCTCACGCTGAAGCTCGGCGAGCGGGACTTCGCCAAGGCGGAGAAGTCCATGAACAAGCTGAGCGCCGAGCATGTCTCGATCTTCGGCGAAATGTCCATGTTCGGCCCCGAGCCGCGGAGCGCGACGATCACGGCTTCCAGCGACTGCGTGCTCTATGAGATCAGGCGCGAGGACTTCACCGCCCTCTGCGACGCCGAGCCGAGGCTCGGACTGTCGGTGCTCAGGCGCGTAGCGGGAGTCCTCTGCTCCCGCGTGCGCAAGGGAAACGAGGACGTGCTCAAGCTTTCGACCGCGCTGAGCATCGCCTTGTCCAGATAGGAGTTGAATATGCCGAGCCACCAACGCTCAGGGTCGCGGGCACTCGCGGCCGCGCTGTGCCTGTTCTTCGCTTTTGCCGCGGACGGCCGGCAGGCCGCTTTCGCCCAGCAGGCCGTGGGGCCGGCCCCGGTAGCCGCGACACCGGCCCCGGTAGCCGCGACACCGGCCCCGACGGCGAGCGCATCGCCCGCAGCCACGGCGCTCCCGGCCGCCGCGAGCCCGGCTACCGCAGCCCCTGCCCCGCCCCCGGCGGCGGCGCAGGCGGCCGTGCCGCGCGATTTCCGCGGCGTCAAGCTCGGCATGAGCCGCGACGAGGTCATCGCGGCGCTGGAGAAAGACCCGGTCTTCAATTACCGCGGTCCCGAGGACGTCTCGCTCCTGCCCTCGCCCAACCAGAGCCTCATCGACGTGTCGGGCCTGTCCTTCGTGGAGCGCGGCTTCTTCCAGTTCTACGAGGGCAAGCTCTGGGTCATGATCCTCATCCTCAACTCCGACAAGGTCGATCACTACTCGATCTACACCACGCTCACGGCCAAGTACGGTCAGCCCGAGCTCCTGGATCCCAAGGAAGCCCGCTGGCAGGACGCGACGACGCGGATGGCGCTCGAGCGGCCGCTGACCCTGCGCTACATGGACATGACGGTGTTTTCCAAGCTCAACGCCGGCTCCTCGGCCCAGGCTTCCGTTATGGAGCTGGACAGACAAGATTTTTTGAACGGTTTATAGTGGGCACGGAGGCTCATCATCAAAATGACCATCCCACAGTCGACGACGAATACCGACGCCATCTCCACGTTCGATATCAAGGCTTCGAGCCTTGACGAGGCCTGGGCCCATCTCGGCTCGTCCCCGGCCGGGCTTTCCCGGGCCGAGGCCGCCGCGAGGACGGAGCGCTACGGCTACAACGAGATCGTCGAAAAGAAACGCAGCCCCGTCCTGGATTTCCTGCGCCGCTACTGGGGCCCCATGCCCTGGCTCCTCGAAGCCGCCATGATCCTCGCCTTCCTCCTCGGCCACGGGGTGGAAGCCTACATGATTTTCGCCCTCCTCACGGTGAACGCGGTCATCGGATTCAGGCACGAGCGCGACTCGCAGAAGGCGGTGGACCTGCTCAAGAGCCGGCTCGCCCTGTCCATGCGGGTGCTCCGCGAGGGCGAATGGACATCCCTGCCCGCCCGGGAGGCCGTGCCCGGCGACCTGGTATCGGTCAAGCTCGGGGAGATCGTGCCCGCCGACGCGAAGATCGTCGAAGGAAACCTGTCGGTCGACCAGTCCTCGCTCACGGGCGAGTCGCTGCCCGCCGAACTCGGTCCGGGCGACCCGGTCTATTCGGGCTCGCCGATCAAGCGCGGAGAGGCGCGCTGCCTGGTCGCCTACACGGGATCCGAAACCTACTTCGGCAGGACCGCCAAGCTGGTGGAAAGCGCCAGGCCCAAGTCCCACCAGGAAGAAGTCATGATGAGCATCGTGAGGTACATGATGTACCTCGGCATCGCGGCTTCGGTGCTGGTGGCCATCTACGCCCTCGCCCTCCACATCCACCCCGTCGTCGTCCTCACCTTCGTGGTCATCTTCCTCATGGGGGCGGTGCCCGTAGCCCTGCCCGCCGTGCTCACCATAGTCCAGTCGGTCGGAGCCCTCCAGCTTTCGCGCAAGGGGGCCGTCGTGACGCGGCTCGAGGCGATCGAGGACGCCGCCTCGATCGACACGCTCTGCTTCGACAAGACCGGCACCATCACCAGGAACGAACTGGCCGTCGCCGAGCTCTTCACGGTGGAGGGGCGGACCAGGGAGGAGCTCATGAGGCTGGCGGTCCTCGCCACGAACCAGGAGGGCAAGGACCTGATCGACGCCGCGATCCTGGCCGACCCGACGCCGGACAAGGCCGAGCTCGCGCTCTACACCCGGATTTCCTACCTGCCCTTCGATCCCTCCATCAAGCGCACCGAAGCCGTGGTGGACAAGGGCGGCGCCAGGACCCGGATCGCCAAGGGCGCGCCGAAAATCATCCTGGAGCTCTGCGGCTCCGACTCCCGGGGCCCGATGGGCGCCGCCATGACCGCGGCGGTCGAGGGGTACTCCCGCAAAGGCTACCGCAGCATCGCCGTCGCCGCTTCGGAAGGGGAGACGGGGACGATGCGGCCCGTGGGCGTCGTGGCCCTCTCCGACCCGCCCCGGGTCGATTCGCGCGCGATGATCGCCTCCGTGCGCGCGCTCGGGATCAGGCCCGTCATGCTCACGGGCGACGACGACGCCATCGCCGTGCAGGTGGCCGAGGCCGTGGGCATAGGCGACCGGATTCTCCGCGAGGCTGATATCAAGGACCTGGGCGAGGCGGAGCGGGCCGAGCGCATCGCGGCGGCCGACGGCGTGGCCGGCATCTATCCCGAGGACAAGTTCTCGATAGTCAAGGCCTTCCAGGCCGAGGGCCGCATGGTGGGCATGACCGGAGACGGCGTCAACGACGCCCCCGCCCTCAAGCAGGCCGAGATGGGCATCGCCGTGGACGGGGCCTCCGACGTGGCCAAGGCTTCGGCGGGCATCGTGCTCACCGAGAGCGGCATGGCGGTCATCGTCCACTCGATCGAGATCAGCCGGCAGATCTACCAGCGGATGCTCTCCTGGGTGATCAACAAGGTCACCAAGGTCATCTCCTTCATCGGCATCCTCACGGTGAGCTTCTTCTGGCTGAAGCAGCTGCCGCTCAGCCTCCTCGGAACCTCCCTCCTCGTCTTCGCCAACGACTTCGCCACCATGTCCCTCGCCACGGACAACGCGCCGGGCACGCCGAAACCCAATCACTGGAAGGTCGGGAGCATCGTCACCGCCTCGGTCGTCCCCGGCATTCTCTTCATGCTGCAGGGCCTGGGGGCCATCGCGCTGGGACTCTACGTGTTCCATCTCGCCATGCCCGAGCTGGGCACGGTGGTGCTCCTGAATCTCGTGTTCGGCAGTCAGTTCCGGGTCCTCAGCGTGCGCGAGCGCGGCCATTTCTGGAACTCGATGCCGGGCCGGGGCCTCGTCAGGACCAGCGTCGCGGTGCTCGTCGTCTTCGCGGCCTTGGCCATCTTCGGCTTCCTCATCCCGGCCATTCCGGCCGGACAGGTGGGCCTCATCCTGATCTACACGGCCGTGTGCAGCCTCGCAATCGATTTCCCGAAGACCTATATTTTCAAACGCTTCAAGCTCTGACTCACGAGGCCGTCGGCGGAGGAGCCTCCGCCGACGGCCTTCTTCCATACCCAGGCGCGCGCCCTTCCAGCCGCGCGGCCGGGCCGGCGACGCGAAAACCCCGGCCGGGATGCCTCGGCGCTATCGATACTCCTCGCGGTTCACCCTTCCGCCGATGTTTTCGCCTGCGAGGAAGCGCCGCACATTGTCCACGGCCATCCGCCGGGCTTCTTGCATGGCTCCCGGCACGATCCCG
>JAJXZP010000019.1 GCA_021779995.1 bacterium | reverse complement strand
CCGGAGTCGGCGCCACGGCTTCTGGTAGCTCCGTAGCCGGAGGGGCCGGCGCTGCCGCTCCAGCAACCGGGGCCGCCGTCTCGCCGCGCAACGGCAGCTACGGCCTCCTCGACGCGGTCCTGGCGGCCTACGGCTCGCGCTACGCCGGAGACTATCGCGCCTTCGCCGTGGGGCCTGCGTCCGAGTCCACCGACTTCGGCGCCATCGTCTCGGCGCCCGTCTCCGGCGGCAAGGCGACGAGCGTGGACACCTGGGCGGGCCGGGGCGGCCTGGGCTCGAAGATGCTCCAGGAGCACGGCATAGCGGCCGTGATCTACGGCGGCACGGTGGTGGACGAGGACTTCCGCGACCGCAAGGTCGCCGACGAGTGGTTCGAGGCCAAGTACAAGCAGAAGCTGGCGGTGAAGGACTTCGAGGCGACCACGAAGTACCGCTTCGATCCCAAGTTCTCCACGGGCGGCACCCTGGGGGTCAACTACGCCTCCCTGGGCGGGCGCATGATCGCCTTCAACTATCGCTCGGTCGAGTGGAGCGAGGAAGAGCGGGTCCGGCTCCACCGGGAGCTCGTCCTCGAGCACTACCTCAAGCAGTTCAACGAGGAGACCATAGCCACGAAGAGCCAGGCGACCTGCGGCGAGCCCTGCTCGGCGGTGTGCAAGAAGCTGCGCGGCGACTTCAAGAAGGACTACGAGCCCTACCAGGCCCTGGGTCCCCTGTGCGGAATCTTCGACCAGCGCGCGGCCGAGAGGCTCAACCACGCCTCCGACTCGGGCGGCTTCGACGCGATATCCCTGGGCGGGGTCCTCTCCTGGCTCATGGACTGCCTGGACTCCGGCGAGCTCTCGCCCGAGGACCTGGGTGTCACGCGAAAGCCGCGCTGGAAGGTCGAGCTCTTCGATGTGGTGAAGGACTCCGAGCACAACGCCGAGCTCGGCATCGAACTCGTCGCCTCTATCCTCGGCAAGAAGGGGATCGTCGATCTTTCCGAAGGACCGCGGAAGTGGGGACGGCGGGTGCGCCGCGAGCGCGGCACCCGAATCCTGGACCGCTTCGTCTACACGGCCAACGGACGGCGGGGCTGGATGGTGCCCAACCAGTACTGGACGCCGGGCGTCCTCGCCCCCATGGCCATCATGGGCAAGTACTATATGCACTACGGCGCGGAGTTCCTGCCGCCACGCCAGCTCGGCCGAGTCAGCGCCGAGCGCCTGCGCAAGGAGCTGGGCATGGACGACGCGGGCCTCTGCCGCTTCCACCGGGCCTGGGGCGAGGAGATGATGGCCGAGGCCATAGGCGCGGTCTACGGGCTCAAGGACCGCTACCTCCAGGCCATAGCCGTAACCGCGAGCCGGATCAACAGCCGCAACGCCGCCGTCTATTGGGAGAGCGAGAAGAACATCCGCTTCCTTAGGACCTTCCTGACGCGGCGGCGCGACGTGGAGGGCGATGCGAGCCCCGAACTCGCCGCCTGGATAGCCGCCTTCGAGGCCGATCCCGGGGAGGCCGCCCTCTCCTTCTGGTTCGAGATGCGCAAGGGCATCGACGAGTCGCTCAGGGACTTCTTCTAGCAGGCTGTCGAAACGCTTCGAGTAGTTCAACAGCCTGGTGAAGACGCTACGCAGTGCGGGCAGCGCGGGCATCGCGGCGCGGCGCATCGCGGCGCAGTGCGGGCATCGCGGCACCGTGCGAAGAGCGAGGGGAACATGGCCGAATACGATTTCGTGGCAGGGAGGGTCGAGGGGCTCAGGGAGCGGATCGCCGCCGCCTGCGCCCGCTCGGGCAGGAGGCCCGAGGAGGTCGAGCTCCTGGCGGTCACGAAGTTCCACCCCGCCGAGGCTGTCCTCGCGGCCTACGGCGCGGGACTCCGCAGCTTCGGGGAGAGCCGCGTCCAGGAGGCCGAGGCCAAGCTCCCCTCCATCCGGGGCGAGCTGCCTGGCGCCCGCCTGGACATGATCGGCCACCTCCAGGGCAACAAGGCCAAGAAAGCGGCCGCTCTCTTCGATCGCGTTCAGTCGGTCGACTCGGTCGAGCTGGCGCGCGCCCTGGGCGAGCGGGCTCGGGCGGCGGGCCGGCGGATCGAGATTCTCCTCGAACTGCACACCGGCGAGGAATCGAAGGAGGGCTTCGAGAGCCTCGACGAGCTGCAGCGCGGGCGGGACGCGGTCCTCGAGTGCCCGGCCCTGACCTTGCGAGGCCTCATGACCATGGCCCCCTTCGGCATGGACGTGGCCGCGGTGCGCTCATCCTTCCGGAAGCTGCGCGCCGCCTTCGAGCTCATTCGCTCGGACCTGGCGCCGGGCCCCGGCCGCGAGGCCTTCGACACGCTGTCCATGGGCATGAGCGGCGATTTCGAGCAGGCGGTGGAGGAGGGCTCCACCCTCGTGCGAATAGGGACAGCCCTCTTCGGGGAGAGGTCGAGGTGAGGCGCCGCGGAGCGCTCGTCGCGGCCGCCCTGCTGGCGGCCCTGGCCCTCGCGGTCCTGCCCGGCGCAGGCCTGGCGGCGCAGGAGGCTTCGGCCTCGGGTAGCTCCGCGGCCTCGTCCGCCCCGGCGGGAGCGGGGTCTTCGGGGAATGCGGCGGCTTCGGGCGGCGCCTCGTCCGCGACCGGCGCCTCGCCCTCCGCGCTGCCTCCGGGCTTCGGCCCGACAGATACCAAGCCGGAGGACCCCTGGCGACGCTTCGAGATAATATCGATTGGCGCCTTCCCCATCTCCCTCTTCTACATGGGCTTCGGCTTCGACCTCGGCGGCTACATAGGCTCGGGCTTCGATTCCCGCTACGCCCCCTGGCCCTTCCAGAACTCATCCTCGATCTTGCCCACGGATTCCCAGAGGCTGGGGCGGATCGGCGCGGCGATCGGCCTCTCGCTGGTGATAGGCGGCATCGACGCCATCATCCACCAGGCCAAGATCAAGGCCGAGGCGCGCCGGGAAGCCGCCAAAAGCGTCGAACTTGACAGTGGCGGAGCCGGAGACTAATATTATCCTCCGTGGTCACGCCCAAGACGAAAGTATTGGTCCTCTACGAGGACGGACGGCCCGATTGCGAGCGGCTGGGCCTCGCCATAGCCGAGAGGCTCGACGCTGAGCGCTACGAGGTGCTCGCCTGCGGCGCCTCGGTCTTGAGCGTGTCCGAATTGCTCGCGTCGAAAGTCTATATCTTCGGCGCCGAGACGCCCGGCGCGCCTTCCTACGGCGAGCTGGCCCGAATACTCAAGGGCATCAATCTCGCCGGGAGGAGAGCCGCCTTCTTCGGCGCCACGGGCGCCGCGGTGGCGTGGCTGCGCGCGATCTGCGCCGACAGCGAAGTCCTGGCCGCCCACGCCGACCTGGTCGGCCGCCGACCGGAGAGCGCCGCCCTCGCGGCCTGGCTCCGCGGCATCGCACCCTAGATAGCTAACACGAGGTACTCCATGTCCGAAGGCTTCAATCTCGACGACGCCATTAGAAAAGTGCCCGGATTCCCGAAGGAAGGCATTCTCTTCTACGACATCACGAGCGTGCTCGCCAATCCCGACGCCTTTCGCTACTGCATCGATTCCATGGTGAGGCTCTACAAGGGCTCGGGCCTGGACGCCGTGGCCGCCATCGAGTCGCGGGGCTTCGTCTTCGCGGCCCCCTTCTGCGACCGCCTGGGCCTGCCGCTGCTGCTCGTGCGCAAGAAGGGCAAGCTGCCCGGGCGCACGATCAGCGCGAGCTACGAGCTGGAATACGGCCGGGCCGAGATCGAGATGCACGTCGACGACATCCCCTCCGGCGGCAAGGTCCTCATCGTCGACGACCTCATCGCCACGGGCGGCACCGTCAAGGCGACGATCGAACTCCTGCGCCGCGGCGGCGCCGAGGCCGTCGGCGTCTTCTCCGTCGTCGGCCTGCCCTATCTCGAATACGACAAGGCGCTCGGCGATCTGCCGGTGCGCACCCTCATAGAATATTTCGGCGAATAGCAGCGTAAGGAGATGACGATGGTACAGCCTCTGGCTAGGAATCCCGCGTGGAAGGGGCGGCGCGGCCCCCTCGTGCTCGTGATAATGGACGGCGTCGGCTACGGCAGGTACGCCGAGGGCGACGCCGTCGCGGACTCGAAGATGTGGCACTTCCGCGCCATGGAGTCCGCCTCGCCGCACACGAAGCTCAAGGCCCACGGCAAGGCGGTCGGCCTGCCCTCCGACGAGGACATGGGCAATTCGGAAGTGGGGCACAACGCGATCGGCTGCGGCCGGGTCTACGCCCAGGGCGCCAAGCTCGTCTCGACCTCGATCGAGACGGGAGCCATGTTCCAGGGCTCGACCTGGAAGAAGCTCGTCGGCGAGCTGAAGGCGGGCGCGAACGGCGCCGGCGCCCCGAGGACCCTCCACTTCATCGGCCTCTTCTCCGACGGCAACGTCCACTCGCACATCGACCACCTCAAGGCCATGCTCGCCCGGGCGGCCGAGGAGGGCGTGAAGCGCGCCCGCGTCCACGTCCTCCTCGACGGGCGCGACGTGGGCGAGCAGAGCGCCCTGGAGTACGTCGAGCCCTTCGAGGCCTTCCTCGCCGGCCTGCGCGAGCAGGGCATGGACGCCCGCATAGCCTCGGGCGGCGGACGGCAATACATCACGATGGACCGCTACGGCGCCGACTGGGAGCAGGTGCGCCGCGGCTGGGACTGCCACGTGCACGGCGCGGGCAGGCAGTTCCCCGGCGCCCGCGCGGCCATCGAGGCCTACCGCGCCGAGAAGCCGAACCTCATCGACCAGGACATGCACGAGTTCGTCGTCGTCGAGGGCGCTCCGGGCGGCGCCGGAGCCAAGCCCGTCGGCACGATCGAGGACGGGGACTCGGTGGTCTACTTCAACTTCCGGGGCGACCGGGCCCTCGAGATCACCGCGGCCTTCGAAGAGGAGGCCTTCGACAAGTTCGACCGCGGCCGGCGCCCCAAGGTCCTGTACGCCGGCATGATGGAGTACGACGGGGACGCCCACGTGCCCGCGCACTACATCGTCGAGCCTCCCTCGATCGACCGCACCATGGGCGAGTACCTCGTCGCCTCGGGCCTGCCGCTCCTCGCCATCTCCGAGACCCAGAAATACGGGCACGTGACCTACTTCTTCAACGGCAACCGCACCGGCAAGTTCTCGGAGAAGCTCGAGGACTATGTCGAGGTAAGCTCCGACCGCGTGCCCTTCGAGCAGCGCCCCTGGATGAAGTGCGCCGAGATCACCGACAAGGTCATCGAGGCCATCGAGTCGGGGAAGTACCGCTTCATCCGCCTCAACTATCCCAACGGCGACATGGTGGGCCACACCGGCGTGTACCAGGCCGTCGTGGCCGGCGTGGAGGGCATGGACCTCCAGCTGGGGCGGCTACGCGCCGCCGTGGAGCAGGCCGGCGGCACGATGATCCTCACCGCCGACCACGGCAACTCCGACGACATGTTCGAGCACGAGAAGAAGTCCGGCGCGGTCCTCCGCAAGGCCGACGGCTCTCCGCGCGCGAAGACGAGCCACTCGCTCAACCCCGTGCCCTGCGTCATCTTCGACCCGGAGGGGAAGGGCGAGTACGAGAGCGAGCTGCGCGAGGGCCTGGGCATTTCGAGCCTGGCCGCCACCTGCGTCGAGCTCCTCGGCTACACGGCCCCCGAGGGCTACGACCCCTCGGTCCTGCGCATGAAGAGCTGAGGCTTCGGCCTGGAGCCGAAGCCTGGAGCCTGATGCCTGATGCCGAAGCCTGGGGCCGGAGCCTGAGGCCGAAGCCTGAGGCCCGGAGCCTGAGGCCCGGAGCCTGAGGCCCGGAGCCTGAGGCCCGGAGCCTGAGGCCCGGAGCCTGATGCCGAAGCCTGAAGCCGCGGCACCCGGCCTCCCGGGGGCGCCGCGGCGCGAGGAGAGGTAGATGATCGAGGTCGAGCTCAAGGCCCGGTTGAGCGAGCGGGAGGCCGTCCAGGCCCGCGTCGCGGCCTTCTCCCGCTATGACGGAAGCGTCGACAAGTTCGATTCCTACTGGCACGAGCCCGACTGGCGGCGAGCGCGGGGGGCCAAGGGCTTCCGCATCCGCTACGAGGGCGGCGCTTCGGTCGTCACCTTCAAGCAGAAGCGCGTCGAAAACGGGCTCGAGGTCAATCTCGAGCGCGAGTTCGGGGTCGGCGACCCGGATAGTTTCGTCGAGTTCTGCCGGCGCCTCGGCTGCGAAAGCTTTTACACCAAGCGCAAGCGGGGCTCGCGCTACGTCTACGATCCGCCCTCGCCGGCCGGCCGGGGTTCGGACGGGGTACCCGCCCCGCGGTCCGGGGCGCCGGACGGCGAGCTCTCCGCGGCCTACCCCCGGCCGGCGACCATCGAGATCATCGAGGTCGAGGGCCTCGGCGACTTCATCGAGATCGAGATCCTGCTCGAAGCCGAGGAGCCCGCCGCCCTGGCCGGGGCCCAGGCCGAGCTGCGCGGCCTCTTGGAGCGCGCCGGGGTGAGCGCCTCGGCGATCGAGAGCCGCTTCTACTCCGAGCTGCTCATCGAGGCCGGGAAAATTCCGCCCGCCTGAGCCCGAGCGCCGGGGCGGGTCTTCAATCGGGACGGCGCTCCCGCCGCGTTAGGCGGGTATGAATTGCGCATTCCCCGGCTACGATCCCGCGCTCCTCTGGGCGCGGCTGGGTCTCTTCTCGGCCTTCGCCCTCCCCATCACCGTCCTCGACGCGCGAACCCGCCGCATCCCCGACCTCCTGTCGCTCGGGGCCGCGGCCTCGCTGATCGCCTTCGATGCGGCCCTCCTCCCCCGCCAGCTCGGCGCCTCCCTCGCGGCCGGCAGCCTCCTGCCGGCGATTTTCTGGGCTATCAGGCTCGCGACCGGGGCCCTCGGCGGGGGCGACGTGAAGTACTCCTCGGCGATCGGGCTCCTCCTGGGCCTGCCCTGGTGCTTCGTCTCGATCTTCCTGTCCGCCTCGGCAGCCCTCGCGTTCGGGCTCTGCGCCGATAGGCGGGCCGCCGCCGGCGCGCCCTCGGCCCGGAAGGAAGGCGGTGACGCCCCGCGAAGGTTCGGGCGGAAGATTCCCTTCGCTCCCTTCCTCACCGCG
>JAJXZP010000005.1 GCA_021779995.1 bacterium | reverse complement strand
CTGGCGGTCCTCGAGCGCGAGGATGACTGGCCCGCCCTGCTCGGCACGCTCGCGTGGTTCCGCTCCCATCCGCGCTCGGGCCGCTTCGCGCGGCAGATCGACGCGCCGGGCGTCCACAGCAAATTCGTCGAGAGCCGCCGCGGCCTCCTCGGCGAGCTCCTCGACCTCGTCCTCGATCCGGAGGCGATCGAGAGCGAGGCCGCGGGAGCGGCGGGCTTCAACCGCCGCTACGGCCTGCTCGACAAGCCCCAGCTCCTGCGCCTCCGGAGCCTCGACCCCGACCTGCGATTCGGCCTGGCGCTCGGCGGCGCGAGCGTCGGCCCTCGCCTCGCCCAGCTTTCCCTCGCCGCCGAGGACTTCGCGCGGCTCTTCGACGCGCGGGAGCGGCCGCCCTTCGAGGAAGTCTTCGTCACCGAGAACGAGATCAACTTTCTGGCATTTCCCGAGCGCCCGCGGGCCCTGATACTCTTCGGCTCGGGCTACGGTTTCGGCCATCTCGCCGAGGCCGCCTGGCTCCGCCGCGTCCGGCTGCGCTACTGGGGCGACCTGGACACCCACGGCTTCGCCATCCTCGACCAGTTCCGCTCGATCTTCCCCGACGCGGAATCTTTCCTCATGGACCGCGCGACCCTGCTCGAGCACCGCGATCTGTGGACCGAGGAGAGCAGCCCCACCGCCGCGGACCTGAGCAGGCTCGTCGGCGAGGAGCGCGAGGTCTACGACGACCTGCGCCGGAACCGCCTCGCGCCCGCCCTCCGGCTGGAGCAGGAGCGCATCGGCTTTTCCCGGCTGGAGGCGGCGCTCGCGAAAGAAGCGAGCGAGGACCGGCCCGCGGACTAGCCCTCTCGACGGCTCGGCTTCCCTCTCGGGCCCCGTGTCGAAGGCTCCCTTAGGCCTGCCGGTCCTCGGCCGCGCCGGCTTCGCCGCCCTCTCCCGCCTCATCCGAGATCGCGGCCGCCGCTTTTTCCTTCTCGGTCGCGTCCCGCTCGGCCCTCGCCTTGACCTCGTCCGCCCGGAGCTTCCGGTTGTAGAAGAAAATCACGAGCGCGCCGATGATCGCGCCGTTCGACACGTCGGACGCCACCTTGGGCGGGACCTTGACGCCCAGAAGCCCGAGGCCCGCCATGGCGATGAGCGCGAATCCGAGCACGGCCAGCAGGATCATGAGATGTCGGGACTTCAGCTTGAAGTGAACATCGAACTTCATCGCCACACTCCTTGGGGTCTTCCATCATGGCCGCTCGGGGCCCGGCGTGTCCAGAACCCCTCTGGGCCGGGACGCCGGTGCCGGCAGCGGGACCTCGCGGCATCCCGAGCGGAGCCATGATGCGGCTGAAACTCAAGCGAGTCTATGACGAAGCGGAGAGCGCCGGCCCTGCGCGAGGTTGACCGAAGAGGGCGCATGAGCTAGGCTCGGGACAGGCGGAAAGGGCCTCCGCTCGGGAGCGCCAAGCCGGGAACTCTCGTCGGCGTTCCGCCAGGAGGGAACTCGTGAGAAAAGGCCTGTCCACGACCGCCCGGCTCATGCTTCTCGTCTCGATCCTCTTTCTCGCCGTCATCGGCGCCGTTTCCCTCTTCATCTTCCTCGGCTATCGAAGCACTCTCGACGAGCAGCTCAGGCGCTCCGCGGCCGTCGACGAGCAGCTCCTTCGCCAGGAGATCGTCTCGTGGATCGGCCCCAAGTACGGCTACCTCTTCGGCCAGCGGGCCATAGTCGCCGAGCTCTATCCCGACGCGCGCCGGATCCGGAGCAGTTTCCAGGGCATCTACCGCGCCGACCCGGACCTCCTCGAGATGTACTTCGGCGACATGACGCCCCTCGCGAAGAAGGGCATGATGATTCTCTCCTCCGACACGAAGCTGCCGGCCGGCTACGACCAGACGGGGCGCGGCTGGTTCAAGTCCGCGCTCGCGGCCGGGGGCATCATCGTCACGGAGCCCTACGTGGACGCGGGCACGGGCAAGCTGGTCTTCTCCCTCGCCCTCAAGGTCGCGCGGGGCGAGACGCCGCTGGGCGCCGTGGGGATCGACATCGAGGCTTCGAAGATCTCCGCCCTCGTGGGGGCGCAGAGGTTGTCGGCCGGCGGCTCGACCTCCCTCGTCGGCTCCGACGGCGTTTTCTACACGCAGGACGACCCCGCGAAGGTCCTCAAGGCCAACGCCTTCGACGGAGGAATCTTCGCCGCGGTCAAGGGCCGGGTCCTCTCCGGCGATTCCAGCTTCGGGATACTGCGGTCGAGAGGAATGTACTACGCGTCCCAGAAAGTCCCGGAACTCGGGGGCATGCTCCTCACCTCCGGCCCCCTGTCCGATATCTACGGTCCGCTCTACGCCTTCGTCGGTCGGCTCCTCTTCCTCCTCGCCGCCGGCATCGTCATCGCCGTCGTGGCCATCGGTTTCATCGCGCGCAACTTCGCCCGGCCGATCATCAGGCTCACCGATATCTCCAAGCGCATGGCCGAGGGCGAGCTCGAGCTCGCCCTGGACGCCCGGATGCTCTCGCGCGGGGACGAGATCGGCGAGCTCGCCTCCGCCTTCGCGACCATGGTCGCGAAGGTCTCCGAGGTCGTGCACGAGGTCAAGGGCTCGGTCGAGGTCCTCCTGGCGGGGAGCTCCAATCTGAGCCAGGCTTCGGTCTCCATGTCCCAGGGCGCCTCGGAGCAGGCGGCGAGCACCGAGCAAGTCTCGGCCTCGCTGGAGGAGATGAGCGGCAACATCCGAAACAACGCCGACAACGCCCTCCAGACCGAGCGAATCTCGCTGAAGGCCGCCAAGGACACCGACGAGGGATCGGCGGCCGTGCTCGAGACGGTCGAGGCGATGAAGAACATCTCCTCGCGCATCCTCATCATCGAGGAGATAGCCCGCCAGACCAATCTCCTAGCCCTGAATGCCGCCATCGAGGCCGCCCGCGCGGGCGACGCGGGCAAGGGCTTCGCCGTCGTGGCGAGCGAGGTGCGCAAGCTCGCCGAGCGCTCGCAGAAGGCGGCTACGGAGATCGGCGAGCTCTCGGTCAGGAGCGTCGGCGTCGCGGAGAAGGCCGGGGCCATGCTCGGGCGGATCGTGCCGGACATCCAAAGGACCGCCCAGCTCGTGCAGGAGATAGCCGCGGCGAGCAACGAGCAGAGCACGGGAGCCGAGCAGATCACGACGGCCATCAACCAGCTCGACAAGGTCGTGCAGGCGAACGCCGCCTCGAGCGAGGAGATCGCCGGCATGACGGAGCAGATCGCCCAGCTCGCGGGCAAGCTCTCCTCGCGCATCGCCTTCTTCCGCTCGGGTGGAGAGGAAGGGGGCGGCCGGGCAAGAGGGTAGCCGCCTGCGCAGAGGCTACGCCTACATCGCCCTGACGACGCTGCTCTTCAACTCGATGGAAATCGCGCTCAAGTCGATGGCCGGACGATTCAATCCCGTCCAGTTGACCTTGCTGCGCTTCCTGGCGGGCGGACTCCTCCTCCTGCCCTTCGCGGCGCGCGAACCGCAGGCGCGATCCTGGGCTGAAAACCGCCTTCCTTGACGAGTCTCGCGGCGGGGGCTAGGCTTGCGTCATGAGCGATTCGAAGCCGCATGAAGGCGGCGGGCGCTTCACCTACGCCGACTATCGTCGCTGGCCCGAGGGAGAGCGCTGGGAGCTGGCAGGCGGTGCCGCCTACGCCATGAGCCCGGCGTCCGGCTGGCATCACCAGGAAGTGGCGGGGTATGTCTTCGCCGTCTTCAAGACCTGGCTCGGGGGCAAGCCCTGCAGGGCCTTCATCGCCCCGTTGGACGTCTTCCTCCCCGAGCCGGGCCGGGAGCCCGACGAGGCGGACGAGGTGGACACGGTCCTCCAGCCCGACGCGGGCATCGTCTGCGACAGGTCGAAGATCTTCGCCCGCGGCCTCTGGGGAGCGCCGGACCTCGCGCTCGAGGTGCTGAGTCCCAGTACCGTCCTCCGCGACCTCAACCAGAAGCGAGAGCTCTACGAGGCCGCCGGCGTACGGGAGTATTGGCTCATCGACGGCCGGGCGGAGTACGGTATCATCTTCCGCCGCGAAGGCCCTGGCGGCTTCGATCAGGGCTCGACCTACGAGGAAGACGAGCTCATGCCGAGCTCCATCTTCGGGGGCCTCGCGATACATCTGGGGGAGCTGCGCGCGAGCCTCGCCTAGCCGGCGCCCCGATCGGCGGTGGACGAGTCCGGCTCGATTTCTCCCTTTGATTTCATGTTCCTTTCATGACGAGAACCTATGCTGGAAGATGAAGCTTACCGTGCGGGCGGCCTCGCGCCGCCGGTCGCGGAGGCGAAAGGAGCTTCCATGAACATCCAAGGCATGACGGGCCTGCCCCAGCCGGTCCACGGTCCGGGAACCACGGTGCCGATACTCCCCGCCAACGCCGAAGAGAGCGGCGAAAGCGGAGCGGAAAAAGCCCGCGAGGCCGGCTCCGCCGCGCCCGGCGGTCTGAGCTCCTGGCAGGGGACGCAGATCGATACGCACGCCTGATCGGGCACGATGCGGGGGAGTCCGTCGCCGCGGCGCCCGACCGCATTCCGCTCCGATCGATGTCGCGCTTGACACCGGCCCCGCCTGAGCATAGCTTCTTCTTCACGCCGAATGCCGGCGGCGGTCCCCTCTCGATGGCCTGACGGACCGCGGCGGCGGCGCAGGAGGAGATGCACATGCACAGACGAGGGATGGCGTTCATCGTAGCGGCGGTCGTGGGCGCCCTGGCCATGGCTCCGGCGGGAGCGCAGAGCGCGGACAAGGTCACCCTGACCATCTTCGGGGCGGGCACCCTGGCGGCCCCCTTCAAGAAGATCGACGAGGCCTTCATGAAGCTGCATCCGAACGTGACCATCCAGGCCCAGTTCGGCGGCAGCGTCAAGATGGTCAAGCAGGTGAGCGAGCTCGGCCAGGTCGCGGACGTGGTCGCCGTGGCCGACTACCGCGTCATCCCGAAGTTCCTCTTCGGCGCAAACGGCAAGACCCGCTACGCCGACTGGTACGCCGGCTTCGTCACCAACGCCGTGACCTTCGTGTATACACCGCAAAGCAAGTACGCCTCCGAAATAAACTCGAAGAACTGGTACGAGCTGCTCTCCCGCCCCGGCGTCCAGATCGGCCGCTCCAATCCCGACACCGACCCCTCAGGCTACCAGACCGTGCAGGCGCTGGAGCTCGCCGAGAAGTTCTACGGCAAGCCGGGTCTCAAGGACGCTATACTCGCCAACGCGCCCAGGACCAACATGCGCGACACGGAGACCGAGCTCATCGCCGCCCTCGAGTCGGGCCAGATCGACTACCTGGCGATCTACCTCTCCGACGCGAGGCAGCACCACTTCAAGTACCTCGACCTTCCGCCCCAGATCGACCTCGGCGACGCGCGCTACGCCGCGGACTACGCCCAGGCCGCCGTCAAGACGGCCAACGGCGTCGTGACCGGCGTCCCCACCGTCTACGCGGTGACCGTGCCGACTAACGCGGCGCATCCGGAATGGGCCCTGAAGTTCGTCGAGTTCCTGCTCGGAGCGGAGGGCCGCGAGGCGATGGCCGCCTCCGGCTTCGGCACCGTCTCTCCGGCCATCGCGAACGACCTAGGCGCTCTGCCCGCCGAGCTCAAGAGCCTCGCGACGGCCTGGCCGGCCAAGTAGCTCCGGCGCATGCGGGACAACGATCCGCCGCGCTCCCGGGGGCTGCACTTCATCTTCTCGGCGGCCGGCGGCCTCCTGCTCGCCTTTCTCCTCGTCCCGCTTCTGCGCATGTACGCGGCCCAGACGCCGGCGGGCCTCGCCAAGGTCGCCGCGTCGCCCGACGTCAGGGCCGCGATAGGCTTGAGTCTGGAAGCCGCCTTCCTGACCGCCGCCATCGCGGCCCTGCTCGGCATTCCGCTGGCCTACATGCTCTCGCGCTCGCGCTTTCCCGGCAAGGGGATCGTCGAGGCCCTCGTCGACCTGCCGCTCGCGATCCCGCACACGGTCGTGGGCATCGCCCTTCTTTTCGTCTTCGGACGCAAGGGGCTCGTGGGCGAGCCGGCCGGCCTCCTGGGCATAACCTTCTGGGGCTCGACCGCGGGCATCGTGATCTGCATGCTCTTCGTCAGCGTGCCGTACACCGTGCAATCCGCGAGGACCGGCTTCGAGAGCGTCGACCCGAACATGGAGAAGGCCGCCCGCATGCTGGGCGCGGGCCCCTGGAGCGTCTTCGGCCGCGTCAGCCTCCCCATGGCCCGCCGGGGCATCTTCACGGGCCTCATGCTGACCTTCGCGCGCTCGATCAGTGAGTTCGGCGCGGTGATCATCCTCGCCTACTACCCCATGACCGCTCCGGTCAAGATCTACGATCTCTTCCTCCAGTTCGGCCTCGGGGAATCCTCCGCCCTGGCCGTCATCTTCCTCACCGTGGCCCTGGTCCTCTTCATCGTCCTCCGCCAGATCGCCGGGAGCCTCGGGACGAAACGGGGCCGGAGCCCGAGCTAGGCCCGCGCGGAGGCAGGAATCCGATGGTAGCCTCGACGCCTCCGGAGAGCGCCCGAGCTAGGCCCGCGCGGAGGCAGGTCCCGGTTTGTCGCGAAGGCTCACGCCGGGCGGTCGCCGCGGCCCCTCGCCGAGGCCCCTCGCCGCGAAGGCTCGCCGGGCGGTTGCCGCGGCCTCTCGTCGCGAAGGTCCGCCGCGAAGGCTCACGCCGGGCGGTCGCCGAGGCCCCTCGCCGCGAAGGCTCGCCGCCCTTCACTCCGCGCCCGCCCGTCGATCGTCGCCATTGACAGCATCTCGCGGCGGAACGTAGTCTTGGACGATGGGCGGCGCGGAGGAGGGGATGCTGGACGAATCGGCCGTCGCGGCCGAGGCCTTCGCTATTCTGCTCGCGCTGAAGCCCGACCTCGCCTCGCGCTACGGACCCGCGGCGCTGCCTCGTTGCCGGGAAGACCTGCGGCACCACGTCAGGTTCCTCTACCGCGCCCATCTCCTCGGGAGCGACACCCTCCTCGACGACTACCTCGGCTGGCTCAAGATCCTGTTCTCCGCGCGGAAGATCCCCGACGACGAGCTGCTCGCCAGTTTCCGCTGCATCGCCCACGCCCTGGGTCGCCGCGTCTCAGAGGCCGACGCGGCGGCCCTGCAGGCCCTCGTGGAGCGCG
>JAJXZP010000257.1 GCA_021779995.1 bacterium | reverse complement strand
CCGCTTCGTCGGACCAGCCGGGCCCCCTGCCCAATCAGCTTACGCCTGCCGAGGAAGCCTACCTCCAGAACTATCTCTCCCACCTCAATTACATGGTCTACTACGACGAGAGCTCCAAGATCGATCCGCAGATCGCCAAGATCGCGGTCTCCCAGGCCAACCGCTATTTGATCGAGAAGATGGGCCTGTCGGTGATCGATTTCGACCAGATCGAAAAGAACAAGAAGGACCAGCAGGCGGCCTACCAGGCCGAAACCGGCGGGTCGATCGACATGATCCAGTACCTCGCCCAGAAGTTCAACGCCGACGTCTACGTCGAGATTTCCCTCACCGTCAACAGCGAGACCCGCGACGACAAGTACTACGCCTCGGCCCAGGGGGCCATGAAGATTTTCGACACCTCGACGGCCTCGCTGCTCGGCTCCATAACCTTCCAGAGCCAGCCCGCCTTCAGCCCCACCTCGGTCGATGCCGCCATCCAGAACGCGGTCGCCGCCTCGGTCTGGATGGCCATGCCCAAGCTCACCTCGCAGACGAAGGCCCTGCTTCAGAATTCCCTCAGCCAGGGCATCCGCTACGAGATCATCCTCCAGAAGACACCCGACGCCCGGCAGGTCAGCCGCCTGCGCCGCGCTCTGGCCAAGGAGGTGCGCGAGGTGGATCAGGTTTCCTACTCGCCCAGCCAGACGGTGCTGAACATCTACACTTTCCAGCCCAAGAACAAGATCGAGGACGAGATGTACAATGCCGGCAATGCCGCCAACATGCCCGATCTCAACCTCGTGTATTCCCGCGGCAAGTCCTTCACCTTCGATACAGGATTGTGAACCCCCGGGGCGGGCGAAGAGTCCGCTCCGTTGCAGGAGAGCGTCGCTCTCCCGTTCAACGCGGCGTCGAAATGATCATCGTCGACGTCGCGAATAGCCAAGGAGGTTATCGTGAAAAAGATCGTTGCGATCGCGGCCGTGCTCGTGGCCCTCGTCGTCGTCGCCGGCTGCGCCAGCAAGCCCGCGACCCCGCCGCCGCCGCCGCCCGCCGCGGCTCCGGCCGTGGCTAAGCCCGTGAAGATCGAGGATAAGGGCACCATGTTGGGTATCCCCACGCCGGCGTGGCTCACCGCCGCGATCAGCGGCGGGGCCCAGGCCGTCGAGAAGCTGCCCGACTATCAGAATCAGTACGTAGTCGTGGTGGATGACGTGTCCGGCAAGTCGCTCGAGGGCATCCAGCTGGCGGCCCAGAACCTCAACGCCACCACGGAGATCGCTCGCTACCTGTCGCTGCGCGTCAAGGACACCTTCGCCGGCGCCCAGGTGGGCGACAAGAACAAGATCGAGACCTACATGGAGCGCGCGGTCAAGAGCGTATCCGACGCCTCCTTCTCCGGCTTCTCGAAAACGCAGGACTGGTGGATCCAGGTCGGCTATCCCAAGCCGGACGATCCCAAGACGCTGGAGAACATCGAGTACAGGTATTACGCGCTGTATACGATCGACAAATCGGTGCTCAAGCAGCAGCTCGACAAGATCCTGGCGAACGCCGCCTCGGCCGAGCAGAACCCGACGCCGGACAAGCAGAAGGCGATCGACCTGGTGCAGCAGTCGTTCTACAACGGATTCTAGTTCGCGGCGCCGGGGGGGCGCGATGCGCCGCGCCCCGGCGCCGGAGGCTGTCCCGGGAGCGCTGCAATTCCGGGACAGCCCTCGCATCAGGCCGCGACGGAACGCGCGCTTCCGTCCGGCCGCTTCGTTAGGAGCTGATCATGAACCGAAGATTGTTCTGCGCCTTGGCGGCGATCATGGCCCTCGTCGTATCATGCGCGACGGTCCCGGCGGCCCAGCCCAAGGCTCCGGCCTGGACCTCGGCCATTCCCGCCCCCGACGCGAATAACACCTACTTCGTCGGCTACGCCTCCGATCCCGGCGGCGATGTCACGAAGGCGACGACGGCCGCGGCGAACAATCTTCTTTCGTCGATCATGCAGTACATCGGGGTCAAGGTGAGCGTCAACACGAGCGCGACGGCCAAGGCGACCCTCGATACCTACTCGGCCAACATCACCTCCACCGTGACGCAGAGTTCGACCAGCCAGCTGGCGGGTTTCTCGATCAGGGACCGCTACGTCTGGCGCGACGGCAAGTCGCCGCAGGTCGTGGTCTACGTGCTGGCGGCCTACGCCACCGCCGATCTCGACAAGGAGAAGGCGCGCATCGCCGCCGTATTCCAGGAAAAACTGGACGCGGTGGCCAAGCCCGAAGCCGAGGGCCGGGCCCTCCTCGCCTCCGGGCGGTATTACGACGCGGTCCGGAAGTTCATCGAAGCCGCGGTCGCGGCCTCCGGCGCGGAGATCGACAACGCCGACATCAAGATGGAACGGAATGTCAACGAGGCGCGCACCGCCTTATCCAAGATCCACTTCGTCGATACGGGCGCTTCTCTCGTAAAAGCCCTCGTCGCGCAGCCCTTCGCGACGCCCTTCACGGTGAGGCTCGTGGCCGGGGAAGGCGCCTCGGCCCAGGGCGTGCCGGGCGCCGCGCTCAAGGTGAGCTACCAGCGCAGACAGGGCACGCGGCTTCTGTCCAGGACCGAGAGCGCCGTCACCGGAGCCGACGGCGGCTTGAGCTTCCTGCCGCCGCCTCCCGATTTCGTCGGCAAGGCCAAGCTCACGGTGCGCCTCGACCTCCAGTCCTCCATAGACCTGCTCGATCAGCTGCCCTCCCAGTTCGGCGCCTACCGCGACTCGCTCGAGCAGGACATCGGCGCCAAGTACATCGAGATACCCTACGAGGTGTCGTCCAACGCGCGGAACGTCTCCATGGGGATCGCCTTCGTGGACGCCGACTCGAGCGGCGCCCTCCTTCCCGGCGGCACGACCCAAACCGGCCTTCTCGAGGCGCTCACGAGGCAGCAGTTCAAGGTGAGGGGCGCGGACCTCTCCCCCGCCCTCGTGCTCTCCATGGATGATGCGGCGATCCAGGCGGCGGCGGCCGGCAAGTTCCAGCGGCTGGCCTACGGCGTGGCGCGCGTCGCATCGGTGAGTCAGGACGGTTCCACCTTCATCGCCACGGTGCGCGGCGCTCTGAAGGTCGTCGATCTATCGAACGGCGCCGTGCTCTACTCGGCCGAGAAAGTGGGCACCGGGCTGGGCTCGGACAAGACCTCCGCCGTGCAGGCGGCGTTCACGCAGCTCGGCCGGAAAGCCCTGGGAGACGACCTGCTCTCAACGCTTCCCTGATACGAGGCGATCCGCCTCGTTGGATATGAAACCGTCGCAGCCCAGGCGCGCCAGGCGCCCGGCCTCGGCCGGGCTGTCGACGGTCCACGCGAGGAAGGGCCAGCCGCGGGCCTTCCAGCGCCTCGCGCGCGCCTGATCGACCAGGCTTCGCTCGGGCTTCAGGCAATCGACCTTCCCCAGCCATCTCCCCTCGCCGCGGCGCAGGAAGACCGGCACCTCGAACTCCCTCGACCAGATGATGGCGGTGGGAATGCGCGGTGCCGCCGCCTTGAAATACGCGAGCGTGAAGGGATTGAAACACGAGACGATGCAGCGGCGCGCGATGGCGCCGCCTTTTTTCGCCGACGCTATCGAGCGCAGGACCGCCTCCGCGAGCGGGATGGCCCGGATGGTCGGACTTTTGAGCTCGATATCGAAATAGGCCGTGCCGTCAGCCTCTTCGAAGACCTCGTCGAGGAGCGGTATCCGTTCGCCCCTCCAGCGCTCGCCTCTCCAAAGCCCGATGTCCAGCCGGGAAAGGACCGGCCAGGGCGTGGACTCCACCGAGAAGCCCGAAGGCGAGCGACCCTGGCCCGGCGCGACGCGTCCGGTCCTGCGATCGTGGATGACGACCGGCCGATTGTCCGCGCTCAAGCGGACATCGAGCTCGATGCCACGCACGCCCTCGGCGAGGGCCAGGCGGAAGGCGGCCATCGTGTTTTCCGGGGCGCGCAGCGAAAGTCCGCGGTGCGCGAAGACGAGCGGCCGCGGTGCGTCCGGGAGGAGGAGAATCCGGCTCATCCGCGCTCGCGGCCGTCCGTGTCGGGCTTGGGCTCGGGGCCGCCCCGTCCTATTTTCCTCTTGAGCTCGGCGAGCGAGGCTTCGGCGGCGGCCCCCGCCTCCAGCTTCGCGATTTCGCGCTCGGTCCCGCCCGCGGCGGCATCCGCGCCCCGGTCGCCGAGGAGCTCTCCGGTCATGAGCTGCAGCTCCGCGAGGAGGCGGTCGGGGTCGACGCTGCGTTCGCTCGCGCGGAGGGAGGGCAGCTGCCGCCTCATGGCGGCGACCTTGGCCTTGAGCTCGTCACGCTCGCCGCTCAGCGCGGCGAGCGTGGCCCGGGCGCCCTCGGCCTTGGCCTTGGCCGCGGCCGCGAGATCGGCCATGCCCTTTTCCAGCGCGAGCTTCTCCCGCGAGGACCAGAGCTCGACATCGCCCGCGGCGGCGGCGATGTCCCGGTCGTAGCGTTTAATGTCGATCGCGTAGGCCAGGATATGCTCTCTCGCCACGGCGAAGTCGAGCCCCGTAAGATCGCTGTCGTCCACATGCGCTCCGATTGCGGTCGCCGCCGCCGATGGCGGCGGCGACCGTCAAATTACAGCTTGATCGAAAGCCCGCCGCCGAAGCCCGGGCCGCCGTAGGAGTCGAAGTACGGGGTCGTCTTGAGCCAATAGTCGACGCCTCCTTCGGCATAGATGCTCACGTCGCGGGTGATGAGGTAGGAAAGATTGACGTAGCCTTGGAAGCCGACATGGGAGAGGAAGCTGGTTTGGCTATTGTATCCGGTGATGGCTTCGGAGACGTACAGATAGGTGATGCCGACGCCGCCGTAGGGCGTGACCGTGAGGCGGCCCAGGTGCATGTTGAACTCGCCGCCCAGGATGGCGCTCACGGGAACGGCGAAGATCGTGCCGAAGTTCCATATCTGCGCGACCGGAATCTGAACGCCCACATAGGGCCGGAAGCCGTAGAAGCCGCGCGAGACGACCATGCGCACGCCCGGCAGAACCGCGCTTTGCGCGCCGGTGATGACATGCAGATAGGGCTCGGCGTCGACGCCGAGGCGGGGTATCTCGCGGAGCTGGACGTTCGGGCCGAGCGGGATGTTCGAATAGATGATCTGGCCGGTGGAGATGCCGGTGCCGACGTCTTTGATGTCGATGAGGCCGACCTCGCGCTGGTCCTGCACACCCATGATCGTGCTCTGCTTGATGACCGCGTACTCGTCGCCTTTCTGTATGCCCATGTCCTGGCCGAGCTGGAGTTTGACCTCGGCTCCCCGCACCTCGAGGATCCGGGTGCTGATCTGGAAGGCGGGAATCTTCCTGATCTCGAACTGGAGCTGCATGGGGATGGAATCGATGGCGCTGGCGATCGATGCGGCCTGGTTGTCCTTGTTCGTGCCGGTGGTCTCGACCTCCGAGATGCCGATCGTGTTGCCGGTGGCGACGTCGATGAAGGTGACGTTCGTCTTCAGCTGGGTTTCGTATTGGAAGGACTTGTAGTTGTAGAACGAGTTGAAGTTGGTGACGACGGGAACGGCGACGATGAAGGCGCCCAAGAGCTTGTTGAACTCGGCCTCGGTGAGGACCGCTTCGCCGAATTGGTACTTGTCGGGCATCACGAAGTTGGCCTCTTTGGCCTTTTTCAGCGTCGCGATGAACTGATCGAGCCCTCCGGAGGAGAGCCGCTCGGTCATCCCTATGATGTTGAACCTGCCGAGGTCGACGAAGACCTTCTGTATTTCGACATCGATGTTGCCGAGCGCCTCCTGGGGGATGGCCCATCCGTAGTAGCCGAGGGCGAAGATCGCCACATCCTGCTTCTGGCTGACCGTCGCCTGGGCCGATAACGAAAGGGCCGCCAGCGCGAAAACAAGTGCGGCGACCAGTGCTCTGCGCTTCATTATTCCTCCTCTTCCTTCTTCGTGCTCGGTAGAAATATAGCGGTCCCGCGCGTCTTTTGCACGCGCGCGGGCCTCATTCTTCGCGGCCGCGGCGAAGCTTGTCAAGCCGAACTCCGCCTCTGGGCCGCTTGCATAGCGCCGCAGGCGCGCTATATGGTTTCCCGATCCATGCCGCGATCCTATCTCGACGAGCCGACGCCCATCGTGGCCCTGGCCACACCTCCCGGCGAGTCGGCGATCTCCGTCATCCGCGCCTCGGGCCCGGGCTCCATCGAGCGCGCCGCCGCCTGCTTCTCGCGTCCCGCCGCCCTGCTGTCGACTCCCGGCCACACCCTCGTCCACGGGGAGCTGGTCGACCCTGCCTCCGGGGAGCGCATCGACGAGGTGCTCGCCGCCGTGTTTCGATCTCCGCGAAGCGCCACCGGCGAGGATGGCGTCGAGTTTTCCTGCCACGGCTCGCCGGCGGTCGTCCGCCGGGCGCTCGCGGCATTGGCGGCCGCCGGCTTCGCGCCGGCCCTTCCCGGCGAGTACAGCTTTCGCGCCTTTGTCCACGGCAAGACCGATCTGGCGCGGGCCGAGGCCGTGCAGGAACTCGTGCGCGCCAGGAGCGACGGCGCCCGGGCCGAGGCTCTGCGGCGCCTCGAGGGCGGACTTTCGCGCCGCATCGCCGCCGCGCGCACCCGTCTCGTGGACCTGCTGGCCGAGGTCCAGGCCCGACTTGACTACGGGGAGGACGAGGCCGAGGCCGGGGAGGGCTTCGATCCGGCCCCGCTGCGGGCCTTGCGCTCGGACCTCGCCGCCTTGGCCGGGAGCTACGCCGCCGGCCGCTTGCACGGCGAGGGGGCGCGGGTGGTCGTCGCGGGGCGGCCTAACGCGGGCAAGTCGAGTCTCTTCAACCTCCTATTGCGCGAGGAGCGCGCGATCGTGGCGCCCGAACCCGGCACCACGCGCGACTGGATCGAGGCGGGTATGGAGATCGAGGGCATGTACGTCCGTCTCGTCGACACCGCGGGCCTTCGGACCGCGGCGAGCGAGATCGAGGCGGAGGGCGTGGCCCGATCGCGCCGCCTCGCCGGAGGGGCCGATCTCGCCCTCTACCTCGTCGACGGGGTCGCCGGGCTGCACGCCGAGGACGAAGCCTTCCTGCGTTCGCGGCCGGACGCGCTGGCCGTGTGGAACAAGATCGACTCCGCCGCGTGCCGCCCCGCCCCCGAGGGCTTCGTCGCC